>CAISGR010000313.1 GCA_903884945.1 uncultured bacterium
ACCTTGTTCACGGCCGAGGGCTTCCCGCTCGATGGGGGCCTCGTCGCCCAGCTCCCCGGCACTTCGCCCACCGCGAAGCCGATGCTGCTGCTCGGCCATCTCGACGTGGTCAATGCCCGCCGCGAGGATTGGCAGCGCGATCCCTATGCCCTGATCGAGGAAGGCGGTTATTTCTACGGCCGCGGCACCGCCGACATGAAGGCGATGGTCGCCACCTGGGTCGATACGCTGATCCGCCTGAAGCAACAGGGTTTCAGGCCCCGGCGCACGATCAAGCTCGCGCTCACCTGCGGCGAGGAATCGGGCGCGCGCATGAACGGCGCGCAATGGCTCGCCGAGCATCGCCCCGATCTCATCGCTGCCGAATTCGCGCTCAACGAGGGCGGTGGAGGCACCACGGACGGGCATGGCCGGATCGTCACCCAGTCGATCCAGATCGGCGAGAAGTCCAATCGCACCTTCGAGGTGGAGACGACCAACCCCGGCGGCCACAGCTCGATCCCGATCGACGACAACGCCATCTACGAGCTCGCCGATGCGATCGCGAAGGTCCGCGCCTACAAGTTCCCGGTCCATTTCAACGACACCACCCGTGCCCTTTTCGCGCAGGAGGGCGCCGCGCGGCACGACCGGATCGGCCAGGCCATGGTGGCGCTCGCCAGGGACCCGACTGATCGCGCCGCCGAGGCTCTGGTCTCTGCCGATCGCACCTATAATGCGATGCTGCGCACCACTTGTGTCGCGACCATGCTGGAGGCCGGCCACGCCGCCAACGCCCTGCCGCAGCGCGCAAAGGCCACGGTCAACTGCCGCATCGTGCCCGGCGAGGATGCCGACACCACCCGCGCCGCGCTGATCGCGGCGATCGGCGATCCCGCGGCGAAGGTCACGCTGGTCGGCCGCCTCCGCCCCGTCGCCGTGCCCCCGCCGCTCGATCCGAAAATCCTCGGCCCGGCGGAAAAGCTCGTCGCCCGCTATTTCCCGGGCATCCCGCTCGTCCCGACGATGATGACGGGCGCCACCGACGCCACCTATATCGCCCCGATCGGCATCCCCACCTATGGCGTGCCCGGTGGCTGGGGCGATCCGGACGGCAACGGCGCCCACGGCCTGAACGAGCGGCGCGAGGTGCGCTCGGTATATGTCGGGCGGGATTTCCTGTTCGATCTGGTCAAGGCTTATGCGGGGCGGGGGTGAAGGGGCGCCTGGTTGTGCGCCTTCCCTTCAGAAGTGACGGAAGGGTAGCCAAACCGGGAGCATTGATCGGTCTGTGACCGCAATGACTTGATCGCGAGCGCCCGCTGCAGTCTCGAATAGTCCGTCCCTCGGCAACAAAGGCCGTCGGCTGGACGGAAAATCCGCCCAGGCCGACACCATGAATTTCCGAGGCTTCTTGTGAGCCTGCAATCATTTCGCCGCCCTCTGTACCTCGCTCTCGCCCATTGCCGAGACGAGAATACCGCCGTTGGCGCTGAAGTTGGTTGCGGGCAGCGTCGCGAGTTTATCGCCGACCTTCATGCTGATCGTCTCGATCCGGCCCTGCGCATCGGTGGCTACTGAACGGACGCGGCCGATCACGCTTCCGGCGGCGTCGCGTACCTTCATGCCGCGCGTGACCGTGAAGCCGCCCGATCCATTCGCGTCGCCGCTGCCGGCGAACGTCAGGTCGCCGACGCCGCCGTTCGCGTTGCCCGAGGCACTGCCATCTGCCGAACCGGAACTCGATGTCAGCGCGGCAGCGCGGTGGCCCAGGGTGCCTGCGGCATCGCTCGCGCGGTTACGAGCCGAGCCGAGCGCATTTCGGGTGACGCCTGCCGCGTGATCCGCTCCACCCTGAACGGCATCCGTGCCAATCAACTGCGCACTGCCGCTTCCCGACGCGGAGCCGCTGGCGCTGCCCGATCCCGAGCCGCTTGCCGGACCAGTCGCGTTGGCGACGGCTCCGCTGAGCGTGCTGTCGACTGAGTGGCTGGTCGACACGCTGCCCTTGCGGCGATCAACCTTGGTCGACCCATTGGTCGCTGCGGTGTTGTCGAGCGTGCCCCGCGTCGTCGAGCGCGCGCCGCGCGTGATGGTCGACGCGCCGTTGAGGGTACCGCCCAGCGAGCTGGTGCCGGGACTGACGATTCCGCCGAGGCCGCCGCCGAGCGATCCACCGAGGTTGCCGCCGAGCCCGCCGCCACCGCCCAGCAACTGCGCCGACGCGGGCACCGCGCCGAAGGCGAGAGCGATCGCGGTCGTGCCGATAAGAAGTGCCTTCATCGTGTCATTCCTTCCTTGATCGTGCGGGCTCCTCATCGCGCCCACAAGGGAAGAACGGGTGCTGTCTGGCGTTTAATCCGCGCCGCCGGAAAATTTTTTCGGGACTGTCCTGCAGCTCTCGCAGAGTATTCCGCGCCCGTAACGGCTGGCCGGACCCGCTTTGCGTGCTTCGCTGTCCGCCGCCCGGAGCGCGGCCGCCCTACCGAGGTCGGCAAAGCGCGTGATCCGCGCGGCAGCCAGCGGCGCGGCGAACGACGTGCCGCGTACTGCCACGGCCCGCCCCCCCACATCGGCCGCCAGCATGTCAGCGCCGGGAGCGGCATAGTCGAGATGCAGCGCGCGCCCTGCTTCGATCAGAGCGTGCCCGCGCGCATCGACACCGGTCACCGCGATCACGCCGGGATATGAAGCGGGATAGGACGGCGGGGCGGCGGGGCCATCGTTACCAACCGCCGCAACGATAATCATACCACGCCCCTGCACCGCCTGCACGACGCGCGCGAGCAACGGGTTCGAAGGGCCGACCAAACTGATTACCGTCACGGGCACACGCTTGCTGCTGAGCCAAGCCAGTGCCTTGGCGATGGCAAGCGCGTTACCGCCTGCCGGATCCTTGCCATAAACGTCCGCCGCAAACAGTCGCGCTCCGACGGCTGCTCCATTCACCCCGCCGCTGCCGATCAGCAGCGACGCAATGGCCGTGCCGTGATCGCCAGGCGACGGCGCTCCTGCGGCGAAGCCCTGCTGTTCCATGGCACCACCGAGGATGGTCGCCCCGCCGTCGATCATCCCGATCGGCCCAGACACATTTCCCTGAGCAGCGCTCGCGCCCGAAGTCGCGGCGCTCGCTACAATGCCGCTTTTGAAATGCAATTGATCGGCCGAAACATCGCGTCCTTTGGCCAGCTTGCGCATGGCGTGGAGCCCCCCGGCAAGCGATTTTCCCCTCGGCAAATCGAAACGCGCATAGCCGATGCCGAGGCCCCTTATCTCGCCCCGCTCCGCCAACGCGAAGCCTGCGCGTGCCGCCGCCGAGACCAGCGCATCGTCCGGATCATTGACGAGGACGGTGCCCGCACGTGCGAGATCGCCGTGATCGTCCCGGGCGATCTCGGCGCGATGATCGCGCAGCAAGGCCGCAATCCGATCGAGCCGATTCTGCGCCAGCAAGCCAATGGCGGAAGGCAACGCAGGTGCGGATGTCACCGTATCGGTCACGCCGCGGAGCGCGTCGTTCACAACGCCGGGCACCTGCGCAGGCAACAACTGCGCCGCGGCGGGCACGGCGAGCGACAGCAGGACAGGAGTTAGTGGACGCCAAATCATGGTGCGCACGAACCTAGGCGGAGCTGGAAATTCTGTCATGTCATGGATGAAACGGATCGTGGCATCCGTTTCATCCATGTCGCAAAGGCGAAAGGATCAGGGAGAAGTGGGTTTCGAGGACGAGCTGGTCGGTCTGTTGCCGCGGCTGAGGCGCTTCGCCCGCACGCTCGCCTTCGCGACTGCCGATGCCGACGATCTCTGCCAGGCGGCCATCGAGCGTGCGCTTAAGGCGCGCGAGCAATGGCAGCCGGGAACGCGACTGGATAGCTGGATGTATCGTATCATGCGCAATGCCTGGATCGACACCACCCGCGCGACAAAGCGCCGCGGCGAGACCTTCGTGGGCGCGGAGGCCGGCGAAGGCGTTGGCGATGCAGGTGACCGCGCGATCGAGGCGCGCGTCGAACTCGGCAATATTGGCCGCGCCTTGGCGATGCTGCCCCCGGAACAGCGAGAGGCGGTCGCGCTCGTTCTCGTAGAGGGGCTTGCCTATAAGGAGGCTGCGGCGGTGCTTGAGATACCCATGGGCACTCTCACCTCGCGACTGATTCGCGGGCGGGCGGCCTTGATGCGAACGCTGGGAGAAGCGGCATGAGCGGCAAGATAGATCCCGAAAAGTTGATGGCCTATGCTGATGGCGAACTCGATCCGGTCTCGGCTAAGCGCGTAGAGCGCGCCATCGGCGGCGATCCCGATGCTGCCGCAACGGTAGCGCGGCACCGCGCGCTTCGCGAAACGCTGCAGCGGGCGTTCGATCCGATCGCCGCCGAAGCCGTGCCCGAGCCACTATTGGCCGCAGTCGCGCCGCCGAAGGTGGTGGATTTTACGTTGGCGCGGGCTAAGCGGCGGCGGACGCGTGGCTTGGGCGCTTGGTCGGTCGGCAGTGCGATTGCGGCGAGCCTGACACTTGGCCTGTTCCTGGGCGGCCGGATTGGCGGCGACAAACCAATCGTAAGTCGCGACGGCGTTCTCGTCGCGTCGGGCAGTCTCGCGCACGCCTTGAACACGCAACTCGCCTCCAATCAAAGCAATGCGGCGGCGACAAGAATGCTTGTCACCTTTCGCGATCGATCCGGTATAATCTGCCGGACATTCACGACGCCGGCACTGGGCGGCATCGCTTGCCGCGAAAAGGATATGTGGGTGTTCCGGGAAACGCGCGGTCGGAGCGCGGCGGCGGCGACTGAATACCGCCAGGCAGGCTCCGGCGACGCGGCGCTTATGGCCGACGCAGAGGCTGCCATGTCCGGCGAGCCGTTCGACGCCGACGCCGAGGCGCGCGCGAGGGAGGATGACTGGCGAATGCGTTGAGGCATTTGAAAGTACGCAAGATCGAACATCTGCTTTCAAGATTGCAACGCGGCCGTCCCGATGACGGCAATTCGGGCGCACATCTTGCGTTGGCTGCCACATCGACGCCCTGCTACACCGTCGGCGTATGACGACCCTGCTCCACGATCTCACCCGCCCGATCCTTCTCCCCGGCTCCCACGCTATGCCCGCCCTCCCGATCCCGCGCCAAAAGGGCGAGCCTGTCGGCACGCTGGCTTCCCTCCGGCGGATATGATGCCAATGCGCTTCCTCACGCCAACCCTCCCCGTCGCCGCGCTCGCCGCCGCCCTCCTCCTCGCGGCCTGTGGCAGCGGCGGCAGCAAGGCCGGCGGCGCGGGCGAGAGCGCATTCAGCCCGATCGCCCCGGACACTTTCGCCGTCGTGATCGGCGCCGACGCCGACATCGCGAAGACGGAGGCTGCGTTTCGCAAGCAATGCGCCGGCCGGCAAAGCTGCACCATCTATGGCTGGACGGAGGCGGCTGCCGCGGCGCGCGGCGTGCCGCTGACCGATCCGCAATCCGCGGCGCTCGCCGTCCGCTATGTCCGCCGTGCGATCGGGCAGGACGAGCTGCTGTGGGATTGCGTCCGCTTCCGGGCGGCCAGGGCGCCCTGCCTGATCAAGGCGTGATCCGGCTCCGGCCGGGCGCCTCGCCCGCCCGCGCCAAGCCCGGCTCAGTCGAACGCGTCGCTGTTGATCTTCGCGATCCAGTCGTCATCCAGGTTCAGCAGCGCCTCGGCGACGCCGACATGGCCCTTGGCGACGGCCTGCGCTGCCGCCGCCGCCAGTAGCATCGGCTGGTCCCACGGCTCCTCCCGGTGGCGGCTTACCGCCTCCGCCAGCTGCGCGATCGCCCGGTGATACGCCCAGGCCCAGGCGTCGGGAAGGTCCGGCCCGCGCCCGGCGTGGCGCGCGATCTCGATCGCGGCCGGCAGGGCGAAGAACGAGAAGTCGATCGGGCGAGCTGCCGCGCCCGCGATCTCCACGATGATGGGAACGGCGGCGTAGGAGGCGGTGAACACATCGCCCTGGTGGCACAGGCTCGACCACAGGCCGGACCAGGGCTCCGCGTCCTGGTCCGGCGTCGGCCCCGGCGACAGGGCCAGCGCGCGCAGCTTGTCCGGAATATCCGCGGCGACGCCATAGGCGTGCGTCAGGTCGTTCCAGCCCGGGGCGTCGAGGCCGGGCATCGCCGCTTGCCCCGCGTCCCGCGCGCGCATCTCCGTCGGCCCGTCCTCCGATTCAACCCGGGGCGCAGCCGTGCTTGGCTCCCCCGCAAACCGCTCGGCCCGCTCGGCGCGGGCCAGCAGCTGAGACAGGCGATCGCGAACCCGGAAGAACAGCGTCATGAAGATCCGATACCCCTCGCAAAATTCGTCAGGTAAATCGGCAATAACGCCGCAATTGTCGCCGGCGCCAGGATCGCCCGCCTTCCAGTCCCCGTGCGCCGCTCCAACAGCGTTCTTCAGTCGAGGCCGCGCAGGCCCGGAGAAAAGGCCATTTCCGGCCCGCTGGCAAGCGACTCCGAAAAATCGGCGAATATTGCCCGGAATCGCGTACGGCGACGCATTCTCCAACCCGGCTTCATCGGCATTACTCCGCCGCCGCCCCGGCGACCGGTGCGAATAGTGTCGCCCGCGGCGTCGCCTGACGTGGATCGTGCCGGGCCTCCGATTGATCGCGGTCCGCACCGGGATCACCCGGCCGGGCGATCACTCCGCCTCCAGCAGCTCCACTGTCCGCGCCAGCAGGTCGCTCGCGCGCCGCTCGGTCGCCTCGTCGAAGCGCACCGCCGGGATCGCCACGCTGAACGCGCCGACCACGTCGCCGTCGATCCGCGCCACGCGGCCCAGGCCGTGGATGCCCGGCGTATGTTCCTCGCGCGTATGCGCGGTGCCAGTCCGGCGGATCGCGGCGATCTCCGCGCGCAGTGCCGGCTCGGATACGATCGTCGTCGGCGTGAAGGCGATGCGCTCGGTCTCCGCGAAATAGCGGTCCAGTTCCTCGTCCGCCATCGCCGCGAGCAGCGCCTTGCCCGCCGAAAAGCCGTGCAGCGGGGCATGCGCGCCGGTCTGCACGGCATAGCGCAACGCATGCTCGCTCGTCTCGGTCACCAGCGCCTCGACTTCCCAGTCGCGCCGCACGAAGAAGCTGGTCGTCTCGTTGAGCTGGATGCGCAGCGTGCGCACCAGCGGCGCCACCGTCTCGGCCAGGGTGAAGGCCGGGCTGTGCGTCTGCAGTCGGGCGAGCCCCGGCCCGGTGGTATAGCGCCGCCCGTCGCGCGCGAGATAGCCGCGCTCCACCAGCGTGCCGAGCAGATAGGACAGGCTGCTGACCGGAATGCCGAGTGCGCCCGCGATTTCCTGCGCCACCAGCGGGCGGCCGCGCGACACGACATATTCGATGATGTCGAGCGTGCGCATCGCCGATTTGACGGTGGCCGGGGGAGGGGAGCTGTCAGTC
This sequence comes from uncultured bacterium, assembly GCA_903884945.1. GTDB lineage: Bacteria > Pseudomonadota > Alphaproteobacteria > Sphingomonadales > Sphingomonadaceae > Sphingomonas. Next base: position 7,384 of record CAISGR010000313.1, read on the forward strand.
ATGTCGGCTTATACCCCGTCATCGTGCCGAGAAAAGCGCGCCGCTGGTCAGGGCGCGAACGTGATCGCGCCGCGCCGCTCGGCGAAGCGCCAGCCCGCTTCGGTCAGCACGAAGCGGTCGTTGAACGATCCGATCAGCGGCGGCGCGGTCGCGCTCGTGAAGAGCAGCATCGCGCTCGCGCCGCGCGCCGTGGTCGCGCTCTCCACGTCGATCACGATATTGCCGCACAGGTGCCGCGTCGTCCGCGCCGGCCGGGCGAGGAAGGCGGCGAGGATCGCGTCGCGCCCGATGATCGGCGCGTCCGGCGCGGTCGGGCGCGTCATCAGCCCGTCCTCGGCATAGAGCGCCGCCACGCCGGCCCAGTCGCCCGCATCGTTCAGGTTGGCGTAGCAGTTGATCAGCCGCGCGCAGTCGGCCTCGATCGCGCGGCGGGCCTCGTCGGTCAGGGGGGCGTCGGTCATGCTGCCTCCAGCACGATATGCCCCACCGCCGTGTTGGAAGCGGGCACGTGGTAGAAGCGGTGCCGCTCGACGATGTCCGGCCCCAGCGCGCCGCGCATGATCAGCCACATGATGAGTTCGATCCCTTCCGATCCGGCCTCGCGCAGATAATCATAATGCGTGATCCGGCGCAGCGCCTGCGGGTCGCTCGCCAGCTTTTCGAGGAAGTCGGTATCGAAGGCGCGGTTGATCAGCCCGGCGCGGGGGCCCTGGAGCTGGTGGCTCATCCCGCCCGTGCCCCAGATCTGTACGTTCAGGTCCTCGGGGAAGCTCGCTACCGCGCGCGCGATCGCCTCGCCCAGCCGCCAGCAGCGGTCGCCCGAGGGCGGCGGGAACTGCGTGACGTTGACCATGATCGGCACCACGCGCACCGGCCAGCGCGCGACCTCGCCGAACAGCAGCGACAGCGGTACGGTCATGCCGTGATCGACCGCCATCTCGTTGAGGATGGTCATGTCGAATTCGTCGATGATCAAGCTCTGCGCGATATGCGCGGCAAGCTCGGCATGGCCCTCGACTACCGGCACCGGGCGCGCGCCCCAGCCTTCGTCGGCGGGCATATAGCTGTCGGCGCAGCCGATCGCGAAGGTCGGGACGACCTCGAGCATCAGGCTGGTGGCATGGTCGTTGAACACCAGGATGACGACATCGGGCTTCGCGTCCTGCTCCCAGGCGCGGCTCCGCTCATAGCCGGCGAAGAGCGGCGCCCAATAGGCCTCCTGTGTCTTGCCGAGGTCGATCGCCGCGCCGATCGCGGGCACATGGCTGGTGCCGACGCCGGCCGTGATCCGCGCCATTCAATATCCTCCCTTGATCGAGCGGTTGCCCTCGGGCGGGCGGCCGCCCGCCACCATCATCGCGGCATAGTCCTCGGGGCTGAGCCCGGTCATCGTGCTCACTGCGCGCTGCGCGCTCCAGCCGTCGGTGCTGGCGATCTTGACAAGGAAATAGATATTGCCCCCGGTCGCGATCAGCCGGTTGAAATCGCGATCGAGCACGCCCTGACGCTGCTCGGCGGTCATCGCGAATCGGTCGAGCCAGGCGCCCTCGTCCGCCTTGAACGCGGCGCGGTTCTCCGGCTTCATCAGCGACATGCAGAAGCGGTGGAGCTGATAGGCCCGGCGCGACGCCGCCGTGGTGAAGATCGTCGTGCCGGGAATATCTTCCAGGTCGGCCGGGTCATAGCCCAGCCTGTCATGTGCGGCGGTGGTCATGCCCTGTGCTCCTGCCATCCGGCCCGGCCCGCCCCCCGGACCGGTCCGGGCTGGCGGGGAAGGGCGATCGTCATCCGCCTCAGAACTTGTAGCCGAGCGTCGCGCCGAAGGTCCGCGGCGGCAGCCAGGTCGCCCCGATCAGCCGGCCGGTGGCGAGCGCGAAGGTGCTCGACGGACGGAACACGTCGGTCAGGTTCTTCACCCAGAGCTGCACGCTGATCTTGCGCGCGTCGAGCTGGTAGGTCAGCGAGGCATCGACCATGGCATAGGCGTTGGCGCTCTCGATATCGCGCTTGAACTCGCTGAAATAGGTCTTGCCCTTATACGAGACGTCGATCGACGGCGTGATCGATCCGTTCAGCCCCGGCGCCTGGATCTCATAGGCGGCGTGCGTGCTCCACGACCAGCGCGGGCTGTTGCGCGTGGGATTGCCGGCAAGCTGGATATTGCCGCCGCCGGGCGCGCCATAGGCCGTGGGATCGGGGTTCGTCACCGCGTTATACGGCGTGCCGCCCGCGACGTTCGCCGGGTTGAGCGGATCGAGCGTCAGATAGTCGACATAATGCGCGTCGGTATAGGAGACCGCGCCGGAGAGGGTCAGACCGTCGAGCGGGCGGGCGTTGACCTCGAGCTCGAAGCCCTTGGCGCGCGTCTTGGCGGCGTTCTGGAAGATCGTGGTATAGCCGGTCGGCCCGCCCGCGATCGTCTTGTTCAGCTGCAGGCCGTTGAGCGTATAAGCATAGCCCGCCAGGTTCACCGTCAGCCAGCGTGCCGGCGATGCCTTGATGCCGATCTCGTGGTTGGCCACTGTCTCCGGATCGACGATCGTGGTGCTGCCCGCGGCATTCTCGGGCGAGCCCGCCTTGAAGCCTTCCGAATAGGTATAATAGAGCATCAGGTCGCGGCTCGGCTTCCACTCGATGCCCGCCGTCGGCGTGAAGTCCTTGAAGGTCCGCTCACGGTGCGTGCCGGCCGCGGTGTATTGCAGCACCGGGCCGACGCCGTTGCGCGTGATGATGATCGACGGGTTCTCCGAATCGACATGCTCGCTCGACCAGCGCCCGCCGAGCTTGATCGTCACGCCGCTCAGCGCGTCGGAAACGGCGCCCAGCTTGATCTCGGTCTGGCCGAAGATCGCGAAGGTCTCGTCGCCCAGGTTCGAATGGGTGCAGACGCGCTTGGGGGCGATGACGGTGCCGTTCACCGTGCCGGGGGAATAGCCGCACAGCGCATAGGCGGTGTTGAGGTCGACGCCCGCCGCCTGCAGCACGGCGATGTTCTGGAACATGCCGTTGCGGTTGCTCAGGCCGACATTGTCGATCGGGCGCTGCCGCTCGTTGAAATAATAGAGGCCGAGCACGGCGTTCATCAGGTCGGAATTATAGTTGATCTGGAATTCGTTGCTGAACTGCTTCGAATCGATCCGGCGCTCCTGCACCGTCGTCGCCTGGCCGTTGGTCGGCAGGCTGTCGACTACCGCCGACAGGTCGAGGTCCTGGAACAGGGAGGTGCGGAAGCGGCGATAATTGGTGATGTTGGTGATGCCGAGCGTGCTGGTCAGCTCGGTGTGGAAGGTGCCGGTGAAGGAATAGGTTTCGGTATCGGTGCCCGGGCTCGATTCGGTCGCCAGGTCACGCGGGTTGGTAGCGTAGCCGCCCACGCCGAGCGGGGCGAGCCGCGCCACGCCGGGAAACGAGGCGCGCAGGTAATGGATCGCGCCCGAGGAGTCGCTCTGGCGGAAATATTCGCCGCTCAGCAACAGGCTGGTCTTCGGCGCTATATCGAACATCAGCTGGACGCGGCCCATGCGGCGGTTGAGATCGTCCACGTCGCGGCCGCTGACCGGGTTCCTGCCATAGCCGTCGCGATTCTCGGTCTTGCCCGCGACGCGGAAGCTGATGCCGCCGGTGATCGGCCCGCCGATCGCGACCTCGCTCGTGATCGCGTTGTAATTGCCATAGGTCAGCCGGGCATAGCCCTCGAACGTGTCGCTCGGCTTGGCGGTGATCAGGTTGATCGATCCGCCCACCGCGTTGCGGCCATAGAGCGCGCCCTGCGGCCCGCGCAGCACTTCGACCCGCTCGACGTCGAACAGCGAGGTCAGCTGCGCCTCGGCGCGCGCGACATAGGCGCCGTCGACATGGAAGGCGACGCCGGTCGAGCTGCCCGTGGTCGAGGTGTTGGCGCCGACGCCGCGGATGAAGATCTTCGCCTGGTTGAAGTCGCTGCCGAAATTGACCGAGGGGACGATCGTCTGCAGGTCCTGGATGTTGTTGACCTGCGCGCTCTGCAGCCGGTCGGCGCCGATCGCGCTGACCGCGGCGCTCACGTCCTGCAGCGACTGGCTGCGCTTCTGCGCGGTGACGATGATGTCGCCGCCGGCATAGCCGGAATCGGTCTCCTGCGCCTCGGGCGTTGCCGGGGTGGCGGGGGCGGTCTGGGCCTGGGCGCCGGTCGCGGCCAGCAGCGCTACGGTGGTCAGCAGCATCGTTTTCATCGTCGTCATCATGTGTCTCCCTGAAAATGCCCGGTCGGTGCCCGGCTTTGTCGTCATTGCGGTTGGATCATCACTTCGAGCAGGCGCGGGCCGGCCCCCGAGAACAGCTGCCGGATCGCGGCATCGAGCAGGGCGGGGTCGCTTACCCGCGCCGCGGGCACGCCCTGGCTCTCGGCGATCGCGACGAAATCGATGCCGGGCAGCTTGCTGCCCACCACTTCGATTCCGAACAGCGCGCCGAACTGGTCGAGCGCGGCATAGCCGCCATTGTTCACCACCACGAAGCGTACGTCCGCGGCCTGCTGCGCCGCCGACCACAACCCCTGGATCGAATACATCGCCGATCCGTCGCCGAGCAGGCACAGCACCGGCTCATCGGCGCGCGCCAGTGCCACGCCGACTGCCGCCGGCAGGCCATGGCCCAGCCCGCCGCTCGCGCAGGTATGGAACTCGTCCCCGGCGCGGATCGGGAAGAAATCGTGCAACGGCCCGCGCGTGCTCGGCGCTTCCTCGACGATCGCGATGTCGGCCGGCCGCAGCGCCGCGAGCCGCGCCATCAGCAGCGCATCGGTCAGCCGGTCCGCGGCGGGCGCCGGACGCGCGGGGGCGGTGCCGGTCGGCGGGGCCGTGCGTGGCGCGAGGCGCTCGGCCAGTGCGTCGAGTGCCAGTCGCACGTCGCTGACGATCGCCAGCCCCTGGGGCACGCGCGAGGAAATGGCAGGATCGTCGCCGATCTGGATGAGGCGCGCGCCCTCGGGCACGAACGGGCCCTTGCCCTCGACATGATAGGTGAAGGCTGGCGCGCCGAGCACCAGTACACAATCCGCGCCGTCGAGATCGCGCACGATCGCCTCGCGCGACGCGGGCAGGAAGCCGCGAAACAGTGGATGGTCTTCCGGAAACGGATTGCGCGCCGCCATCGGGGCGACCCACACGCCTGCCCCGAATTGCTCGGCAAAGGCGGTGAGCGCCGCGCGGGCGCCATTGTTGGCGACACCGGCCCCCGCGACGATCACCGGCCGCTCGGATTGGCCGAGCAGCACCGCGACCTCGTCGAGCGCAACCGGGTCCGCCACCGTACGGCCGAGGACGCGTGCCGGCACATGAGGCGGGCAGGGCCGCTCCCAGTCGTCGATCGGGATCGAGACGAACACAGGGCCGCGCGGCGCCTGCATGGCGATATGGAAGGCACGCGCGATCGCCAGCGGCACGTCCTCTGCGCGGGCCGGCTCCACCGCCCATTTCACGAAGGGGCGCGGCAACTCGGTCGCGCGCTCGGCGAAGAGGAATGGCTCGAGCGGCAGGATCGAGCGCGCCTGCTGCCCCGCCGTCACCACCAGGGGCGTGCCGTTGCGATAAGCGGTGAAGAGGTTGCCCATCGCATGGCCAAGCCCGGCCGAACTGTGGAGGTTGACCAGCGCTGCTCGCCCGGTCGCTTGGGCATAGCCGTCCGCCATGCCCAGCACGACCGACTCCTGCAGGCCGAGTATATAGCGAAAGCGCTCGGGCATATCGCGGAACATCGGCAGCTCGGTCGATCCGGGGTTGCCGAAGATCGTCGTCATGCCGAGCTCGGCAAGCAGGCGCATCACTGCGTCGCGCACCGTCGGCCCCTCAGGTCGGGCCAGCGGCTCGACATGAAGCGCATGTGCGCTCATCGAATGCTCCGCCGACAGGCCATTCCGCTCTCCAATTCAAATACGCGAAAGTTTCGCTTATCTGAATTCATCTAGCGAAGAGCGTCGTCGATTACAAGACCCCGTCCAGCTGGACTGCGGCGGGAAAAGCCTTTCAGCCGAGCCGGCTAGCGGCGATATCGGCGCCTTCGCGCAGCGCGCGCAGCTTCTTCCATGTAACGGTCGGATCGATCTTCCCATAGCCTGCGAAGGTGCCGAAGCCACAGTCCGTGCTGGCGATGACCCGGTCGGCCCCGACGATCCCCGCGAAGCGTTCGATCCGTTGCGCGATCAGCTCGGGATGCTCCACATAGTTGGAGCAGGTATCGATCAGTCCCGGCGCGAGCACTTTGTCGTCGGGCAGCTTCGCATCGCGCCAGATCTTCCACTCATGCTCGTGTCGCGGATTGGCCGCTTCGAACAGGATGGTCGCGGGCCGAGCCCGCAGCACGATATCGATGATCCGCTCGAGCGGAATATCATGGTCATGCGGACCTTCATAATTGCCCCAGCAGATATGCATCCGCATCCGGTCAGGCGCGATCCCCGCAGTGGCGGCATTCAGCGCCTCGACATTGGCCTCGATCGTCCTGAGGAATTCGGGCTCGTCCATGTCCTGATAGCCGGTATGCCGCGACATGGCGAGATCAGGGCAATCGAGCTGCAGTTCGAATCCGGCTGCGGCAATCGCCTCATATTCCGGCCGCATTGCCTCGACCAGGTCAGCCAGATAGGCCTCATGGGTCGGGTAATATTCATTGGCCTGAAAGGCCGTGATCAGGCCGGGGGACGCTGCGTTCAGGAATGCCCGCGTCCCTTCGCCATGCCGGTCCAGCGCAGTGCGGAAACGGCGGATGTCGTCGTGCAGCGGCTGCAGGTTCACCAGCTTCACCGGGGCGATGCACGATGCCCGGGTAAATTCCTGCGCGCCCATGATCGCCGCCAGTTTCGTCCGCAATTCGGGGAGCGGCGCGAGATCGAGCGCTGGCTTGCGTGGGCTGTTCCCGCCGAAGCCTTCGAGCCGCTCGATGATATAGGTCGAATAGCCTACCTTCCCGAGCTCACCGTCGCTGACGACGGTGACACCGGCCGCGACCTGCGCCGCCACTGCCGCGTCGACGGCCGCCTGCACTACGGTGTCGAACGCCTCGGGATCATAGGGCTGGCCGGCATCGCGGGCGAGCAGGAGGGGGGTCAGTTCGGGGCCGCGCGGAAGGCTGCCGACATGGCTGGTTGCGATCATGGTCGGCTCTCCAATTTCATATATATGAATCGTTCGTCGATGAGATGTATTCGGCGCCGGAGACGATTGCAAGCACGGGCCGCTGACGGTGGATACCACCGGTCTGACGAGAAAGATTCGTCGCGACGGACAAGCTTATATGCCCTTCTGATCAAGCCGGGCCGCACGCGTGGTCTAAGGGCAAAATATGGAGCGCAGGTAATGACGAGGCCGGTCTTTCTGATTGCTGGCGGCAGCAGGGGTATCGGCGCGGCAATCGCGGTCGACGCCGCGCGCCAGGGCTATACAGTCGTGCTGAGCTATGCCGGCGCCGCCGGGCCGGCCGCGGAGGTGGTGGCGCGTATCCGCGAAGCGGGCGGCGAGGCGGCCGCCGTGCAGGCCGATACCGGCACGCTCGACGGCGTCGCCGCGCTCTTCGCCGAAGCTGATCGCCATGGCCGGCTCGCGGCACTGGTGTACAACAGCGGCATCACCGGCGCCTCCTGCACGCTCGCCGAAGTGGATCCGGTCACGATCGCGCGCGTGGTGGAAGTCAACCTTATCGGCGCCATATGGTGCGCTCGCGAGGCCGGCGCGCGGATGTCGACCGCGCGCGGTGGCTCGGGCGGCGCAATCGTCTTCATCTCGTCGCGTGCATCCCTGCTCGGCTCGCCGGGCCTTCATGTCTGGTATGCTGCCTCCAAGGGTGGGCTCGACAGCCTCACTCTCGGACTGGCGCGCGAACTCGGCGCCGAGGGAATCCGCGTCAACGCGGTTTCTCCCGGGCCGATCGGGACCGATATGCTCGAACCCGAGCGCGCCGCGGCCGCAGCGAAACTTTCCCCAATGGGGCGGGTTGGCCGTCCGGACGAAGTGGCCGCGGCCGTGCTGTTCCTCGTCTCCGACGCGGCTTCCTACATCACCGGCGCCAACCTGGCTGTCAGCGGCGGACGATGATCCCGATTCTCACCTAGCGGAAAATCCCGACCATGATCGACGAACAGCTTGCCGCCCTGAACATCACCCTGTCGTTGCAACTCGCCGATTACTGGCATGAGATCGACACCAATTCCGGCCGGAATGCCGGCAGCTATTATACCGAGGACGCAGTCTTCCAGGGGCAATATGCTTCCTATGAAGGACGGGCGAAGATCCAGGAATTCTACTCCTGGCGAGAACAGCAGGGTCCGCGACTCTCGGTGCACAGCTTCACCAATTTCCGCGCCTGGCTGACGGGCGACGGCGTGGCCGAATCGACCTGCTTCCTGATGCTCTATGCCGCCAATGGCGAGCGAATCCTGCCGACGCACGCGCCGATCACCATTTCGCTCGCGACCGACCGATACCGGCTGGTCGAGGGACGATGGCTCTGCACATTCAGGCGCTTCGAACACTGGTTCGAAGGCGGCACACCGATCACGAATCCCAAGCTCTGAGCGCGCGCCCCGACGCGAGGACGGGGTGGATCAAGGCTCTCTGCCGCTTGGGTCAAGCGGGTCGGCGGGTAGCCGGATAGGGACGGTTTTCGATCGATTCCAGATGAGCCCCCACCGCCATGTCCGACCAGAACGCGATGTACGCCGATGCCGATCCCCGCTCGCGGCTGACCGCCGCCAGTCCGGCAGTGAGCCAGGCATCGCGCGGATTCGGCGCTTCTCATTATGCGCTCTTCGGAGCGATTCCGCCACAAATCGAGGATGAGAACGGACGTACGTGGCTGGCGCGAGGGCAGAATTTCATCATCGCCTACACGCTCGCGGCACCGGGCGGGACCTTTGTGCGGCAGGGACAGGTCGATGAATATGTGTTGCTGATCGAGCGACGCGAGCCCCTGGCGGTGGTCCGGGCCAATGGCGCTGAAGAGCGAGTGTCCGGCGCGCATATCGCGATGATCCCCCCCGGGGACAGCGAGATCTTGCTTCCTGAAGGCGGTGAGTTCGTGCGACTGTTCACCACCGCATCGGCGGACCTGAGCGCGCTGTGCGTGAACGCGGCAGGATATGCCGAACCCCAGCCGCACATCCCTCCGCTGGTGCGCTGGCCCGACCCACCCGACGGTTTTCGTATCCGCAGCTACAGCCTCGACGTGCCCGCGCAGGAAGGTCGCTTCGGCCGCCTCTGGCGTTGCACGACCCTGATGGTCAATGTGTTCGAACCGGCCGGTCCGCGCGATCCGGCGAAGCTCTCGCCGCATCACCACGATGATTTCGAACAATGCTCGCTCGCAATGGGCGGCGCCTTCACCCACCATCTGCGCTGGCCCTGGACCGCGAACCTCGCGGATTGGCGCGACGACGAGCATGTGCTGTGCCCGGCACCGTCAATCGTCGTCATCCCGCCGCGCTCGATCCACACTTCCGCCTCGATGGAGCCGGAGGATAACCTGCTGGTCGATATCTTCAGCCCGCCGCGGCGCGATTTCTCCGATATGCCGGGATGGGTGCTCAACGCGGATGACTATCCAATGCCAGCAGTATGAGGAGGGATGACGGACATCATGCGGCACAGGCAGAGTTCAGGCGCCGCCTCGTCGCGCGCGAACGGCTGCTGGGTACGTTCCTCAAATCCTCATCGCCGCACCCGACCGAGATCCTCGCGGAAGCGGGCTTCGATTTTGTCGTCGTCGATGTCGAGCACGCGCCGTTCGGGCCAGGCGATATCGACCTACTGATGCTTGCCGCGCGCGCGGCGCGCCTGGCGAGCCTGGTCCGGGTCACCGATATGTCGGGAATTCTCACCGCGCTCGATTGCGGCGCGGCGGGGGTACTCGTGCCGCATGTCGACTCTCCCGAGAAGCTGCAGGCAGTGGTTTCGGCTTGTCGCTATGACGAAGGTACGCGAGGCTTTTCCAATTCGCCACGGGCCGGGCGGTACGGCACGCTGGGCTTTCGCGAACACATCAGGCTTGCCGACGCGTCCCTGTCGATCCTCGCCATGATCGAGGATCCGGAGGCGCTCGACCGGCTCGACGCCATCTTCGCGGTGCCTGGCCTCACCGGCGCTTTTATCGGGCGCGGCGATCTCTCCGCGCGACTCGGGGCGTCCTCGACGAGCGATCCGCCCGTCGTCGCGGCGGTAGATCGGATCGCGGACGCTGCCCGGCGCTACGACGTGCCGCTGCTTGCGCATATCGGATCGGCATCCGACCCGGATGTTACCTACCTCACCGGTGCGGGTGTCTCGGCTTATATCGTCGCCTCGGATCAGGGGCTGCTGCGCCAGGCGGCGACCGCCCAGCGCAGGGTGTTCGATGAAGGCTGAGCGTCAAGCACCCGCCGCAATGGCTGTGCGATCCTCCACCATCCGCCCCATGCGGGACCAGACCAATCATGCGTAAATCCAGCAAGATCATCATCACCTGTGCACCGACGGGCTCGATCCACACGCCGTCGATGTCGCCCTATCTGCCCGTCACCCCCGACGAGATTGCGCAGTCCGCGATCGAGGCGGCTGAGGCGGGTGCGGCGATTCTGCACCTGCATGCGCGCAACCCGGCAGACGGGAGCCCCAGCCCCGCCGCCGAGCATTTCGCTGCCTTCCTGCCGCAGATCCGCCAGGCGACCGATGCCGTGATCAACATCTCGACTGGCGGCAGTGCGACCATGTCGCTCGATGCGCGGCTGGAAGGCGCAATGGCGTTCAGGCCGGAACTCTGCTCGCTCAACATGGGCCCGCTCATTTTCGATTTCAGCGGTGCCGCGTCGCGCGTCGGCACCTGGCAGCATGACTGGGAGCGCCCCTATGTCGAGGGTGCGCGCGACAGGATCATGTACAATGACAATGGCTATATCGAGCGGATCATGCGGGAGGTCGGCCAAGGTTTCGGCACGCGTTTCGAGTTCGAATGCTATGATATCGGCCATCTCTACACGCTTGCCCATTTCGTGGATCGCCGGCTCGTCGAGCCGCCCTTCCTGATCCAGGGCGTATTCGGCATCCTTGGGGGAATCGGTGCCGACCCGCGCAATCTCGCCCATATGGTAACGATCGCGGACCGCCTGTTCGGTGACGACTATGTCTTCTCCGCCTTTGCTGCAGGGCGGCACCAGATGAATTTCTGCACGCAGAGTGCATTGCTCGGCGGCAATGTCCGTGTCGGGCTGGAGGACAGCCTGTTCATCGGGCGCGGGCAGCTGGCGCGGTCGAACGCGGACCAGGTGTTCAAGATCCGAGTCATGCTCGAAGAACTGGGCCTGGCCGTCGCCACGCCGGATGAGGCCCGGGCAATGCTATCGCTGAAAGGGGCGGACGCGACCGCTTTCTGAGGCAAGCACGGTCATGTCGCGATTTGCACGATCCAATGCCTTCCAGGTCAAGCGCCAGTCGTCCGGTTCGTGTCATCGTGCCGCATCAATCAGAGAGATCGCTGTGACCAGCTTCCAGGGACTTTGATCCCGCCGGCAGCAAAGTTTTACCGCCGAGGCAGGGGCGCGCAAAATGAATGTTGTTTACCCCGCGCCGTGGCTAGCCGGAAGAGAGAGGTGCCAGTGATGCATCCGTGGATGGAGAAGATGAGGGTGCCCAGGGGTTTCCGATCGACTTTCGTGTTTCCGGCGCTTGGCCTTGCTTCGGCGAGTGGCCACGCCGATGAGGACGGCGGACGACCGGCATCCATGGCGGCCCACGGTAATCCGACGCGTCCTGGGGCTGGTCGGCTGCTCTCGTCCGGCGGCTCCCGCGTAGGGTGTTGCTGAGGCATGGCACAGGACCCGATCCCGGATGCGCCGATCGTCGATTGTCACGCGCATATCTTCCTCGACGACATGCCGGTGAGCCGCAGTGCGTGGACGCAGACCAATTACCCGTTCACCGCGCAGGATTTTCTCGACACGCTGGACCGTCACGGAGTGCATTTCGGCGTAATCTCCGGCCTCAGCATCACCGGTTTCTACAACGACTATATGATCTCGGAACTGCGCCGAAACGCCCGGTTGCGTGGCACGGCGATCGTCGCGCCGGAGACCGATCGCTACACGCTGGAACGGATGCGCGACGACGGGATCGTCGGCATCAGGTTGCAACTCGCGCGCCAGCCGAGCCTGCCGGATTTCCGCGACGACAGCCATCGCCTGCTCTTCCGCCGCGTCCGCGACCTTGGGTGGCATGTGCATGTCGCGATCGAGGGGCCGTTGCTGCGGCCGGTGCTCGACGCGTTGAACGAGACCGGCGTGAATATCGTTGTGGATCATTTTGGTCATCCGGATCCGGCGGATCCGCTGAGATGCGACGGCTTTGCCGCGATGCTCGGTTCGATCGATCTGGGACGGACCTGGGTGAAGATGTCGGGAGGCTTTCGCTTGTCGGGGACGGCTGCATGGCAGTCCGATCCGGATGCGGACGGTGATGTGATCGCGTCGGAAGTAGCCGCCGAACTGTTGCGCCGGGTGGGACCGCAGCGCCTGCTGTGGGGAAGCGACACACCATTCGTGGGTTATGAAGGGCGGATCACCTACGCACATACGCTCGAGCGCTTTCGCAGCTGGGTTCCGGACGCGTCGGCGCGCGCGGAAATGTCGCGCACCGCGCTGAAGCTTTACTTCTCCTGAGCCTTCCGAGTCCCCGGGCGGCGCAGATCGAAAGGAGTGCGATCGGGAAAAGGCGTTGGGAGAAGGCTGCGGCTGCGGTACCCAGCGCGGTAACGGATAGCCTCGCGAGAAGGCGGGGCACTATTGGAGTGGGGTAGGATGCAGCATTATTGCAGCGCGGATTTTCCCGCGCCCCGGCGAACGGCCAACTGGAACGGCATCTATGCCGATCGCTTCGCGCATGTGACCTTCGTGCCGCAGCGCGAGGATTTCCACGCCGAGCTACGGATGAGCTCGCTTGGTTCGCTCGGCATGGCGGATATCAGCACGAGCTGCACCGATATCGAACGTACGACGACTCATATTGGCCTCTCCAAATCGCGACTCTTCTCGTTTCTCCTGCTCATTCGGGGCGCTGCGACGTTCAGCCATTATGGCCATGAGGAGCGGCTGCGGGCGGGTGACTTCACCCTGTGTGACAATGCGGCGCCGCACCGCATCCATTTCGAAGCCGATTCGAGGTTGATGCTACTGCGCGCGTCGCCCGCCGCGCTCAAGAACCACCTGCCCTGCCCGGAGCAACTGTGCGGGCTGAAATTGCCGGCGAACGAAGGCCTGACGCCGACCGTTTCGGCGATGGCCCAGAATATCTGGCAGCAGCTCGAGCGGGGGCTCGACGAAAGCTACCACGAGCGCATTGCCGGGCATCTGCTTGATATGGTGAGTACTGCTTATTCGATCGGTCTCGGCCATCGCATGACGAACTCCAGCGTCGTCGGTATGCGCAAGGCGAGGGCCAGGCAATATATCGAGGGACGGCTGCAGGATCCGGACCTGAGTTCCGCCACCATTGCGGAAGGGCTCAGGATCTCGCCGCGTTATCTGCGCATGCTGTTTGCGGAGGATCAGGAGAATGTCTCGGCCTATATCCTGCGTCGCCGGCTCGAGGAGTGTGCGTCGCAGATTTCGGGCGAGGGGTGGAGGCACCTGACCATTACCGAGATCGCCTTCAAATGGGGTTTCAACAGCTCCGCCTATTTCGCGCGCGCCTTCCGCCAGCGCTACGGCATGACCGCCACCGAGTATCGGCGCATGAAGGCGAGCACGCACTGACTCCAGCGCGGACCACGAAACGCAGCCACCGCTTTTGCAGCACTTCCGGTTATTGCTCGGCTTGCTTCCCCTGAGAGCAAGCTGACTCCCGGCCACTCCTGCATCACGCTACCCGACCTGTCAGCGAAGGGCAGGTGAGAGACGGATGCAGGGGATGAGGACGATGCTCGAAAGGTCCGCGTCCCGATCCGTCGCCCCATGGGTGATAGCCGACGCCTTTCCCGCAGGGGTGCAATTCACCTGTCGTAACGATGAAGAGAAATCCTGATGCATTCAGCGGCGCCGACAGGCCAGAAGGAACCCGGGATGAGCGAAGCCCGGGAGACCGTGGATGCGGAGGGCGGGGTCGCTGGTTGGTACAGCGGGGCCGACAAGCGCATGCGGCGGGTTTTCTGGACCTGCTCGGGGGCTTGGGCGCTCGATTCGATGGACGCGCTCGTCTACCAATATCTGATCCCGGTCCTGGTCGCGGCCTTCGGGATGACGCTCGCGCAGGCGGGATCGATCGCCAGCGCAAACTATTTCGCTTCCGCAATCGGCGGCTGGATTGGCGGCTGGCTGGCTGATCGGTTTGGGCGAGTTCGCGTGCTGCAGTTTACGATCCTGTGGTTCTCGCTCTTCTCCTTCCTGTCGGGTTTCGCCCAGAGTTACGAGCAATTGCTGATCCTGCGGGTCCTGCAGGGGATCGGCTTCGGCGCCGAATGGGCCGTGGGCGCCGTGCTGCTCGGCGAGATGATCGCGCCCCGGCATCGCGGCAAGGCGTTGGGCGTCGTGCACAGTGGTGCTGCGATCGGATCGGGACTGGCCGCGCTGCTCGCCGGGCCGGTAGTGGCGATGTTCCCGCCCGAATATGGCTGGCGCGTCGTCTTCTGGGTCGGCTTGCTGCCTGCGGCGCTGGTCTTCTTCCTGCGCCGCAAGGACGATGATTCCGATCTGTTCATCGCCGCGCGCGAGCGCGCGATCCGGGAGCGGCGGCGCATCTCGCCCCTGGCCATTTTTCGCCCGCGCTTTCTCAAGATCACCGTGCTTGCGTCCTTCCTCGCGCTGGGTGCGCAGGGGTCGGGCTTTGCGGTCAGCAACTATCTCACCACGTTCCTGACGACGGAGCGTGGGCTCAGCGCTGCCGTGGCAGGGCTTTTTGTGCTCGTTAACAGCGTTGGCGGCTTTTTCGGGTTCCTGGTCAATGCGTATCTCGGTGACCGGCTGGGTCGCGGTACGATCTTCCGTCTGTTCGGCGCCGGCTTCGTATTGTCGTCGGCCGTCTATCTCTACGCGCCGCTCGGTGGATCGGCGTGGACGCTGATGCCGGCGGGGCTCGTCTACGGTTTTTTCCAGTTCGGCATCTACGCTTCCTTCGGGCCCTTCTTCACCGAATTGTTCCCGACCGAAGTGCGCGCGAACGGCCAGGCCTTCGCGTATAATTTCGGGCGTGCGAGCAGCGGCATCTTCATCCAGGGAGTCGCATGGCTGTCGACGGTGATGGCGCTGAGTACGGGCATGATGCTGATGGGCTTTGTCGGCGCCTTGTGCACTGTAATCGCCACGCTGTTGTTGCCGGAGACCGCAGGGCGCGATCTTGCCCGGTTCGACGAAGAGACCGCTGGTCCCGCTGGCTCTGCACCAGCCAACTGAACGATCCTCCACGGGTAGCCAGTCTGGTCTGCAAACGCCCGAGCCGAAAGCGGACGGCGCCGCGTGGAGGCGGGTAGTTGGAGTAATAGGATCAGCGGCTGCCTTGCTGCCACGCGCCATCCTTGCTTCACGACCGGCCAAAGGCGCGGCCGATCCGCACCGATCGCGAGGACGAGGAGGGATCGATGCTCGAATTGCTGACGTCGGAAACGCCCAATGGGTGGAAGGTCTCGGTCCTGCTCGAAGGGTTGGGTGTTGCCTATAAGGTGACCCCGATCACGCTTTCGAAACAGGAACAGAAGCGGGACTGGTATCTGAAGCTCAACCCGAACGGGCGTATTCCAACGCTGATCGACCATGAGGAGGGCGATTTCGCGATCTTCGAATCGGGCGCGATCATGATCTATCTTGCCGAGAAATTCGGGCGCTTCCTGCCCACCGATGCCAAGGGCCGCAGCCGCGTGATCCAGTGGCTGATGTGGCAGATGTCAGGGCTTGGGCCGATGATGGGGCAGGCGACGGTCTTCAACCGCTATTTTCCGGAGAAGCTGCCATCGGTGATCGATCGCTACGTACGCGAGAGTTCGCGGCTGTTCGGCGTGATGGACGCGCGGCTCGCGGACAATGAATTCCTCGCCGGTGACTATTCGATCGCCGACATGGCCTGCTTCACCTGGGTGCGCGGGCATGATTGGGCGTGCGTGCCGATCGAGCCTTTCGTGAACCTGCAGCGCTGGTTCGACGCGATCGCCGCGCGGCCCGCGGTGCAGCGCGGGCTGCTCGTGCCGAAGCCACCCGAGGCGGCGGAATTCGACGAGAAGACGACCCACCAGGGCAAGGCGATCCTAGCCTGAACGGAGAGCGTGCATGAAGATCGGTCTAGTCGGCGCGACGGGGAATGTCGGCCAGCGCATCGTCGCCGAGGCAGTGCAGCGGGGGCATGCGGTGGTCGCGATCGCGCGCGATGCGTCGCGCATTGCAACGCAGCCCGGCGTCATGCCCGTTTCCGCCGATCTGCTGGACGAGGCGGCGATCGGACGGGCGCTGGCCGGCGCCGATGTCGCAATCCTCTCGGTCCGATTCCAAGGCCTCGATTTCGAGCGGGCGCTGGCCGCCATCGCTGCGTCGGGCGTCCCGCGGCTGCTGGTAGTCGGCGGTGCCGCGTCGCTTGAAGTCGCGCCGGGGCGGGTGCTCCTCGATCAGCCCGATTTTCCCGACTTCATCAAGCCGGAGGCAACCCCGGCACGTGCCGCGCTTGACCGGCTGCGCCGCGAGGAGAAGCTCGACTGGACCTTCCTCTCGCCACCGGTCTTTTTCGGGCCGGGCGCCCGTACCGGCACCTTCCGGCTCGGCGGCGACACCCTGCTGTCGGATGCCGAAGGCAAGAGCCATATCAGCTATGAGGATTACGCGATCGCGCTGCTCGACGAGATCGAGATGCCCAGACACCACCGGCAACGCTTCACCGTCGGCTACTGATTTTCCAAGAGGACAAGAACATGAAGAGCTACCTCAAACATTATATCGGCGGCCAATGGGTTGAGAGCCAGGGTGGCAGCCGACACATCGTCGTCAATCCCGCGACTGAGGAGCCCACGAGCGAAGTGGTGCTGGGCACAGCGGCCGATGTCGACAAGGCAGTGAAGGCAGCGCGCACGGCGTTCGAAACCTTCTCCGAAACAAGCCGGGAAGAGCGGCTCGGGCTGCTCGGACGCATCGTTGCGGAATACCAGAAACGTATCCCCGACATCGCCAGGGCGATCAGCGAGGAAATGGGCTGCCCGATCTCGATCGCGCAGACCGCGCAGTCCGGCTCGGGCCTCGGCCACCTCGGATCGACGATCGAGGCGCTGCGGAATTTCGCGTTCGAGGAATCGACTGGCAAGAACAAGGTCGTCCGCGAGCCGATCGGTGTCGTTGCCCTGATCACGCCGTGGAACTGGCCGATGAACCAGATCGTGGCCAAGGTCGCGCCTGCGATCGCCGCGGGCAACACCGTGATCCTCAAGCCTTCCGAGCAGACGCCGGGATCGGCCGCGATCTTCGCCGAAGTGCTCGACGCGGCAGGCGTGCCCGCAGGCGTGTTCAACCTCGTCCAGGGTGACGGTCCGGGTGTTGGTACCGCGCTCGCGCAGCATCCCGATATCGACATGATTTCGTTCACCGGGTCGACCCGCGCCGGTATCATGGTTGCCAAGAATGCCGCCGACACGGTGAAGCGCGTCCATCAGGAACTGGGCGGGAAGTCACCCTTCGTTATCCTCGAGGGCACGCCGCTCGAACTGGCCGTCCCCGGCGGCGCAGGGGGCATCCTGCTCAATTCCGGCCAGAGTTGCGTCGCTCCGACCCGCATGCTGGTCCACATATCGCAGCATGATGCTGCGCTGGAGATGCTGAAGGGCATCTTCGGCGGCAAGAAGGTTGGCGATCCAGCAGCCGAGGGCGATCATATCGGCCCGGTCGTCAACAAGGCGCAATATGACAAGATCCAGGGCCTGATTGCCAAGGGTCTGGAAGAAGGCGCCACGCTCGTGACTGGGGGACTGGGCCGGCCGGCAGGGCTGGACACCGGCTATTATGTTCAGCCGACGGTGTTCGGCAATGTCAGCAATGACATGACCATCGCCCGCGAGGAGATCTTCGGGCCGGTGCTGGTCGTGATCCCCTACCAGACTGACGAGGAGGCGATCAGGATCGCCAACGACACGCCCTATGGCCTAGGCGCTTATATCGCGGGAGATCCCGCGCGGGCGAAGCAGTTCGTTCGCCGCATCCGGGCGGGCAGCGTGTTCGTCAATTCCGGCGGGCTCGACTTCAACTCGCCGTTTGGCGGCTACAAGCAGTCGGGCAATGGGCGCGAGTTCGGCAAGTTCGGCCTGGAGGAATTTATGGAACTGAAGTCGGTGATCGGCGACCTGCCGGCGGATGCGCCGCCTGCCGAAGCGGCGGGCTGAAACGGGCGGTGGCGCCCGGATTTCTGCCCGGGCGGCCGCCAGCACGTCAAGAGATAAGAAAATAAGAGGAGAGGCAAATGTCCGAAGACACCACGGCGCTCGTCGCGCGGATCGAGAAGCTCGAACATGAGCTCGGTATCCAGCAGGACGTCAATGCGATCCGCAAACTGCAATATACCTACGGCTATCTGATCGATAAATCGCAATATAACGAGGTGGTCGACCTCTTCTCCGATGCAGGTGAAGTCTGGTTCCTCGGCGGCATCTACAAGAAGAAGGCGGGCGTCCGCCGGCTCTATATCGAGCGCTTCCAGACCAACTTCACGCAGGGCCATAACGGCCCGCGCTATGGGTGGCTGCTCGATCATCCGCAGATGCAGATGGTGATCGACGTCGCGCCCGATCGCAAAACCGCTCAGGTGCGAGGGCGCTCGATGATGCAGGCGGGCCTGCACGAGAGCGCGGAAGGCGATCAGCGCGCGTGGTGGGAAGGCGGCATCTACGAAAACGAATATGTCCGCGAAGACGGCGTCTGGAAGATCCTCGCACTTCGCTACTACCCCTTCTGGCATGGCACGTTCGCCGATGGCTGGGCGAAGACACCGATCGATTTCATCCCGATGGCGACGCGGATCTTTCCCGAGGATCCGCTCGGCCCTGACGCGCTGATCGATCCCAAGCCGCGGCTGTGGCCGGCGACCGACACCGTGCCGTTCCACTATCCGCACCCGGTGACCGGCCAGCCGATCGCGATCGACAACAGCCGCGCGCGCGAGGGATACAAGGACAAGTGACGCCCTTTTTCTCCCGCATCGTCCGGGTGGAATGGGGCCAGTGCGACCCGGCCGGCATCGTCTATGCCCCGCGCTATCTCGACATGGTGGGCGAGAACACGATCCGGCTGTTCGAGGCGGCCGGGTTGCCGAAGAAGCGGGACATGCTGGCGACGCTCAACGTCGCCGGCTATCCGATGGTGGACCTGCAGGCACGATTCCTGCGTCCGGCTGCCTATGGCGACGACGTGATCGTCGAAAGCGCTGCGCCCGAGTTCGGCAACAGCAGCTTCACCATCGCGCATCGCGTCACCCTCGACGGCGCGGTGTGCGTCGACTGTACCGAGAAGCGCGTGTGGACGGTCGTCGACGCCACGCGCCCCGGCGGCCTCAGGGCCGAGCGGGTGCCGGATGCGGTGCGCGCACTGTTTGCCGGAAATGCCGCCTAGCGCGCCAGGGGAAGGCAGAAGTGATCATGACCAGTGTCACGAAGAGCGGGGCGACCGACGCGATCGAGACGACAATCGATTATCTGGTGCCGAGTTCGCGCATCAACCGGCGCTTCTGGGCGCCGGGCAAGGAATATAATACCGGCACGTACCAGCCCTATCCGGTGACGATCCGCAATGCGCGCCGGTCGGCGGAGCCGATCGCGCTGGACAGCCACGGCTTCATGCTGGGCGAGCATGTCAGCAAGGTCTCCGACTTCGGCGATGCCGAGGAAGTGAGACGCGTCTATCACGACGAGGTCGCTGCGCTGGTGCGGGACTGGACGGGGGCGGATCTGGTGCTGCCGATGGGCGGGCAGTTGCGCTCGCCGCGCATCTCGGGCGCTGGAATCCAGCCGCCCGCGGCGGAGGCGCATGTCGACTTCACCACCCGAACAGCGGAAATGGTCGCGCGGCGGTTCTACGAGAAGGCCATGCCGGACGGACCGGGCTTCGACCGGTTCATCTGCTTCAGCCTGTGGCGCACCTTCTCGCCGCCGCCGCAGGACTGGCCGCTGGCGCTGTGCGACTATCGCAGCGTCGGGGATGATGAGGGCGTGCCGAACACCAAGGTCGATGTCGACGAGATTCCGACGGGCGATGCCCTGTTCGCGCCGATCGAGGGCGAGGAGGACATGGTCGCGGCAAGCATCTTCCGCTTCAATCCGGCGCATCGCTGGTTCTATTTCCCGGACATGACCGCTGACGAGGCGATCCTGATCAAGTTCCACGATTCGGATCACAGCCGCGCGTGGCGCGCGCCGCATACTGCCTTCCACGACACGACGAGGCCCGACGCGAATACGCGCGCGAGCTTCGAATTCCGCGCCATCGCCTATTTCAGCCGCACGGGCTGAGGACGATGGTGCTACCTGCGCCCGCGTCGTAGCGCATGGCCGCTTCCATTGCCGGAGCGCCGCGTCCCCGGACCGGGGGCGCTGGTCGTCGCGCTCGCGATGTTCATGGGCATTCTCGAGGGAACGATCATCGCGACGGCGCTCCCGTCCACGGCACGCGATTTCGGCGTGCGACCGATCGACCTCAGCGCGGGCATCACGGCCAATCTGCTGGTTGCGGCGGTCCTGCTCCCGATCAGCAGCTGGTGCGCTGCTGGCCGGGGCCGCTCGCTCTATGTCTCTGGGCGCTGGTTCGGCCCTATGCGTTCGCAAGGTCCCTCAGGCGATGCGCGCTTTCCTCGTCGACCGGGGCGAACAGCATCAGCCGCTGGCTGGGCGCTTCCTCGATCGCGTAGGAAGTGTGGCGCAGGGTGATGCGGCCGACGCCGGCGACATTGGCGGTGTGGATATCCTCGAAATGCCCGACAATGTCGGATTCGTGCCAGCACTCGGCAAAGGCGGGCGATTGCTGCAGCATCTCGTCGATCAGCTCGTCGAACACCTCGACCCGCGCGGTGCGGCTGTAATCCCATTTGAAGCGCGCGGTCAGCCGCTTCACCATGCAACGATAGCGCTCGGGATCCTCCTTGTAGCGATCGTTGAGCAGCAGGATGCGCAGCAGGTTGCGATCCTGTGGCGCCAGGCTCGCATAGTCGCGGAAGACGCGCGTCACGAGGCGGTTCCAGCCGATCACGGTCCAGTCGTCGGTAATGACCTGGGCCGGGAGCGAGAGGCTGTCCATCAGGTGCTGCGTGCTCTCGCGGATGACCTCGTCGCGGGAGAAGGCCAACGGCGGCGGGCGATGCTGCGCCAGGGCGAAGAGGAACTCGCGCTCCTGCGTCTCGAGCTTGAGCGTCGCGCTCAGGCGCTCGAGCATGGCGGCCGAAAGCTGCACCTCGCGGCCCTGTTCGAACCAGGTGTACCAGGTGACGCTCATGCCGGAGAGGGTAGCGACCTCCTCGCGGCGCAGCCCCTGGGCGCGACGGCGCTCGCCCGACCGCAGCCCGACCTGTTCCGGGCTGATGCGCGCCCGGGCGGATTTGAGGAAGCGGGTCAGTTCTTCACGTTGGGCCATCGTCGCATCCGGAGCCTTCACTAATTCTTGTGCCCGATATGGCTGATTAGGCTTCCACCGCACGAGACGGCGAACTGCGGCTATCCTCTCCAACCACTCGCGCGGGCGCCGTTTCCGGACCCGCCTGGCGTCATTGATTATGAGATATAGCAGCTTCGGACCGGTGCCGTCATCCCGGAAGTGGTCGCGGCCCGTTGGGCTGCGGACCGGTCGACGTCGCCGCGCATCCAGTTAGTTTCAGTACTGTAATAGGCAGCGGCCTTCCTGACCGTCTGCTCTTCTGCGACGCTCGTGGGGAGCATCATGACGGATGCCGTTCTGGAGAGCACGCTTGGCCGAGAAGGTTTTCATCACCTGTGCCGTGACCGGCAGTTCGCCGGTTCCCGACCACCCCGATTTCCCGATCAGCTGCGAGCGCGTCGCGCAGGAAGCGCTCGACGCAGCCGAGGCCGGCGCGTCGATCATCCATCTCCATGTGCGGCACGCCAATGGCCAACCTTCGCAGGAGCTGGAGCATTATCGCAAGGCGGTGGGGCTCATCCGCGAGAAAAACAACGAGGTCATCCTCAACGTCACCACGGGGCCGGGCTGCACCTGGATGCAGAGTGAGGAAGACCCTGCGGTCTGCGGGCCGGGCACGCTGATGTTCACGGCCGAGCGCCGGCTTGAGCATATTCTCGACCTGAAGCCGGAGATGTGCACGCTCGACATCTGCACGATGAACCTTTGGGGCGGCGTCGCGATCAACCTTGATCCGATGATCACCCGAATGGGGCACATGATCCAGGATGCCGGCGTGCTGCCCGAAATCGAGTGTTTCGAGGCCGGCGACTTCGTGTTCGCCGACGACCTCATGGCCAAGG
This sequence comes from uncultured bacterium, assembly GCA_903884945.1. GTDB lineage: Bacteria > Pseudomonadota > Alphaproteobacteria > Sphingomonadales > Sphingomonadaceae > Sphingomonas. The sequence goes on from CAISGR010000313.1 coordinate 29,812, forward strand.
GCGCCCTGCCCGGGAACGCGCCTTATTCCTTCGTGCTTGGTACCAAATACGGGTTGCCGGCAACCCCCGAGGCGATGATGTATTCGAAGAACCAAATCCCGCGCGGCGCGCGGTGGACCGGCTTCGGCGTCAGCCGCCATTCCTATCCGATGGCGGCGCAGGCGGTGCTGCTCGGCGGCAATGTCCGCGTCGGATTCGAAGATACCATCTATCTGCGGCACGGCCGCAAGGCGAACAACAACGCCGAACTGGTGCGCTGGGGCGCGGAACTGATCGAGCATCTCGGCGCCGACGTCGCAAGCCCGGGCGAAACCCGTGCCCTGCTGGGCTTGCCGACCTGAGCCGACGCGTCCGGTACGCGACCGCGGGACCGCGCTTCCCGCAACTGGAAATGCCGACAAAACAGGCGACGGACGATGGGGATCGTCCGTCGCCCCAGGCTCAGGCGGGAGGTTGGTGCGGTTTGGCGCTCCCGCCCGAGATCAGAACTTCTTCTTGAGCGTGACAGCCCATTCGCGCGGCCGGCCGGGCTGGCCCTTCTTGAAGCCGGCGCCCGCGCCGCGCAGATCGAACACGTTGAGATAATAGTATTTATTGAACAGGTTCGTGACCTCGAGCGCGAGCTCGAGATTGTCGTCCTCGTTGCGCCACGTTACCCGCGCATTGCCGATCGTATAGGCAGGGATGAAGGTGAGGTTGCGCACGCCAGCGACCACGGAGGGGCCGGTATAGAGCTTGTCCTGATATTGCAGATCGATCCGCGGCGTGATCGAGCCGAGGCCGGCGATGTCGAACCTGTATTGCGCGCCCGCCGTCCATTTCCACTTCGGCGCGCCCGAAGGATCGGTGAGCGCCGCGCCGCCCGGATTCGTCGGATAGGCAGCGCCCGCAGTGAGCCGCGTGTATTTGAAGTCGAGATAGCTGAGCGATGCATCGATCAGCAGTCCGGTTGTCGGCTTCAGGGTCAACTCGGCCTCGAAGCCCTTCACATGAGCGTCGCCCGCATTCAGGCGCGCCGCGCAGGGCGAATCGGGGCAGGACAGGACCGGAATCTGGATGCCCTTATAATCGTTGTAGAAGGCCGAGAGGTTCAGCCGCATCAGGCGATCGAACAGATCGGACTTCACGCCCACCTCGTATGCGGTCAGCGTTTCCGGATCGAACGAGATGATCTGGTTGGCGTTGAACGGCCGGGGATTGGTGCCGCCGCCCTTGAAACCGGTCGAGAAGGTCGCATAGGCGAGCAGCGCGGGCGAGAAGCGATAGTCGACCGATGCGCGATAATCCCAGCGGCTCGCCTTGTAGCGCGCGGTCGACCCAGTCAGTACGCCGAGCGGATCAAGGAAGCGGTTGATCGTGCCGTCGGCATTGAGCCGGAAATAGTGATATTCCTTGCTCTCGTCGGTATAGCGGATGCCGCCGCTGAGGTTCAGCCCAGGGGTGATTTCCCAGGCGACGTGGGCGAAGCCGGCCTTTGCCTCAGCATCGATGACGTCCGGCTGGCTGAACTGCAGCGGGAACACCGGGACGTAGCGCAGATCCTGGAAGGACGAGTAGCCGGAACTCTGCTTGAAGTAGAAGCCGCCCAGCGTGACGTTGACCGTGTCGGCGAACCTGGCGCCGAGCCGTACCTCCTGGCTGAAGTCCCAATGCTTGAGGTCGTTCATGCCGAAGCCGATATTGGCCGGCGACAGATCGTCGTCTGAATCGAAGGTCGTCTCGAAATGGCGATAGCCGGAGATCGAATCGAGCGAGAGCGTGTCGCTGATTGCCCAGTGCGCCTGTGCCGACACGCCCCAGCCATCATAGATGCTGATATCGGTGCCCGAAGTGGCAAGCAGCGCCTTGCCGTTGGCGCCCGGGACGACCGGTGGCGCGGAGAAGACGCCGGCGGGCTGGCCTGTGGTGATGTAGTTGCAGAAGCGGCCGCAGATGAAGCGGCTGTCATAGGGGATGCCCGGCGCCGCGTTGGTGTTCACGTTGTCGAGGCTGGCGGCGAGCAGCACTTCGCCGGCGATCGTGTGCTCGTCATGCGTATAGTCGCCAATCACCGTGAGTTCGAAATTGCTCGCCGGCGTCCAGCGCAGCGTACCGCGCACGGCCTGATAGCCGACGCCGCCAAGCTTGCTGATCCGGCAGTTGCCGGCCGAGCGCGTGCTCGGGATGCCCGGGGCCGGATTGAGCGGATCGGTTCCCGCAGGATGGACGCAGCCGAAATCGAGCCGGTCGACATAGCCCTCCTGGCGCTTGAAGACGCCCGAGATGCGGCCGAACAGGGTGTCGGTCAGCTTGAAGTCCGCGCTGGCGCGCAGGCCGAGCCGGTTGCGGCTGCCATAGGTCGCCTCGACATAGCCGCCATTCTCGCCGGTGGGCTTGCGCGAGTACATCTTGATCGCGCCGCCTTCGGAATTGCGGCCGGTGAGCGTCCCCTGCGGCCCGCGCAGAATCTCGACCCGGTCGAGATCGAGCAGATCGAAGACGGCGCCGGTGAGCTGCGGATAATAGACGTCGTCGATATAGATCGCGACGCCGGGTTCATAGGCCGGGTTGAAGTCGTTCTGGCCGATGCCGCGGATCGAGGCGGTGATCGACGGGCCGAACGACGCGCCCTGCGGCTTCAACTGGACGTTGGGCGCGCTGTCGGCGACCTGCGCGAGGTTGGTCTGGCTGCGCGCCTCCATCATCTCGGCATTGACCGCAGTGATAGCGATCGGCGTGTCCTGCAGCTTCTGCTCGCGGAACTGGGCAGTGACGACGATGTCGTCGGAAGGGGCCGGCGTCGCCTGGGCCTGATCGGGCGCGGCCTGGGCGTTCGCCGTGGTGCTGCCGGTGGATTGCGCCGATGCCGCGGTCGCGACGCCCATCGCCGCGAGCGAGATGCCGATGGCAAGCGAGCGGGTCAGCCCCGTCCTGCCGTGGAAATAAGTGCGGTCCATCATCATTATCCTCCCCTTGTGTTGACGTGCCTCGTCCCCCGTGCCGCGTTCAGCTGCGGCGTCGGATAGGTGGTGCGGACGCGCTCCCGGCATGCGGGCATTCGCCAGCGAGGCGCGGTGCCGCGGGCATGCGAAAGGCGTCGGCAATCAGCGTCGAGAGGCGAACAGGGAGGTGCGCGTCGCATCGCACCGACGCGATAGCGGTGAGGCGAGGCAATGGCGCTATCGCCATATGCCCGGCGCATCCCGACCGGCGGGATCCTCCGTTCAGCAATGTCCTCTCCTTATTTTCTGTATGTAGAGCAAATCAATTCGGGCATCGAATCAAGAGGTAGAAATACTGATAGGATGAGCGCTGATCTTCGTGTGGGGGCATGCGGTGCAGCAGGCGCGGGGCACTTGTCGGCGGCGGATCATGGTGGTCCGAATACTGGCATTAACGCCGACCTGTTCGTCGGCCGCCGGTTCTGTAACCGTCAGGGAGACTTACGAGACAGATCCGGCCGCGCATCCGGCAGCAGTATCGCTGCGGCAGGGCGCCGAGCCGGGATGGGGAGGGACGAATGCTGGAAGTCTATCACGCCGAGCCGGGTGCCAATTCGCTCAAGGTCCTGCTCGCGCTAAAGGAGAAGGGCGTCGCGTTCGAGAGCTGCTATGTCGCGCTCAACAAGTTCGAGCAGCATGAGGACTGGTTCAAGGCGATCAATCCCAATGGCCAGGTGCCCGTGATCGTGCACGACGGCAAGGTGATCAACGAATCCACCGTCATCAACGAATATCTCGATGCGGTCTTCGAGGGCCCCGCGCTCCGGCCGGCAGACGACTATGGCAAGGCCATGATGCGGATCTGGACCAAATGGGTCGACGAATATTTCTGCCCGTCGCTGAGCTATCTGGCGTGGAACTGGATGATCAAGGGGCTGGTCGCCGATCTTTCCCCCGAAGCGTTCGAGGCCAAGCTCGAGAAGATCCCGCTCAAGGAGCAGCAGGACAAGTGGCGTATCACGGCGCGCGAAGGCTATCCGCAGGAGCGGCTGGACGAATGGCGCCGCCAAGTGCTTGCCTCGATCGCCCGGATCGAGGGGGCGCTGGCGGATGGCAGGCCCTATCTGCTCGGCGAGCAGTTCACGCTGGCGGACATCTCCTGCTTCGCCATGGCCCAGCCAATGCCGATGGGCTATTCCGACGTGATGAACGATGCCCTGACGCCGCACATGATGGCGTGGCTGCGGCGTATGGGTGACCGCGCGGGCAGCAAGGCGGCGCTGGCGATGCCCAACCGCTATCGCGACGAGATGCTCGCGAAGCGCGCGGCACAGCAGGTAGAGGCATGACCATGCCCGCACCGATGGCCGAGGTGGCGGGGAAGACCGCCTTCATCACCGGCGGTGCCAACGGCATCGGCCTGGGCATTGCGCGCGCGCTCGTCCGGGCGGGCGCCAATGTGGTGATCGCTGATATCAGGGAAGCGGCGCTCGCCGACGCCAAGGCCTCGCTCGGCGCCGACGGCCAGGTCGAGACAGTGCAACTCGACGTAACCGACCGCACCGGCTTCGCCCGGGCGGCGGATGCGGCCGAGGCGCGTTTCGGCAGGATCCATATGCTCATCGGCAATGCCGGCGTGGGCGTGATGGGGCCGGTGGCGGAGGCCCGCTTCGACGACTGGGACTGGGGAATGGGCGTCAATCTTGGCGGCGTGATCAACGGGCTCGTGACGATCCTGCCGCGAATCCGGGCGCATGGCGAGGGTGGTCAGATCGTGACGACCTCCTCGCAGTCAGCGTTGATCCCGATTCCCTATTCGGCGATCTACACTGCGGCCAAGGCAGCGGTGCTGGGCCTGTCCGAGGCGATCCGCGGCGAGCTGGCGGCGGAGCGGATCGGCGTGTCGGCATTCATGCCGGGGCCGGTGCAGAGCAATATCGCGCAATCGGGCGAGCTGCGGCCGGCCGAGTTCCGCAAGGACAGCGGTTATCGCGAGCGCGAGGAGCAATTGGAGAAGCGACCCAACTCGCCGGTGTGGATGGAGGCCGACGAGGTCGGCGAGCGCGTGCTTGCGGGCATCCGCGCGAACGATCTCTACATCCTGACTCACCCCGAATTCGCCGGTGGGATGCGCACGCGGTTCGATGCGATCCTTGCGTCGATGCCTGACGAGCCGATCAACGAGGCGCGCGCCGCGGCAATTCCCTTCCTGCTGGGCAACCAGGTGTTCGATGACACGCTGGCGGCGAAGACGAGGAAAGCGGAAGGCGCGCGCCCGCAGAACGGCTGACCGGCTGAAGAATCCGGCGGATCCGGGCAAAGCGGGCGCCGCCGCCGGTCCCGTGCGTCGCCTTCGGGCGGCCTAGTCGTCCCGAAATCGGGCGAGTCGCGGGGGCGTTTCGCCGCAATTTTTTCATCCGCTGTTATGTTGGATTTTCTGCCTGATTTTTCGCTGTTCTTTCAATGGGTTGGCATGGCTTGCGCTGTTATCGGCCTAACAGCGGAAAAACAGCGGAAAACAACGGGAATATCAGCCGAAAAGAGACCCGGCGAATGCTTGGCAATTGACGGTCATGCGAAAGAGCGGCGGGGGTTCGCACAGGGCGATCCCCGGAGCCACGGTGCCCCCTTGTACGCCGAGATTGAATCGACCGGATCGCCTCAGCGTATCTCCGCGCCGCCCGCCACGACCGCGGCGCCATAGTGCGGCATGCCCTTCCAGAAGATCAGCAGCGCGGGAATCCCCATCAGCGCGCCCATCAGGGCGATGGCGTAGCGGATGCCGGCTTCGCCGAAGACATATTGGCTGAGCGCGCCGACAATGATCGGGCCGAGCCCCATGCCCACCACGTTCATGATGAACAGGAACAGGAAGGTGACCTGGCCGCGCAGCCGGTTCGGCGTGACGGTCTGGAGCGCTGCGTTCTCGGGCGCCGCGGCCATGATCGAGGCGAGCGAGGAGACGAGGAAGCAGCCGACCGCTAGCCAAGGGCTCGGCATCAGCGGGAAGGCGATGCCGAAGGGCACCGACACGAGGGTGCTGACGACCACGACACGGACATTGGCGTCGGCCCTGCCGCGCTTCCAGTAATGTTCGGCGAGCCAGTTGCCGAGCACCAGCCCCAGCGGCATCGAGACGAAGATGCTGAGGCCGCCGATATAGCCGATCATCGAGGGCGCCCAGCCATAGGTGCGGCCATAAAAGGCGGGGCCCCAGTTCTGCGTGCCGAACATCTGTGCCGAGCGCAGGCCCATGCCGATGAACAGGGGCAGATAGATCCATTTGTTGGAAGCGATCAGGCGGAAGACCTCGCTGAGCGGGGCCGCCTCCTGCCGCTGGGTGCCGCGGCGGGCGGGCTCGCGCACCGTGAGCATCAGCGCGGCGACGATGAAGCCCGGAATCGAAACCAGCATGAGGACGACCTGCCAGCCCTTGAGGTGGCCGAACAGGGGCAGGCTGAACTGCGGGCTGGTGCCGACGAAGCCGATGACCCAGGCGCCGAGGATCAGTGAAAGCCCGGTGCCGAGCACGAAGCCGACCTGCATCACCGAGATCGCACGCGGCAGGCGGTGCGGCGGGAAATAGTCCGACAGCAGCGAATAGGCCGAGGGGCCGCTGGTCGTCTCGCCGACGCCGAGAAACATGCGGGCGACGAACAGCTGCCAGAAGCTGGTGGCGAGCCCCGTCACCATCGTCATGACGCTGAAGATCGCGATGCCGGTGCTGAAGATCAGCTTGCGGCTCCGGCGATCGATCAGGCGGGCGACGGGCAGGCCGAACACCGCGTAGAAAAAGGTGAAGGCGAAGCCCATCACCAGGCTCATCTGGACGTCGCTGAGCTTGAGGTCGGCCTTGATCGGCTCGACGAGCAGCGTGAGGATGCCGCGATCGAGGAAGTTGACCATCACCGCCAGCGCCAGCACCACGACGCAATACCAGGCCTGGCCGGGTGGTGGGTAAGACTGGGCGTCAGCGGGCAGGCCGACCGCCTGCGCGCCCAGCAGGGCATCGCCGGAGATCACGACCGGCGGCTCGTTCGGACGGGCGGCTGAAACGGGGGCATGCATGACGGCTTCTCTCCATTCGGCGTTGTGCGCTCTTCCGGCGCCCTGTCCGCGGTTATCCTATGCGATGGCGGGGCCGTGCCTGATCCCGACGATCCGATCGAGCCGCGGCTCCGGCACGGCGGGCGCGGTCATGCGGGTTGCCCGTAGCGTTCGGCATCCATCTGCCGGCGCGCTTCGACATAACGGCCCATTGCGGTGGCGCGCCTGGCCTGGCCCTCGGGATCGCTGTCGATCGGAGGGAGCGCGTCAAGCACCTGCTGGAAGGCAGCCTCGAGCATCGGGCGCGCCTCGGGATAGGGGATGATGTAGAAGCGGTCGTCCTCGATCGCATCCTTGACGTGCCCGGCGAGTTCCTCCGGATCCATGCCTTGCGCATAGATCTCCTGGAGCGCGGCGATCTCGCGCTCGTCCACCGCATAGCCGCTATTGGCGAGATGCGCCGGGCGAGTCTTGATCGATTCAGCGATGTTGGAGCGGATATTGGCGGGGCAGAGCACCGAGACGCCGATCCCCTTGTCCTTGAGCGCGTCACGCATCGCCATGGTAATGCCGTGCACTGCGAATTTCGACGCCGAATAGATGCCGGCACCACTGGTCGCGACGAAGCAGCCGAGCGAGGAGGTATTGACGATATGGCCGCCCTCGCCATGGGCGAGCATGCGCGGCACGAAGCTCTGCATGCCGTTGACGACGCCCCACCAGTTGACGCCCATGATCCAGTCATAATCGTCGTAGCTCGCCTTTTCGAGCGGGCCGAAGATCGAGACGCCGGCGGTGTTGAACAGCAGGTGCACCGGCCCGAACACACGCTCGGCTTCGTCGGCGGCGGCAGCAAAGGCGGCGCGGTCAGTAATGTCGAGCCGGATCCCGTGCGCGTTCGCCCCGCGCGCCTTCAGCTCGGCCAACGCCGCATCGATCGCATCCTGGCGGATATCCGCGATGACGATGTTGCAGCCGGCATCGGCGAAGACCTTGGCCTGCCCCAGGCCGGCACCGCTGGCGCCGCCCGTGATGAACGCCGTCTTTCCCGCGAAATCGCGCATACCCTCTCCCTGTCCAGCCTCTTCGGGGCCTTGGCCCCGCCGGGCCCGGCCTGAGCGGCTTGGTACCCAGCGGAGCCCGGATAGGCAGCCAGGGTCAAGAAGTAGAATAAGTGATAGGATAGGCTCTTACGCCGTCAGCAATCCCAGCTCGGCATCGGTTGCGGCATGGCCCCATTTGTCGCGCGGCGGCATCGGCCGGTCCTGCCAGCGCGGCTCGAGCGTGAAGCTGGAGATCGTCCGCCCCTCCGGAATGCGGCCGTTTCCGCCGCCCTGACTATAGTCGTAATAGAGCTTCATCAGTTCCTCATGCCCGTGATGGCGTTGCGCCACCGGGTGGTCGAGGCAGGCCGCGCGCCAGGCAAGCAGCCGGGTCAGGTGCTGCGGTATCCGGTAATCCTCATAATATTCGAGGAACCAGAGCCGCTTGAACATGGGGGTGAAGGCGACTTCGGCCCAGCCGAAATGCTCGAACAGATAGCTGCCGTTCGGGCTGTAATAGCGCAGGAAATCGTCGAGCCGCGCATATTGCGCGTCGACTTCGGCCTTCATCTCGTCGCGCCTGGCCGGATCGCGGTTGAGGATCATGCGGTAGCCCGCGCCGGTGAAGGCGCCGTCGGTCGCGCAGAGCATGTTCTCGACCGCGTGGCGATAGGGATCGGGATCGGCCACCGCCGGATCGGGGAAGCGGTCCTCGAAATAGCGCATGATCACCATGCTCTCCTTCAGCGTCTCGCCATTTTCCAGTTCGAGCGCCGGGAGCGCGGTCGTTCCGCGCGTCTTTTTCAGCAGCCAGTCCGGGCGGGGCCTGGAAATGTCGATCTCGTGATCGGCCATGATGCCGTGCAGCCCCTTGAGGTCGAGCAGCAGCTCGACGCGCTCGGAAAAGGGGCAGCCCGGAATATGGTACATCACGATGCTGCCGTGGTGCTCGGACATGATTCGATCCTCTCCTGATGCGCGCGGGTCGTTCCGTCGTCGCGCTATGTGCCGGGTCGGTGCCCCGGCGCAAGCCGCCCGGCAGCATCGCCCCGGCTAGGCCCGTCCCTCGTGCAGGCCGGCGGAGCGGCCGAGCAGCCGCGCGATCGGCGGCGCGGTGGCGACATGGCCGTCCGTCAGGAAACGCTGGACATTGGCGTCGATCCGCTCGGGCAGATAACGATAGTTGACCATTACGCCGTGGCTCTGCGCCAGCCCCTTTTCCGAGGTATCGGCGGCGAGGTTGATCCGTTCGAGCCGGGCGCCGTTGGAAAGGTGGAACCTGGCGACCGGATCGGCGGTCTGCCGCTTCGTGCTGTCGTCACCGCAGAGATATTGGGCACAGAGCCGGCGGAGTTCGTCGCCCTGCGGCGCGGGCGCAGAAGAGGTACGGGCATCGAGCCAGCGCCGGAAGCCCGGTACCGGCGAGAGCGTTGCGAAGGTCTTGAGCGACGGGTGCTCCGCTTTCAGCTGTGCGGTGATCTGCTTGATCAGCAGATTGCCGAAGCTGATGCCGCGCAGGCCCCGCTGGCAGTTGCTGATCGAATAGAAGATCGCGGTGGTCGGTGCCGACGGGCTGATCGAGCCCGCGGGCGGATCGATCAGCGGGGCGATCGCATCGCTGATCTCGTCCGTAAGCGCGACTTCGACGAAGATCAGCGGCTCGCCCGGCAGCGCGGGGTGGAAGAAACCGTAGCAGCGGCGGCTGCCGCTCAGCCGCCCGCGCAGATCTCCCCAGCCGCGGATGGCGTGGACCGCCTCATATTCGATCAGCTTTTCGAGGATCGCCGCCGGGCTGTTCCAGTCGATCCGGCGCAGGTCGAGAAAGCCGCGGTTGAACCAGGAGACCAGGAGGTGCCTGAGGTCGTCGTCGAGCGGGGTGAGTTCGGGATGGTCGGGCAGCACGGCCTGGAGCTGTACGCGCAGCGCGACGATCAGCGCGGTGCCGCCCGGCG
>CAISGR010000314.1 GCA_903884945.1 uncultured bacterium
GGTGCGGATCGGGGCGGAGGACGACCGCCACCATCCGATCTTCGGGGTGATCGAGCAGACCGTGTAATAAGCGGCCGTCGCCCCGGTTTTCGCCGGGGCGACGTCAATGGAAATCGTGGGACTTGATCGGGATCAGATCCCCCTGATCCGGCCGCTCGCGATAGTGATAATCGGTCCGCAGCTTCGGCTTCCATCCCTTCTCGCCCCGATCGGGCGCCCCGCCATGCGTCGCGCCGTCACCGGGCATGGTCATGTCGGGCAGGTCCAGGTCGCCGATGCCGCGCAGCATCGGCGTCAGATCGACGATCCGGTCGGCGACGACATGGATCACCAGGCCCTCGCGCTGCATCCGCCCGATCACGCTGACCATCGACGCCGACATCACGGTGCGGCGCTGCGCCTCGAACCGGTCGGGCCACAGGATCGCGTTGGCGATGCCGGTTTCATCCTCCAGCGTCAGGAACAGCACGCCCTTGGCGCTGCCCGGCCGTTGCCGCACGAGAATGATCCCCGCCACCTCGACCCGCGCGCCGTCCTTCATCGTCCGCAGGTCGCCGCACGGCCGGATGCCCACGCGCTGCAGTTCGGGCCGCAGGAAGTGGAGCGGATGCCGGCGCAGCGACAACTGGGTGGCGCGATAATCCTCGACCACCTCGCGCCCGGCGGTGAGCGGAAGGAGCCGGACCTCCTCCTCGCATGCCTCCGGAACGATCGCGGCAGCGCGCGTATCGGCGGCGGCGAACAGCGGCAGCGGCGCCTGGCCCAGTCCCTTGATCGCCCATAGCGCCTGGCGCCGGTCGAGGCCGAGACAGCCAAAGGCGTCGGCGCGCGCCAGGCGTTCCAGCGCGACGGGTCTGACGCCCGATCGGCGCCAGGCATCCTCGATCGAGACGAACGGGCCGCGCCGGCGCGCATCCATGATGGCCTGGGCTTCCGTCTCGCCGAGCCCCTGCACGATCCGCATGCCGAGCCGGATCGGCAGCAGTCGGGCCCAGTCCTCATCGCTTCCGCAGAAATGGGCACGCGGCTTGCCGCGGGCCGGGTCGGCCTCCGCCAGCACCTGCGTGTCCCAGTCGCTGCGATTGATGCAGACGGGCAGTATCTCGACCCCATGTTCCCGCGCATCGCGCACGATCTGGGCCGGGGCATAGAAGCCCATCGGCTGGGCGTTGAGCAGCGCCGCGCAATAGAGATCGGGATGATGGCACTTCATCCAGCACGAGGCATAGGCGATCTTGGCGAAGCTCGCTGCATGGCTCTCCGGAAAGCCATAGCTGCCGAAGCCCTCGATCTGCTTGACCATCCGTTCGGCGAAATCGAGCGTGATGCCGTTGGCGAGCATGCCCTTGATCAGTGGTTCGCGGAATTCGCCGACGCCGCCGGTCGCCTTGAAGGTTGCCATGGCCCGGCGCAGGCGATCGGCCTCGTCGGCGCTGAAGCCCGCGCCCACCATGGCGACCTGCATCGCCTGTTCCTGGAACAGCGGCACGCCCAGCGTCTTTTTCAGCACCTTTTCCAGGGCAGGGCTGGGATAGGTGACCGGCTCCCTGCCTTCGCGGCGCTTGAGATAGGGGTGGACCATGTCGCCCTGGATCGGGCCGGGGCGGACGATGGCGACTTCGATCACCAGGTCGTAGAATTTCTTCGGCTGCATTCGCGGCAGCATCGACATCTGCGCACGGCTCTCGATCTGAAAGACGCCGAGCGTGTCGGCCTTCTGGATCATTTTGTAGGTTGCGTCGTCATCGCCCTGCATCTCGGGCGAAGCCATGGTGAGCGAAATACCCTTGCGCGTCTCGAGCAGCTCGAAGGCGCGGCGCATGCACCCCAGCATGCCGAGCCCGAGAATATCGACCTTCATCAGGCCGAGCTCCTCCACGTCCAGCTTTTCCCATTCCACCACGCGGCGATCGATCATCGCGGCGGGCTCGACCGGCACCAGGTCGTCGAGCCGGTCGTGTGACAGCACGAAGCCGCCGGGATGCTGCGACAGGTGGCGCGGGGTTTCGGTCTCGACCAGTTCGCGGACGAGCTCGAGCGTCAGGGCAAGCTTCGGATCCGCGCGGTCGAGGTTGAGCTGCGCGACATGCGCATCGCGCACACCCTCGCTTGAAGTGCCCCAGACCTGGCCGGCCAGTGCCGAGGTCATGTCCTCCGACAGACCCATCACCTTGCCGACCTCGCGCAGCGCCCCGCGCGTGCGAAAGCGGCTGACCACGGCGGTCAGTGCGGCATGCTGCTCGCCATAGGTCTCGTAGATCCATTGGATCACTTCCTCGCGCCGCTCATGCTCGAAATCCACGTCGATGTCGGGCGGTTCGTGGCGCGAGGTGGAGATGAACCGCTCGAACAACAGGGTATGCTTGACCGGGTCGATCGAGGTGATGCCGAGCACGAAGCAGATGATCGAATTCGCCGCCGATCCGCGGCCCTGGCACAGGATCCGCTGGCTGCGCGCATACCGCACGATCGAGTTCACGGTCAGGAAATAGGGCGCATAGCCCATATCCCGGACCAGCTTGAGCTCATGCTCCAGCAAGGCGGCATAGGCCGGTGGCGGGCCGGCGGGATAAAGCGCGAGCAGGGCCGAGCGAGTCATCTTCTCCAGCGCGTCCTGCGGCGTACTGCCACTGATCACGATCTCGTCGGGATAGCGATACTGCTCCTTCAGTTCGCGCAGCGAAAAGGTGCAGCGCTCGACGATCGCCTCGACTGCCCTCAGCGCCTCGGGATGGGCGCGGAAGCGCCGGGCCATCTCCGCCGGGCCTTTCAGATGCCGGTCGGCACTGCGCTCACGACGAAAGCCGAGATCGTCGACCGTGCATTTGCAGCGGATCGCGGTCACGACATCCTGCAGCATGCGTCGGCCGGGCGCGTGGTACAGCACATCGCCGGTGGCGAGCGGCGTCAGGCCGAAGCCCTGCGCCATCTGCCCGAGATGGTGCAGGCGCAGTGGATCGCCCGGGCGGCGATGCTGCGTCAGGCAGACATGGCCGCGTTCCTCGAAGGCATCCGCCATCCAGCGCATCGCGACCGGATCGCCATGATCGGTCATTCCGGGTACCAGCGCGCCCACCAGGCCCTGGCTATGTTGCGCGACATCTTCCCAGTGCAGGAAACACTGCCCCTTCTCGCCCTTCTGCGCATTGGCGCGGCCCTTGCCGAGGGTGAGCAGGCGGGTGAGCCGGCTCCAGGCCGCGCGATCCTCCGGCCAGACCAGAAGGGAGGAGCCGTCGACCAGGTCGAGCCGGCAGCCGGCGATCATGCGGATCGGATGGCCGAGCTTCGTGATCTGCTCTGCAGCGACCAGCGCCCGGACGACGCCGCCGACTGAATTGCGATCAGTAATGCCGAGCGCCGGCAACCCCAGCATTGCCGCTGACGTGACCAGCTCCTGCGCCGAGGAGGCACCGCGCAGGAAGCTGAAATGCGTGGTGACCTGGAGCTCGGCATAGGTCACCCGAAGGCCCCGTGCATGAACCAACGGAGATCGCCCGTCTCCTGCCGTTCGCCGTCACCGCGCCGAAACAGCCAGAAGCGCTGGCCTGCCTCATCCTCGACGCGGAAATAATCGCGCACGCTATGCTGCTCGGCAGCGCGCTTCCACCATTCGCCCCGCACCCGTTCGGGGCCATCGGCGCGGACCACCTTGTGCATCTGCCCGCGCCAGCTGAAACGGCGCGGCGGCTGGTCGGGCAGCTCCGCAATGACATGGTCGAGCTGTTCGGGCCGCCGGAGCAGCCGGACCGGGCGCGGCCAGCGATGGTGCCAGGGATGCAGTTCGGGCGATCGATCGAGCTGCCGGACATCGTCGGGCTTCAGTTTTGCGGCCTGTGGTGCCGGCGGATCGAGCGGTGGCGCTGCTTCGATCGAGCGCTCGGGCACTTCGCTTTCGATCGGTCGGATTCGCCACAGCCGCGCGTCGCCGATCCGGTTGGCGAGTGCGTCGACCAGTGGGGCGAGATCGGGCGGGCGATCTTCCAGCTGTTCGTCGACGGGCTGGGCCGCCAGCGGATCGGCGCGACGGACGTGCAGCGCCAGGGCGTCGATGCCGAAGCCGGGGGCGATTTCCTCGATCCGGCGCACGATCAGCCGCAGCAGATGCGCGCCGTCGCGGCTCGGCCGGGCGAGCCCGATGCGCAGGCGCTGCGGCACGCCGTCGATCCGGTCGGCGACCAGCTCGATCGCGCGCGCGCCAAGCCCGGCCTGGGCCAGCGCAGTGACGAGACGGGGCATGAGATGCGCCAGCCAATGCTCGATCGCCTCGGCAGTCACGATCGGCTCGGCGAAGCGCTGGATCGCGACGATCTGTTCGGGCGGCACAATGGGGTCGAGCGGTTCGGCCACCCGCCCCGTCAGCTGGTCGAGCCGTTCGACCAGTGCCGCCCCGAAGCGCCGGGCAAGCGGGGCGCGCGGCATCGGGGCGAGCTGGCCGATCCGTTCGATGCCGAGTCGCTTGAGCAGTTCGATCGCGGCGGGCTCGCACCGCAGCGCCGCGATCGGCAGCGGGGCGAGGGCATCCCTATGGCCGCCGGTCGGGCAGACCGTTACGCCCCGGGGGAACTGGGCATAGCGCGCCAGCGCCCAGGCCGCCCCGACCGTATCCGCCACCGCAATCCGCGCCGTCACGCCGAGCCGTGCGAGCAGCCGCACGATGCGCCGGGCCATCGCCTCCTCGCCGCCGAACAGATGCGCCGTGCCCGTCATGTCGAGGAACAGTCCGTCCTCGCCCGACAATGCGACGATCGGCGTCCAGCGGCGCGCGGCGCCGATGGCGAGGCGACGCAGATCCGCGCGATCGCCTTCGGGATCGGCGGGGCGGATCTCCAGGGCAGGCACCTGCGCGCGTGCCTGTGTCACGGCCATGCCGGGCAGAATGCCCAGGCTCCGTGCCGCGGGGCTGGCCGCGGCGATCAGGATTTTGTTGCCCTCGCGGATCGAGGTGACCAGGGGCGGCTCTCCCACCGGCATGCACTGCCGGATCGCGGGTAGCGATGGGCGTCCCTCGCGCGCCCAGCGCGCGCCGGGGCGCCATCCGTCGCCGCGCTCCTGTGGCGGCGCAGCCGGCAAGGCCGGCGGAACCTCAGGCGGCGCGGCGGTGCGTTCCGCCTGCCGCAGCCGGTCGATTGGCCAGTCGGGCAGGAAGAGCGAGGCGACCCGTTTCATCGCATGCCTCCATGGTCCATTGATGGGGCTCGCCGCCGCGCTGGCGGACGAGTTCGATACGCCAGCGCGCCCGGCCGACGCCCTCGACCGGCAGCGCCGCCGAGGGAGCGGCGGCAATGCGCCAGCGGGTGACGGCGGCAGAGGGCACGGCGAGCGGATTGCCGCCCTCCCGCGCATGCCGCTTCAGCAGCAGGGCGATCGTCTTGCCCCCTTCCGCAGCCAGCTGCAGCCTGCGGGTATTGGACATCGAGGCGCTTTTGACCTCGCCGATCACCGCGCCCAGGCCGCGGTGACGCAGCCCTTCCTCCATCAGCGCGAGCAGTTCGGCATCGTCGCCGGCCTCGGCATAGAGGATGCGCTCGGGGGAAAGCCCGGCCTGGTAGAGGCCGGGCGCAAACAGGTCGCGCCGGCGCACCACCCACAGCACCGGCCCCCAGGCGCGCGCGGCGATGCCGGCCATGAACAGCGTTGCGGCGGCATCGTCGCCCATGCCGGGGCTGGCGGCGGCGATCTCGTGGAGCGAATCGAGCCTGAGCCCGGTCGTCGCCAGCCGCGCATCGATCGCCCCGATCCCGAACGGCAGCACGGGGCGCCGACGCAGGCCATCCCCCTCGATCGCGCGCAGGGTTTCGCGTAAAGCGGAAAGGGCGGTGGCAGACGACAAGCGCACGACTCGCAAATAAGTATGTTCCTATTTTGTTCCTGCAGGCCGAATGGAGTCAAGCGGTAAGCGGCCCGTGGCGACAACGCCTTGTCCCGCGCCGAACAATTCCCTTGGCCTGCCCCTCTCGCCAAGCGCTTTGAAATTTTATAACAAGGCTTCGAACGGCGAATCTGCGCGTTGGCTCTCCAGCGAACGCCCGAACTCGCGATGATTGGAGAGACCATGGCAAGCGACATTCCGCGCGCCAATTTGCAACCACTGTCGCTCTATGTGCCGGAACCCAAGTTCCGCCCGGGCGACACGGTCGACTTCACTGAAGTCGCGATTCCCCCCGCCGGCGATGTCCGCCGACCCGACACCGCCGACCGCGCCGAGACCTTCATTGATCTCGCCTATGAGCTGATCCGGGTGCTCGACGACGAGGGGCGGGCGGTCGGCCCGTGGAATCCGCGTCTCTCGCCCGAAACGCTGCGCGCGATGCTTCGCAGCATGGTGCTGGTCCGCGCCTTTGACGAGCGCATGTTCCGCGCCCAGCGCCAGGGCAAGACCAGCTTCTACATGAAGTGCCTCGGCGAAGAGGCGGTCGCGGTCGCCGCGGCTTTCGCGCTCGATTACGAGGATATGTGCTTCCCCTCCTATCGCCAGCAGGGCCTGCTGATCGCGCGGGGCTGGTCGATGGTCGACATGATGAACCAGATCTATTCGAACCGGGGCGATCGGTTGCAGGGCAAGCAGCTGCCGATCATGTATTCGGTCAAGGAAGCCGGCTTCTTCTCGATCTCGGGCAATCTCGCCACCCAATATCCACAGGCCGTGGGCTGGGCGATGGCGTCGGCGGCCAAGGGCGACACCCGCATCGCCGCGACTTGGTGCGGCGAGGGCTCGACCGCCGAGGGTGATTTCCATTCCGCCTGTACGTTCGCCAGCGTCTATCGCGCGCCGGTGATCTTCAACGTGGTCAACAATCAATGGGCGATTTCGAGCTTTTCGGGCTTTGCCGGGGCCGAATCGACCACCTTCGCGGCGCGCGCGATCGGCTATGGCATCGCCGGCCTGCGCGTCGACGGCAATGACGCGCTTGCCGTCTACGCCGCGACCGCCTGGGCCGCCGAGCGCGCCCGCACCAACCAGGGCCCGACCCTGATCGAGCATTTCACCTACCGGGCCGAAGGCCATTCCACCTCGGACGATCCCGGGCAATATCGCTCGGCCGGCGAGCCGAGCGCATGGCCGCTGGGCGATCCGATCCGGCGCCTGAAGGATCATCTCATCGCGATCGGGGAATGGGACGAGGACCGCCACGCCGCCCAGGATCTCGAACTCGCCGAGCAGGTGAAGCGCGCGCAGAAGGAAGCCGAGGCGAACGGCATTCTCGGCCACGGTCTCCACCAGCCGCTCGATTCGCTGTTCGACGGCGTGTTCGAGGAGATGCCCTGGCATCTGCGGGAGCAACAGGCCCAGATGATCGCTGAAGAAACGGCCTCGGGCCGGCCATGGGCGCGCAAGTCATGAACGATGAAATCGACGTCATTGCCCCCGAGGCAAATGAAGACGGCACCGCCCGCATGAACATGATCCAGGCGATCAATTCAGCCATGGACGTGATGATGGCGCGCGATTCCGACGTGATCGTGATGGGCGAGGATGTCGGCTATTTCGGCGGTGTGTTCCGCGCGACGGCCGGCCTGCAGAAGAAATATGGCAAGACCCGCGTGTTCGATACGCCGATCACGGAATGCGGGATCATCGGCGTCGCCGTCGGCATGGGCGCCTATGGCCTCAGGCCGGTGCCCGAGATCCAGTTCGCCGATTATATCTATCCTGCGCTCGACCAGCTCGTGTCGGAAGCGGCGCGGCTGCGCTATCGCTCGGCCGGCGAGTTCACGTCGCCGATTACGGTGCGCTCGCCGTTCGGCGGCGGCATCTTCGGCGGGCAGACGCACAGCCAGAGCCCCGAGGGCATCTTCACGCATGTCTCGGGCGTCAAGACGGTGATCCCGTCGACGCCCTATGACGCAAAGGGCCTGCTGATCGCGGCGATCGAGGATAATGATCCGACGATCTTCTTCGAGCCCAAGCGCATCTATAACGGCCCGTTCGACGGCCATTGGGATCGCCCGACACAGAACTGGTCGCAGCATCCCGCGGGCGACGTGCCGACCGGCTATTACAAGATCGAACTGGGCAAGGCGAAGATCGTCCGCCCCGGCGAGGCGCTGACGATCCTGGCCTATGGCACGATGGTGCATGTCTGCCAGGCGGTGATCGCGGAAGCCGGGATCGATGCCGAGATCATCGATCTGCGCACCCTCGTGCCGCTCGATATCGAGACGATCGAGGCGTCGGTGAAGAAGACTGGCCGCTGCATGATCGTGCACGAGGCGACCCGCACGAGCGGCTTCGGCGCGGAACTCTCGGCGATCGTCCAGGAGCGCTGCTTCTACCATCTCGAAGCACCGATCGAGCGCGTGACGGGTTTCGACACGCCGTACCCGCATAGCCTCGAATGGGCCTATTTTCCCGGCCCGGTGCGGATCGGCGAAGCGCTGAAGAAGGTGATGAAGGACTGACTTGATGGCTCTGCCCATCCCCGTTCGTGTCGAGCGAAGTCGAGACACCTGCGCGGCCCCCTGTTGCTCGACTTCGCTCGAAACGAACGGATATCTCTGATGGCACGCTTCACGTTCAAACTCCCCGACATCGGGGAAGGCATTTCCGAAGCGGAGATCGTCGCGTGGCACGTCAAGATCGGCGACCGCGTCGAGGAAGACCAGCAGCTCGCCGACATGATGACCGACAAGGCGACGGTGGAGATGGAATCCCCGGTCGCCGGCACGGTGGTCGAACTGGCCGGCGAGGTCGGCGACCAGGTGTCGATCGGCGCGGCGCTGGTGGTGATCGAGACTGACGCGGTCGAAGAAGACGGCGTGATCGCGCCGTCGATCGAGACGATTGACGATATCGCGCCGGGCGATCTGCCCGTCGAGGGGACGAAGGCGGAAGAGGTCGAGGAGCAGTTCGAGGCCGAGACGCCGGGAACGGAGGAGATCGCTGAAAAACCCTCTCCCCTCCCGGGAGACGGTTTGGGAGGGGGGCAGCCACCAGCGCCACCACCCGAACCTGCCCCTCTCCCCGCAAGCCGGGGGAGGGAGGATAGGCATGTCCTGGCCTCTCCCGCCGTCCGTGCCCGCGCGGCGGATCTCGGTATCGATCTCGCCGATGTGAAGTCGGACGGCGACCGCGTCCGGCACGCCGATCTCGACGCCTATCTGCGCTACGGCGCGAACCAGGGCTATCATGCCCCGCACGCAAGCCATGCCCGCCCCGACGAGGCGGTGAAGGTGATCGGCATGCGGCGTCGCATCGCCGAGAACATGGCCGCCTCGAAGCGTGCCATCCCGCACTTCACCTATGTCGACGAGATCGACGTCACGGCGCTCGAGGAAATGCGCGCTGACCTCAACGACAATCGCGGCGGCCGTCCAAAGCTCACCCTGTTGCCGCTGCTGATCGTCGCGATCTGCAAGACCATCCCCGATTTCCCGATGATCAACGCCCGCTATGACGACGAGGCCGGCGTGGTCACGCGCCACGGCGCGGTCCATCTCGGCATGGCGACGCAGACGCCGGCTGGCCTGATGGTCCCGGTAATCCGCGACGCGCAGGACCTCAATGTCTGGCAGCTCGCGAGCGAGATCGGCCGCCTCGCGGAGGCGGCGCGCAGCGGCAAGGCGACCTCGTCGGAACTGTCGGGCTCCACGCTTACGGTAACCTCGCTCGGGCCGCTCGGCGGCATTGCGACGACGCCGGTGATCAACCGGCCCGAGGTCGCGATCATCGGCCCCAACAAGATCGTCGAACGCCCGGTCTTCCGCGGAGACGATATTGTCCGGGCCAGGCTGATGAACCTTTCGATCAGCTGCGACCATCGCGTCGTCGATGGCTGGGATGCGGCAAGTTACGTGCAGGCACTCCGGAAATATCTCGAGACGCCGGTTTTGCTGTTCGCCGACTGACCGGATGAGCCGCCTCGACCCTGAATCGATGGAGGCGCAGCAGCGCACGCTGGTGCTGGGTGTCGTGCTCGCATTGCCGGTCGCGATCGGGTTGTGGTTCGCAATCGACCGCCTGTTGCCGGCGATCCCGGGTATGACGACGCAGACGGCACGCGCCATTTTCGCGCTGCACTGCGCAGGCGTCGCGGTGCTGCTTGGCCTGCTGCCGGGGATCGAGGCGGTCGCGCATGAGCGCCTCGTGACACCGGCGATCGATCCGCTGGCGGGGCAGGAATCGCCGCGCATGCGGATCAACCAGCGGTACGTGCAGAACAGCATCGAGCAGCTCTGGCTGTTCGTGCCCGGCCTGGTGCTGCTGGCGATCCAGGCGCGCGACGGCTTTTCGATGCGCGCAGTGGTGGCGACGACGGTGGTGTGGATCATCGCGCGCTGGGTATTCTGGATCGGCTACGGCATTGGCCCGCGCTTCCGCTCGGCGGGGCTGGTCGGCATGGTCCAGAGCATGATCGTGCTGCTCTATTGCGTCGGACGCTTCGGCTATCTGTGGCTCGGCTGGCCCGGTGCGACTCTGCTGGTCGGTCCGTTCGTCGTGATGGAGCTGATCATCGTCGGCAAGCTGCGCTGGGACGGATGGAAAGCGCAGCCGGACTGATCCGCTCGCGCATCGGGGAGCGCGCCACGGACCCCGCGTGCCCGGACGAATATGCCTGCGACCTTCCTGTATCGCCCGGCCTTTGCGCGCCCGCGACCAAGGGACACAGGCACCATTCTGGTTATTATTTTATTGCGCATCCGTGGTTTGTGGCAAATAGTTCAGATGCCTCGAATCGGGAGAGCGGGGCGCATGATGAGCGGATAATCGCGGCAATGTTCGCGATCGGATCGGTGCTCGGGCTTCGCGAGATCCGTCCGCCATGTGTAGCCACAAGGCTGAAGCGGTCGAGTCTTCTATCTGATTTGAGATGATCCACCTTCTCGGGGCGAACATTCATGGCCGACATATATTCCGCGGAAGATCCGGAAACCGCGGCGCCTCCCTCGCCCCGATATTGGAAGACGCCTGTTATACGCGAACTGAATCCGGGCCAGATCGCAGAAGAGACGCGGGAATTGTTGCAGGCGAAAGTCAGCGCGATCCGCGATGCCAGGCGTGATGGGGCGCCAGCCCGCCAATGATGGCGCCCCCATCCGGGGCCTAACCTCTACGGTCGCCGCAGCAACGATACGGTCCCGTGTCCGCCATCGGCGCAGACGCTCACGACCGCCCAGGTCCCGCTCGGCCTGGTCCAGAGTTCCTTCACCGCCTGGCTGAGGTCGCGCGCGCCGGTCGCGGCGAAGGGATGGCCGATCGCGACTGATCCGCCGTTCGGATTCACCCGGTCCCAGGGGAAGGGGCCGAACTCGAAATCCACGCCTGCCCGGTCGCGCGTCCAGCCGGGCTTCTCCAGCGCGGCGACATTGGCCAGGACCTGTGCCGAGAATGCCTCATGGATTTCCCATAGCGCGATATCCGCATAGCGCAGCCCGTGCCGCGCCAGCAGTCGGGGGATGGCGAAGCTCGGCGCCATCAGCAGTCCGTCCTGCGCATGGTCGACGGCGGCAATCTCATGATCGACCAGCTCGGCATGCGGCGTAGCCTCGGGCAGCCGCTCCAGCCCGGCCCCGGTCGCCACCCAGCAGCCAGCCGCACCATCGGTGATGGGGGAACTGTTGCCCGCGGTCAGCGTGCCCCTGCCGCTGGTCTTGTCGAAGGCGAGCGGCAGCGCGCCGAGCTTCTCGGCCGAGGTGTCGGCGCGTGGATTGGCGTCGCGCGCGATCTCGGGCAACGGGATGACCAGGTCGTCGAAAAAGCCGCTTTCCCATCCGGCGACCGCCCGCTGGTGGCTCTTCAGCGTCCAGTCATCCTGCGCCGTGCGACTGATCTCCCAGATCTTCGCCGTTTCCTCCATATGATCGCCCATCGTCCGCCCGGTGATGCGGTTGGCGAAGCCCTTGATCGGCAGAACGAGGTCGTTCGGGGTCAGCGCCTGCAGCGCAGCCAGCGCCGCGGCGGGATCGGTCCGGAACAGCTTCACGATCCGTTTCGAAGCGTCGAGCTTCAGCCCGATCGGCGGATTGCTCATCACCTCCGAGCCGCCCACCAGCGCAAGATTCTTGTCGCCGCCGAGCATTCCGCCGGCAGCAAAGGCCGCGACCATCGAGGTCGAGCAGGCAAGCACGGCAGAGAAGGACGGCACTGTCGGGTCGAGCCCTGCATCGAGCCAGATCTCGCGCCCGATATTGCTCCAGCCGAGGCTCGGGATCACCGTGCCCCACACGAACAGGTCGGGTCGTGCCTTTGCGGCCATTGCCTGGACCACCGGCACTGCGAGCGTGATCGCGTCATGGTCGGCCAGCGCACCGCCGGCCCGACCGAAGGGGGTGCGCAGACCGGCTGCGATATAGATGGGTTGGGCGAATCGCGGCATGGAGGAATCTCCTTCGTTTCATGAATGAATCTGGTCGCGCTTCCACGGCCCCGCAAGCATCCCGCGACAAAAGAAGAACCATGCGGCCGAGCAGCAGATATTGGCTGCAGGGTCCCCGTGGTCCCGATCAGCTGCCGTTTCGCCGCCGGGCGCCAGCACTGCGGGCCGCACGATCGTGGATCGCGGCGCGTTGCAGCAACAGGTCGAGGTCTTCACGGCTGACGTCGAAGGTTTCACCAAGATCCGCGAGTGCCCGGTCGATCGCGTCGGGATGGAAGATTGGCCCGGTCGCGTCGGCACGGGCGTGGGGGACCGTCGCCCGATGCGGATAGCTATGGCCGGAAAAGCGATGGAACAGCCAGGCGGCCAGCACCAGCACGAGCGAATTGACCGCCACGGGCATGAACGCGAACCAGGGCCCGGCACCGATGACTGCCGGCCCGCCGATGACTGCGGTCAGCGCCACCGCGCCGCCGGGCGCATGCAGGCAACGCAGGATCGACATGGCGAAGATCGCGCCGCCTGCCGCCAGCCCCACGGCGAGTGCCGGCTGGTGCACGAGGCGCGCCACGGCAACGCCGATGATCGCCGACACGGTGTTGCCGCCGATGACGGCCCAGGGCTGTGACAACGGACTCGCGGGTACTGCGAACAGCAGCACCGCCGATGCGCCTATCGGCGCTATCAGGATCGGCAGGGTGGTTCCCACCGCCGAAAACCGGGCGCAGACCAGCCATGTCAGCATGATGCCGATCAGCGCGCCCGCGCAGGCGATCGCCCGGTCGCGCAGGCTGGCGCCGGCGAGGATCGGCGCGAAGAGGCGCCGGGCCGGGGCGGGGGCTTGGTTCATCGATGATCCAGTGAGGCAACTCGGATGGGGCGCTTGGGCGGCGGCAGGCTGCGATGTCAATATGGCGCGGCCGAGACGTTAAACCATATGGTTGACAATGTGGTTCGGCGAGTTGATATACAACCATATGGTTGAACGACTCGACAGTATCTTTGCCGCGCTTGCCGATCCCACCCGCCGCGCCATGCTGGCCAGCCTGGCCGGCGGGGAGCGCAGCATCGGCGAACTGGCCGCGCCGCATGCGATGAGCTTCGCCGGCGCTTCGAAACACGTCCAGGCGCTGGAGCGCGCCGGGCTGCTCGAGCGGCGCAAGGCCGGACGCCAGCAATTGTGCCGGTTGAAGGCGGAGCCGCTGCGCGAAGCCGAAGCGTGGCTGCGGCAATGGGAGAAATTCTGGAACGCGCGGCTCGATATACTCGAGGAACTGCTCAAGGCGGAAAAGGAGCGGGCGGAATGAGGATCGCGCTTACCAGCATCATGGTCGACGATCAGCAAAAGGCGGTCGATTTCTACACGGAGAAACTGGGCTTCGTCGTCCAGGTCCGATTCCCGGTCGGCGCGTTCGAGTGGATCAGCATGACCGCGCCCGATGGACCGGCCGACGTGCAGCTCGCGCTGGAGCCGGCAACGCAGGATTGGGCGATCGCCTTTCGCACGGGCCTGTACGAGAGCGGCATTCCCGCCACCGGCTTCCAGTCGGGCGATCTCCGGGCCGAATATGACCGGCTCGTTGCGAAGGGCGTGACGTTCAGGAACCCGCCCCAGGCCCATCCCGGCATGCCGACCACCGCGATCCTCGACGACACGGTAGGCAACTGGATCCAGCTTTACGAGTTGCCCGCATGAGTACGCCAGTGGTCCTCACCGTCACGCGCGATTTCGACGCGACGCCGGAGCAGGTCTTCGATGCGTGGCTCGATCCGGCGCGGGCGGGGCGGTTTCTCTTCGCGACACCCGAAGGCGAGATGCTGAAGGTCGAGATCGACGCGCGGGTCGGCGGCCGCGCGCTGGTCGTCGAGCGGCGCGCGGGCGGCGTGGCGCATCACCACCTCCAGTTCGAGGTGATCGATCGCCCGCACCGCCTCGTCTTCCTGTTCCGTGCCGATCCGGCGGAGGAGGGGGAATGGACGCGTGTATCGATCGCGATTGCCGCCAGGGGCAGCGGCGCGACGCTCACGCTCACGCACGAAATGGACCCGGCATGGGCCGCCTATGAGCAGCAGACACGAAAGGGCTGGACGATGATCCTCGATTCACTCTCCCGGATAGCCGATCGGACCGACCGCGCCGTTCAGACGGCGCCGGACACGATTCGGCTCGAGCGCCTGCTCGATGCGCCGATCGATCGGGTCTGGTCGTTCCTCGTCGATTCCGACAAGCGGGCGAAATGGTTCGCTGCTGGCCCCCTCGAGCAGCGGCCTGCCGGTGCGCTCACCTTCACCTTCGATCACGACGCTTTGTCGAGTCGCGACGTGCCCTACCCGGAGCGCTTCGCGGGCACCAGGGGGCGGGTGGCGGAGGGCTATGTCGAGGCGATCGATCCGCCCCGCCTGCTCGCATTCCACTGGGGCGGCGGCGAGGATATCGCGCGCTTCGAATTGACGCCGGAAGGCGAGCGCACCCGCCTCGTCATCACCCATTCGCGCCTGTCGACCCGCACCAATCGCGTGCTGGTCGCCTCGGGCTGGGACAGCCATACCCAGGTGCTGGCGAAGATCCTTGCCGGCAGCGCCTGCGAGGATTTCTGGGCTGTGTTCGAGGAAGCGTTCCAGCTCTACGATGCGGCGCTGCCGCACGAGCCGGCTCATGGCTGAGGTGCTGCGCTTCGAACGGCTGCTCGACGCGCCTGTCGCCACCGTCTGGGAATGGCTGGTCGATTCCGAAAAGCGCGGCCGCTGGTTCGCCGCCGGCCCGATGGAACAACGCGTCGGCGGCGCGCTCGAATTGATCTTCGATCATGACAATCTGTCGGACGAAGACGTGCCCTATCCGCCGGATTATGCCCGGTACAAGGGCGTCAGGGCCCATGAGAAGGTGGTCCGGATCGATCCGCCGCACCTGCTCGCCTTCACCTTCGAGGGGGACAGGAACGGGGTGGCTGAATTCACCCTCACCCCCGAAGGCGATCGAACCCGGCTCGTGCTGACGCATTCCGGCCTGGCCGAGGCGGCGCGTACCGGCACGGCGGGCGGCTGGATCTCCCACCTGGCCGTGCTCCAGACGCGGCTCGCGGGGCGGGGCGTGCCGGATTTCTGGGCGCTGCACCGTGCTTCCGAGGCCGCTGCCGCGCGAGGCGACCTGCAGGGGCCTTGATCGCGGGAACCGCGCAGGAGAGAGAGGAAGGCGGTCCTTCGGCTAGACGATCTCGAAGAGTCCGGCGGCCCCCATGCCGCCGGCCGTGCACATCGACACGACGACATGGCGCACCCCGCGCTTGCGCCCCTCGATCAGCGCATGGCCGACGAGGCGCGATCCGGTCATCCCGAACGGATGCCCGACCGCGATCGCGCCGCCATTGACGTTATATTTTTCCGGATCGATGCCGAGATGGTCGCGGCAATAAAGGCATTGGCTGGCAAACGCCTCGTTCAGCTCCCACAGTCCGATATCGCCCACCGTCAGGCCGGCGCGATCGAGCAGCCTGGGGATCGCGAATACCGGCCCGATCCCCATTTCCTCGGGCCCGCATCCAGCTGCCTGGAAGCCACGATAGATGCCCAATATCTCCCTGCCCTCGGCCTCGGCGGTCCGGCGGTCCATCAGGATCTGCGCCGAGGCGCCGTCCGAAAGCTGGCTGGCATTGCCCGCGGTCACGTTGCGGCCCGGCCCGGTGAACTCGCCGCCGGGCCAAACCGTCTTCAGCCCGCGCAGCGCCTCGAGCGTGGTGCCGGCGCGGATTCCCTCATCCTGGCTGACCGTGATCGTCTCGGTGCCGGTCCGGTTGCCGTCCTTGTCGAACAGCGCCTTCTCCACCGTGATCGGCGCGATCTCCTCGATGAACGCGCCCGCCGCGAGCCCGGCGGCTGCGCGCTGCTGGCTCATTGCGCCATAGGCATCCTGCGCCTCCCGGCTGATGCCGTAGCGCTCGGCGACGATCTCGGCGGTCTCGATCATCGGGACATATGCGGCGGGCTGGTTCGCGATCACCGACTTGTTGACGAAGCGCGGCGCATCCTTGGTCACGGTGAGGCTGATCGATTCCATCCCGCCCGCCAGCGCCACGTCGATCTCGTCGCACATGATCGACCGGGCGGCGAGCGCCACCGCGGTCAGGCCGGATCCACATTTCCGGTCGAGCGAAAAGGCCGGCACGCTCTGCGGCAGGTTGCCCGCGAAAAGCGCCATGCGCCCGGCATTGCCGCCCTGTGTGCCCCATTGGCCGCCGACGCCCCAGAACACCTCGTCGATCCGTGCGGGATCGATGCCTGCGCGGGCCACGGCTGCATTCATCACATGCCCGGCCAGCACCGGCGCTTCGGTGATGTTGAACGCACCGCGATAGGCTTTGCCGATCGGGGTACGGGCGGTGGCAACGATCGC
This sequence comes from uncultured bacterium, assembly GCA_903884945.1. GTDB lineage: Bacteria > Pseudomonadota > Alphaproteobacteria > Sphingomonadales > Sphingomonadaceae > Sphingomonas. The sequence continues at coordinate 16,705 of CAISGR010000314.1, forward strand.
CGCTTCACGCATGGCAGGTTCCTTGGAATATCAGGTATGGATCGCGTCTAGGCAGGGCGGGGGCGCTTGAAAAGCGGCTTTCGCTGCGGCTGGAGGAATATCCCGGCGTGCGGCGCGTCCCGCATCGGCCTCGAAATGCCGCTTGATCGTCGCCGTCAGCGCCGCGACGATGTCGGCCGCGACGGGATGTTCGTCGCGGATTTCGCTGCGATGGAGCAGCGCCAGCCGGCGCTTCACCGTCGGCCCGATCAGGGGCAGGAGCGCGACCTCGGTAGTGTCGAAGGCGCGGGTATAGAGGCGCGGCATGATGCCGACGGCAAGCCCGCTGAGCACCAGGCCATAGAGCGAATCGACCTGGTCCACCCGGTAGCGCGGGGAGGGCGCCAGGCCGTTTTGCCGAAGCGCCACCCGGCTGAGCTCGCCGATGCTCCCGCCGGGGAAATGGACGATGTCGTCCTGCGCCAGGCTACTCCAGTTCGCCCGATCGCGCCCGGCCAGGCGGTGGTCGCGGCGCACCACCAGCACCATGTCGTCCTCGATCAGCATCGTCGCATCGAGCCCGCCGCCCCTTCCGAAGGACACGCCGATCACCAGGTCGAACGCGCCCTTGCGCAGGTCCTCGATCAGCAGGTCGCTGGTGCCGTCGCTCAGGTGAAAGCTGAGATCGGGATGGCCCGCGCCGAGCTCGGCAAGCGCCTGGGCGACCGCCGGGATCGCCGAGGGCATTGCCCCGATCCGGATCGTCGCCCGCTCATGGCTCGTCGCGCTGCGCATGTCGGCAAAGGCGTTGTCGGCGGTCTTGAGCAGCCGCTGCGCATGGGGGAGCAACGCGGCACCGGGCTGGGTCAGCGCGACATGATGGGTGGTGCGATCGAACAGCCGCGCGCCGACATGCTCTTCCACCTGGCGGATCGCAGCGCTCAGCGCGGGCTGGGTCACCGCCATTTCGTCGGCCGCGCGGCTGAAATTGCCGACACGGGCGAGCGTCACCAGAAAGCGCAGCTGGCGCAACGACAGGGCCTCGACCGACATGCGCTTCTCCGTGATAAAGGGAATCGATCAAACGATAAGGATAAAGAATTTCCACTTCTGAACAACCGGCCATAGCTTTCACGGGTCGACGCGAGCAGAAGCCGAGCGCGACGCAGGCAGGAATGAACAGCGGCCGGAATGGCGGCCGACTCGAATGATACAAGAACGATACCCATTGGGAGAGCGTGGTCGCCGGCGGGCAACTCGTACGCACAAGGGGAATCCATATGTCGTCTGCCACCTTCTCGACGCGCAAGTCCGCCCTGTTGGCGATCGCTTCGCCGGCCGCGCTGCTGCTGGGGCAATGCTGGGCCGTTCCGGCCCTGGCGCAGAGCACGCCCGCCGCGCCGCTTCCCGCCGCCGCCGATGAAGCGCCGTCCGATGCGCCCGATATCGTCGTTACCGGGTCGCGTATCGCCAGCCCGGACGCCACCAGCGTCAGCCCGATCAGCGTCATCGGCGGCGAGGAGCTGAGCCAGCGCGGCACGGTGCGCGTCGAGGACCTGATCAACACCCTGCCCCAGGCCTATGCCGATCAGGGCGGTGGCAATCGCGGCGGATCGGTCGGCGCCAGCGGCACCGCCACGGTCAATCTGCGCAACCTCGGCAACCAGCGTACGCTCGTCCTGATCGACGGCCGGCGCCTGATGCAGGGCGATCCCGATCGCGCCGCCGCCCAGGCGCCCGATATCAACAATATCCCGGCAGCGCTGGTCCAGCGCGTCGAGGTCGTCACGGGAGGCGCCTCGGCAGTCTATGGTTCGGACGCGCTTGCGGGCGTGGTCAACTTCATCATCAAGCGCGACTTCAACGGCGTGCAGGTCGACGGCCAGGCCGGGCTGTTCTCGCACAGCAACGGCAATTCGGTGGTCTCGGCGGCGGCGCTCGCCGGCCAGCCCTACGCCACCGGCAACAAGTTCGATGGGGGCCAGCAGACCGTCTCGATCACTGCCGGCAAGAACTTCGCGGGCGGGCGCGGCAACATCACAGCCTATGTCGGCTATCGGTCGATCTCGGGCGTGGGCACAGCCGATCGGGATTTCTCGACCTGCAACCTCGTCGCCTCGGTCAACAATTATACCTGCTCGCTGTCGAGCGCGACCAACCCGGCCCAGTTCCAGCTGTTCAACCCGGCCACCGGCATCAGCCGCGGCACCTACACGCTCGACGCCACGACCGGGAACAGCCTGCGGACCTACAAGAGCTCGGACGGCTTCAACAACGGCAACACCTATGATCTGCAGGCGCCCGACAAGAAGGTGAACGCCGATCTGTTCGGCCATTACGAATTCTCGCCGGCCGTCGATGTCTATGGCGAGTTCATGTTCATGCACGACGAGGCGGACATCAAGCTGTCGCCGACCGCGACCTTCTCGGTCGCCGAGACGGTGAACTGCGACAATCCTTACCTCTCCGCGCAGGAGCGCAACCTGATCTGCACGTCGGTCGGCCTCGGCTCGACCGCCAACGCCACGGTCGGCGTGTCGCAGCGCAACGTCCAGGGCGGATCGCGTCACGATTATACGACGCATGATGCCTATCGCGGCGTGCTCGGCGTGAAGGGGCAGATTGCTCCCGGCTGGCGCTACGACGTCTACGGCCAATATGGCCGGACCAACTACAACTCCTATCTGACGGGCGATTATTCGCTCACCCGCTTCGCCCGGGCGCTGCAGGCCGTGACCAATGCCAGCGGCCAGGTGGTGTGCAAGTCGGCGGTCAGCGGCGTCGATCCGGCTTGCGTGCCGATCAACATCTTCCAGATCGGCGGCATCAGCCAGGCCGCGCTGAACTATGTGTCGGTGCCGGTGCGCCGCAAGGGCTATATCGAGGAGGGGATCGTCAGCGGTGCGATCACCGGCGATCTCGGCTTCGGCAGCCCGTTCGCCAGCCACGGCATCGGCGTGGCGATCGGCGCTGAATATCGCAACGAAAAGCTCAGCCTCACGCCCGACAGCTATTACAGCACCAAGGACGTTGCCGGGAATTCGGGCGGCGAATTCCCGATCTCGGGCTCCTACAACGTCAAGGAAGTGTTCGGCGAGATCCGCATCCCGCTGGTCGAGGACAAGGCCTTCTTCCACAGCCTCGCGCTTGATGGCGGCGTGCGCTACTCCAGCTACAGCACGGCCGGCGATACCGTTGCGTTCAAGGCCGGGGCGGACTGGGCGCCCTTCGCTGCGCTGCGCTTCCGCGGAAGCTACCAGCGGGCGGTGCGCGCGCCGAACCTGGTCGAGCTGTTCGGCCCGCAGCGCGGCGTGACTGCCAGCCTGTCCGATCCGTGCGAGGGCACTGCGCCCAAGGCGACCGCGGCACAGTGCGCGCTGTCCGGCGTCACTGCGGCGCAATATGGCAACATCGTCCCGGCGGCGGGCCAGCTCTCCGGCGCGCTGGTCGGCGGCAACCCCAACCTCGATCCGGAAACCTCGAACACCAAGTCGTTCGGCGTGCAGCTGACGCCGCCTTTCCTGCGCGGCGTGACGCTGTCGGTCGATTATTTCGACATCGACGTGAAGAAGCTGATCACCACGGTGCCGGCCACGATCACGCTCACCCAGTGCATCAACACCGGTGTGTTCTGCTCGCTGATCCAGCGCAACCCGCTCACCGGCTCGCTGGTCAGCGGCGGCAACGTCATCACCACCAGCGTCAATGCCGGGTATCTGAAGACCTCGGGGCTGGATATCGCCCTCACCGCGGCACAGGATCTCGGCGACATCTTCGGCGGCAATCCGGGCAAGCTCTCGATCAACTTCGCCGGCACGCGCACGTCGAAATATGAGGTGCAGATCCTGCCCGGTTCGGAGCCCTATCGCTGCGATGGCTATTTCGGCGTGACCTGCGGCCAGCCGATCCCGAAATGGCGGCACCGGGCGCTGGTCGGCTGGACCGCACCGGGCGGCGCCTTCAACCTCGCCACGACCTGGCGCTATATCGGCAGCACGGTGAACGACAAGTCGAGCAGCGCGGCGTATCTGAAGGGCACCTACCAGCCCTATGACTACAAGCTGCGCGCGGTCAGCTATTTCGATTTCGCTGCAGCGGTGAATGTCGGGAAGAAGCTGACGCTGCGCGCCGGCGTCAACAACGCCTTCGACGTGGATCCGCCGGTCACGGCGAGCGCGGGCGGCCAGACCTCCAACGGCGCCTTCTTCTCCGGCGTCTATGACGCGCTGGGCCGGTACATGTTCGTCGGCGCGACCGCGCGGTTCTAAGCGGACGGCGGGGAGGGGCGACCCTTCCCGCCGTCACGGGATGAAGGGAAGGGCATGTCGATGAGAGCCAGGATCGCGGCGATCGCCATGGGGATGGCGCTGCTGGCGGCGCCGTCGGCCGCGCAGCCGCCGAAAAAGGCCGCGCCGGCCCCCGCTACCACCATCTATTTCGACAATGATTTCATCGGCCCGGGCCAGAGCAATATCCAGGCGCTGATCCCCCTGCTGCGCGATGACAATGTCAGGGTGATCGGCATCGGCGTGGTCACCGGCGATGCATGGCTCAAGGAGGAAACGGCGCACGTCCTGCGCTTCCTCGAGATCGCGGGCCGCACCGACGTGCCCGTGCTCGAAGGCGCCGAGATGCCGCTGCTGCGCACCCAGCGCGAAATGGCGCAGTGGGAGACGCGCTACGGCCGCATCGTGTGGAAAGGCGCGTGGAATGCGCCGCGCGCGGGCCGCTCCTATCATCCCGAGGATCCCGCGCTGATCCCGCCCATGCCGGAAGGCGCGCCCGTGGCGAAGGCGGCGCGCGAGGATGCGGTCAGCTTCCTGATCCGCTCGGTGCGTGCCAATCCCGGCAAGATCACGATCGTCACGGCCGGCCCGCTCACCAATATCGCGCTGGCGCTGCGCATCGCGCCGGACATTGCGGGCCTCGCGAAGGAAATCGTGATCGAGGGCGGCGGGCTCGACAGCGCAGTCGCGCGCGTCACCGGCAACACCGATTACGCGACTGACTTCAACTTCATCTTCGATCCCGAGGCCGCGCATATCGTGCTGACCGCGCCGTGGCAGCGGATCACGATCCTCGGCAACGTCACCAATTCCGCCAGGGTGACGCCGGAGCTCGCCGCGCAGATCGGCAAGGCCGGCACCCCGGTAGCGCGCTATTTCGACAGCTATGCCAGGCGTGGCCAGCCGCTGTGGGACGAGATCGCTGCCTCGGTCGCGATCGACCGCAGCCTGGTGACGAGCGAACTGGTCGCCCGCATGGACGTCGATCTCCTGCCCGGGCCGACCTATGGCCAGGCGCAGATCTGGAAGGACGAGATGGCGCCGGGCAATGGCGAGCAGCAAGTCCATATCGTCCAGTCGATCGACGTACCCCGCTTCCTCGCCCGCTTCACCGAGCAGGCCTCGCGATGAACGGCCGGCTGGCCGGGGCGATTGCGCGCCGCTTCGATCTCGCCGCGCGCGGATCGACGATCCCGCGCGAGCTGCTTGCCGGGGTGACCAGTTTCCTCGCCGCCGCCTATCTCGTCGTGGTGATTCCGTCGCTGCTGGCCGGCGGTGGCATGGATCATGGTGCCGTCACCGCCGCCACGATCCTGGTGATCGCGGTCGGCAGCGTGGCGATGGGCCTGTACGCCAACCTGCCCTTCATCGTCGGTCCCGGGATCGGCGGGTCGGTGATCCTCGGCGTCACCCTGGCGCAGGTCGATCATGTGCCGTGGCAGATCGGGCTCGGTATCGCCTTCCTGTCGGGCATCGCATTCGTGATCCTCACGCTTACCGGCGCGCGCGGCATCGTGGTGCGGATGGTGCCGCCGCAGATCAAGCTCGGCCTGGGCGCCTCGATCGGGCTGTTCATCGCGATGGTCGGCTGCCGCGATGCCGGCATGGTGGCGATCAACGCGAAGTCGAACGCGCTGGCGCTCGGCGATTTCAGCCGGCCGGGCGTGATCGCGGCGCTGGTCGGCCTGGCCGTCGCGGTTGCGCTGCAGGTCCGGCGCGTGCCCGGCGCGCTGCTCGCCGGGATCGTCGCGGCGACCCTGGTCGGCATCCCCCTCGGCCTGACCGGATTGCCGCCGGCGGTGATCGCCATGCCCGCCTCGGTCGCGCCGGTCTCCCTCGCGCTCGATGTGCCGGGTGCGATCACGCTGGTGGCCTTGCCCTATCTCTTCGCCTTTTTCGTCGCCGAATTCTTCTCGACGCTCGGCACCACGCTTGCCGTCGGCGGCAAGGCCGGGCTGACGGATGCCGACGGCAACCTTCCCCGGATCGAGCGGCCCTTCCTGGTCGATGCGCTGACCGCCACGTTCGGCCCGCTGGTCGGCGTGCCGGCCGGCACTGCGCTGGTCGAATCCGCGGCTGGCGTGCAGGCGGGCGGGCGCAGCGGTCTCACCGCCATTGCCGCCGCGGCATGTTTCGCCGCGACGCTCGCGCTCACCCCGCTGGCGATGGCGATCCCGAAACAGGCGACTGCCTCGGCGCTGATCCTCACCGGCATCTCGATGCTGGCCAGCATCCGTCACCTGCCCGGCGACGAGCCGGCCGATCTGCTTCCCGCCATGGCGATGATCCTGATGACGCTGATCTCCAACAGCTTCGGCACCGGTATCGCGGCGGGCATCCTCGTCCATGTCGCGGTGCAGATCCTTGCCGGGCGCATCCGCCAGCTGCCGATCGGGCTGATCCTGCTCGCGATCCCGCTAGGCATCTTCTTCTTCTACGGCGCGGCCACCCGGCACTGACGGGCTGCGAAAACGGACGATTCATGACCATCGAGACGCTTTCCCTCTCCACCATCGGCAATGTGCCGCCGTCGACGGCCGGCCGCATCGTCACGCCCGCGCTGCGCCGCTTCTTTCTGGACATGCCGAAGGTCGAGCTGCACTGCCATCTGCTCGGTGCGGTGCGCGCGGAGACCTTCGCCGCGCTCGCCGCCCGCCATGCGGCGCCGATCAGCGCCGCGGATATCCGCGACTATTATACGCGTGGCGCCAAGCCGGTGGGCGTGCTCCGCGTGCTGCGCGCGCTCGAGCGTCATCTCCTGCTTGAACCCGACGATTTCCGGCGCATCGCCTATGAATATCTCGCCGACGCCGCCGCACAGAATGTGCGCCATGCCGAGTTCTTCTGGAATCCCACCGCGACGATCCGCGACACCGGGCTCGCCTATCGCGAGGTGCAGGCCGGCATCCTCACGGGCATGCGCGACGCGGCCCGCGATTGCGGCATCAGTTCGCTGCTCATTCCCAGCATCGATCGCGAGGCCGATCCGTCCGAAGCGGTCGAAATGGTCGAGCTGATGATCGCCAGCCGCGACCCCCGCGTCGCCGGCATCGGCATCGACTATCGCGAGAATGACCGCCCGCCCGAGATGTTCGCCGAAGCCTATGCGCTCGCCCGGCGCGCGGGGCTGCGCGCGACGGCGCATGCCGGCGAGTTCGGCATGCCCTGGACCAATGTCGCGACCGCGGTTGACGTGCTCGGCGTCGACCGGGTCGACCATGGCTATACTATCATCGACAATCCCGATCTGGCGGCGGACTATGCCGCGCGCGGCATCCTCTTCACCGTCGTGCCGACCAATTCCTATTATCTCCGCACGCTCGATCCGGACCGCTGGGCGGCCGATCACCCGATCCGGCGCATGTCCGAGCTGGGATTGAAGCTTCATCCCAACACTGACGATCCCACCCTGCACAATGTCACCCCGGCGGGCGCGTGGGAGCTGATGTACAGCCATTTCGGCTATGACCTCGCCGAGCTGGAGGCGATGATGCTGAACGGCGTGGACGGTAGTTGGGCCAGCGAGGACCGGAAGCGCGCCTGGCGCGCCGAATGGCCGGCGCTGGTGCGGGGGTTGAGCCAGGGGCTGCAGGTGCGCGACCCGGGATGATCGTCACGCCGCCTCCTCGGCGGCTCGGGTTTCATCACGCTGCGGACCCGGGGCTCCAGGCCCCGGGGATCGGGACGTGATCCCGCGGCTCTCGCCGTAAATCAGCCTCTGCACATCTTCTCCACATCGGGCGGACCAGCGATCGACGGCGGCGGCCTAGAGCTGCACGGCGTTGACCAACCCTTTGCCGGAAGACAGTGATGAAACCCATGAGCCGCCGCATCCTTGTCGTCGACGACGATCCCCATATCCGCGAGCTGCTCGTCTTCGCGCTGGGCAAGGCCGGGATGCACCCGAGCGAAGCGGCGGATGGCGAGGAAGCGTTCGCGGCGATCGGGCGCGAGATGCCCGACCTGATGGTGCTCGACATCAACATGCCGCGCCTCAATGGCCTCGATCTCTGCCGCCGGCTGCGTGGCGCGGGTGGGGCCGGCGCGGCGCTGCCGATCCTGTTCCTGTCTTCCCGCGACGATGAGATCGACCGGATCGTCGGGATCGAGATCGGCGGCGACGATTATGTCGTGAAGCCCTTTTCCCCGCGCGAGGTGGTCGCGCGCGTCGGCGCCATCCTGAAGCGCGGCGCGCCGCCGCCGGCCGAGCCCGAGACCGTGACCCGCAACCGCCTGACGCTTGATGCCGAGGGCTGGGAAGCGCGCTGGGACGGCGCCCCGGTCACGCTCACCGCGACCGAATTCCAGCTGTTGCTGCTGCTTGCGGCGAATCCGGCCAAGGTCTTCACGCGCGACGCGATCATCGATCGGCTGCACGGCCCGGGCTTCGCGATCACTGACCGGACGATCGACAGCCATGTCCGCAACCTGCGCGCGAAATTCGGCGCGGCGGACCTGATCGAAACGCGCGCCGGGATCGGTTACCGTATCGGCGGCTGCGGTTGATCGGAGCCCTCAAGACCTTCGCCAAGGCGCACTGGCCGAAGCTGCGGCTGCGCTCCATCCTGCTCGGCACGCTGTTGTTCGTGGCCGCCCTGCCCGGGGTCGCTGCCCTGTTCCTGCGCGTCTACGAGAATACCATCGTCCAGCAGACCGAGGCCGAGCTGATCTCGCAGAGCGTGGTGCTTGCCTCGGCCTATAAATCGGCATGGCGGAACGGCGTGCCGGATCCGTCGCGTCGCCTGCTTGCCCCCGAACGCCCGACGATCGACCTGCGCACCATGCCGATCCTGCCGCCGCGCCCGATCGAGACGCGGCGGGCCCGGCCCGATCGCCACGCCGCGATGGTCGCGCGCCTCCTGATGCCGATGGCGAGCGACGCGGCTGCCGTCACGCTCACGGCGACGCGGCTGCTCGATGCGCGGGGCGTCGTCGTGCTCGGCCGCGACGATGTGCTGGTCAGCTATGCCGATCTGCCCGAGGTCCGCGCCGCGCTCGCCGGCCGGTCGCGCACGGTGCTTCGGGCGCGCAGCCGGGACGAGGCGCAGAGCTGGCTGGCGGTGTTCAGCCGCGCCTATGCGATCCGTGTCCACCATGCCCGGCCGGTGATCGACCAGGGGCGCGTGATCGGCGTGGTCATGCTGTCGCGCACGCCGCGCGGCCTGTTCGTCGGGCTCTACCAGGATCGCGGCAAGATCCTGCTCGGCATCGGCCTGATCCTGATGACGCTGCTCGTGCTGGTCGCGCTGCTCTCGCGCGGCATCGCGCGTCCGATCGACGCGCTCGCCCGGGCGAGCGAGGATGTCGCGCGCGGCCGCGTGGCGATCCCCGAGACGCCGGTCACCGCCGCGATCGAGATCGCCCAGCTCTACGATAATTTCCGGGCGATGGCCGAACGGATCGAGCGCCGCTCGCGCTACCTCAAGGATTTCGCCGCGGCGGTCAGCCATGAGTTCAAGACGCCGCTCGCGGGCATTCGCGGCGCGCTGGAACTGCTCGACGAACACGGCGCCGAGATGAGCGAGGCGGAGCGCCGCCGCTTCATCGCCAATGCCGCCGCCGATGCCGACCGGCTGTCGCGTCTCGTCCAGCGGCTGCTCGATCTCGCCCGCGCCGACATGGCGAATATCGATGCGGGGGCGCGGGCCGACATCGTCGCCTCGGCGCGGCGTGTGGCGGATTCGTTCCGATCGGAGCGCTTCACGGTCGAGGTGGTGACGGCGGCCGACAGTGCGACGGCGCGGATCACCCGCGAGGTGGTCGAGACCCTGCTCGAGACGCTGGTCGAGAACAGCCGCCAGGCCGGCGCCGCGCGGGTGTCGGTGCGGATCGAGCGCGACGGGGATTGCTTCGTGCTCTGGGTCAGCGACGACGGGCACGGCATTGCGGGCGCCGATCTGGAGCGGATCTTCGAACCCTTCTTCACTGGTCGGCGCGAAGCGGGCGGGGCCGGGCTCGGCCTTGCCATCGCGCGGTCGCTGCTGGCGGCGACCGGCGGGACGATCGTGGCGCAGGATGTGCCGGCGGGCGCGTGCTTCCGGTTGCGGCTGCCGGTGGCGTGAATTCCGTTTCTCCCTCCCGCCGGGAGAGGGATTTGTCTATCGCCGGCCTGAATGACCAACCCAACACCCTATGACGCCATCATCCTCGGCGCGGGCGCCGCCGGCATGATGTGCGCGCTCACCGCCGGGCAGCGCGGGCGGCGTGTGCTGCTGCTCGACCATGCCGACGAACCGGGCAAGAAGATCCTCATCTCCGGCGGCGGGCGGTGCAACTTCACCAATATCCACACGGCGCCCGATCGCTATCTCTCGGCCAACCCGCATTTCGCCAAGTCGGCGCTTGGCCGCTACACGCCGGCTGACTTCATCGCGCTGGTCGATGCGCACGGCATCGCGTGGCACGAAAAGACGCTCGGCCAGCTCTTCTGCGACGGTTCGGCGAAGCAGATCGTGGCGTTGCTGCGCGACGAATGCGATCGCGGGCGGGTGATCATCGGCCTCGGCCAGCCGGTTCGTGCGGTCGATCATGCCGACAGGCAGTATCGCGTCACCTTTGGCGACCGCACCGCTGCCGCGCCCTCGCTGGTGATCGCGACCGGCGGGCCGTCGATTCCGAAAATGGGCGCGACCGGCTTCGCCTATGATCTCGCGCGCCGGTTCGGCCTGAAGGTGGTCGAGCCCCGCCCGGCGCTCGTGCCCTTCACCCTGGGCGGCGAGGAGACGTTGTTCCGTTCGCTGTCGGGCGTCGCCGCGGACGTCGTCGCGCGCTGCGGCAAGATGGCGTTCCGCGAGGCGGCGCTGTTCACGCACAAGGGCCTGTCGGGCCCGGCGATCCTGCAGATCTCCTCCTATTGGCGGCATGGTGACTCGATCGGGATCGATTTCCTGCCCGATCTCAGGCCTGGCTGGCTGGCTGAGGCGAAGCGCGCCAAGCCACGCGCGGGGTTGCGCGGCGTGCTGGCGGGCCATCTCCCCGCCCGCCTCGCCGAAACCCTGTCGGAGCGGCTCGGGATCGAGGGCGAGCTCGTCGCGCAGACCGACAAGCGTCTCGACGATGCCGCCCGTCGCCTCGCCGACTGGCGTTTCACCCCCAACGGCACCGAAGGGCTGGCCAAGGCCGAGGTCGTGGCCGGCGGTATCGCCACTGACGGGCTGTCCTCGCAGACGATGGAAGCGCGCAAGGTGCCCGGCCTCCACGCGATCGGCGAGGCGGTCGACGTCACGGGCTGGCTCGGCGGCTATAATTTCCAATGGGCCTGGGCAAGCGGCTGGGCGGCGGGGCAGGTCGTCTAGCCGTCGGATCGTCGCGCCGGCGCTTGCGGCCCGTCTCCCCTATCGTCGACATTGCACGGCTGCACCGGGTGCGCGAAGACGGCGATCTGCGCCAGGCCGGGAGAAATGCCATGCGACGTCTCGAGGATCGGACCTTCCTGCTGTTGATCGTCGTCATCTCGCTGGCCTTCGCCTGGGTGACCCTGCCCTTTTACGGGGCGATCCTGTGGGGCGTGGTCGCGGCCATCATGCTGGCACCCGTCAACCGCCGGCTGCTGGCGATGGCGCCGGGACGGGCGAATCTTGCCGCGTCCGGCACCCTGCTGATCCTGGTGGCGATGGTGATCGTCCCGGCGCTGCTGCTCGGCATGGCGCTGCTGCAGGAAGTCTCCAGCCTTTATGCGAATGCGCAATCGGGCGGGCTGGATCTCGATCATGCGTTCGGCCGGCTGCAGGGAGCCTTGCCGGCCTGGATGACGACCATGCTCGATCAACTGGGCCTGACGGATATCGACTCGGTCCGGACCAAGATCGCCGCCAGCATCGGCAGCGCGCTGCGGCTGTTTGCCGCGCAGGCGCTGAACCTCGGCCAGAGCGCTTTCGCCTTCCTGGTCGGCCTCAGCGTCATGCTGTACCTGACCTTCTTCCTGCTGCGTGACGGGTCCGCGCTCGCCCGGCGCATCGAGGACACGGTACCGCTCCACGCCGCGCAGCAGGAGGCGCTGGTCGCCAAGTTCACCACCGTCATCCGCGCCACCATCAAGGGCAGCCTCGTCGTGGCGATCCTGCAGGGGGCGATCGGCGGCACGGTCTTCTGGGCGCTGGGCATCGAGGCGGCGCTGCTCTGGGGCGTGCTCATGGCCTTCATGTCGCTTCTGCCGGCGATCGGCACGGGCATCGTCTGGGTGCCGGTGGCGATCTACCTGCTGGCGACGGGGGCCATCTGGCAGGGCCTCGTCCTCGTCTTTTGCGGCCTCTTCGTCATCGGCATGGTGGATAATCTGCTGCGCCCCATTCTCGTCGGCAAGGACGCGAAGATGCCAGACTATGTCGTCCTCATCTCGACCCTGGGCGGGATCGAACTGCTCGGCTTCAATGGCGTGGTCATCGGGCCGGTGGTGGCGGCGCTGTTCATCGCGGTCTGGGATATCGCGAGCGACGCGCGGCGGCGGACGACGCCGGCCGTCGGCGCGGCATGATCCGCGATCGGTGCCGGGAACTGCACCCGCAACCGATCGTTTGATTAACTGCTTGTGCCGCCATCTCGGTCCGGTAGGGCTGTATTGCGCGACGGCCCGCCGGGAAATCGGGCAACAATGGGGCGATTTCAACCAGTGCCAGGGTCAGCCGAGGAGCTTCTCGCCGCCGTCGATTGGGATGCACATCCGCTCGGGCCGCGTTCAGGCTGGCCTGCGGCACTGGCCGTCGCGGTCAATATCGTGCTCGCCTCGCCCGAATCGATGTACCTCGTCTGGGGTGCGGAACGGACCTTCTTTTTCAATACCGCCTATATCCCGATCCTCGGACCCCGGCTGCCGGTCGCGATGGGCGCCCGGTTCGAGGAGTTGTGGGCCGATGCCTGGCCCAGCGTCGCACCCGCCTTTCTGGAGGCGGAGGCGGGCACCAGCACGCGCTTCGTCGATGCGCCGGTGCCCATGGCGCGCTACGGCGTGCCCGAGGATACCTGGTGGACCTTTTCCTTCTCCCCCGTTCGCGATGAAACGGGTGCGGTGCGCGGCGTGCTCTGCATGACCCGCGAGACGACCGCGGATGTCCTGCGCGAACAGGCGCGCACGCGCGCGGTGCGGCAGCAGGAGATTCTCAATCGCGAACTCAGCCACCGGGTGAAGAACACGATGACGATGGTCCAGGCCATCGCCTCGCAGACGCTGAAGAAGGTGACGGAACGCGATGCCGTGAAGGCCTTCCAGGATCGGCTGGTCGCCCTTGGCAAGGCGCATGACGTGCTGCTGCATAATGACTGGCAGGCCGCGTCCATCACCGCGATCGTCGAATCGGTGCTGACGGTGCATGCGGGTCGCGAGCAATGGTCGGCCGAGGGAGCCGAGGTCTTCCTCGATTCCAGCGCGACGCTGTCGCTGTCGCTGCTGCTGCACGAACTTGCCACCAACGCGCTGAAATATGGCGCGCTGTCCGTGCCCGGCGGGCATGTCGACCTTCGCTGGGAGATCGCTGAAGGACAGCCGGAGCGGGATTTCGTCCTGTCCTGGTCCGAGCGGGACGGCCCAGTCGTGACGCCGCCGGACCGGAAGGGCTTCGGGTCCCGATTGATCGGGCTGGGCCTGTGTGGAACCGGGAACGCCGAGCTTTGTTATGAACCCACTGGCCTGAGGGCGACATTTGCGGCGCCGCTTTCGCGGCTGATGCAGGCACAGGACGTCCATTCTGCGGACGGGGATCCGTCGTGACGGGAAAGACTGATGTGTGCACGCCGCCAGCCACCGCGATAATCCTCGTCGTCGAGGATGAGCCGATCATTCGCCTTGCCGCCGTCGACCTCGTCGAAGAGGCGGGATATATCGCCGTCGAAGCGTCGAACGCCGCTGAGGCAGTACGCATCCTGGAAACACGGCCGGATATCCGGGTGGTGTTCACCGATATCGACATGCCGGGCTCGATGGATGGGATGAAGCTGGCCCTGTGCGTCCGTGATCGCTGGCCGCCGATCAAGCTGATCGTCGTCTCGGGGCACCACACGCCCGGCGCGGCCGACATGCCGGAAGGTGCTGTGTTCTTCTCGAAACCCTATAGCGAGTCGGCGCTGACCGCGGCGTTGAAGCAGCTGGTCGGGGAAGTCTCGGGCTAGACTGCGCAGCGGGCATGTGGATCCGGCCGGCCCGCGATCGACTGGATCGCCGGGGCGATGCCCACGCTCGCGATATGTCTGCGCGATCCGTCCGTTGCGGGTGATCAGCGCGCATCAAGCCACTCTGGATGCGGTTGGCGAAGATTGGGGATGACCGATCGCGATCGGCGTTGCATTAAGGGGCGATGATCGCGGTCGGGGGGCTCAGCCTGGAAATTCAGACGGCGGGTCCCGAGGACGGGCCGCTGCTGATCCTGTTGCACGGTTTTCCCGAGTCGTCGCGTGCCTGGCGCAAGGTGATCGGGCCGCTTGGCGAGCGCGGGCTCCGCGTGGTCGCGCCGGACATGCGCGGCTATGGTGCCAGCGACGCGCCCGAGGGGATCGACGCCTATCGGCTCGATACGCTGGTTGCCGACGTCGTTGCGCTGGCCGATGCGCTCGGTGCCGAAACGTTCGCGCTGGCCGGGCATGACTGGGGCGGGATCATCGCCTGGGCGGTCGCCGCGCGGCACCCCGATCGGGTCCGCCGCCTCGTGATCCTCAACGCCCCGCACGCCGATATCGTGCCGGCCGAGATGCGACGGCATCCGCGCCAGATCCTGCGCAGCTGGTATGCCGGCTTCTTCCAGATCCCGCGCCTGCCCGAGGCGATGCTGTCCGCCTTCGGTTTCCGCGCGCTGCGCCGCACGCTGCTGCGCACGTCGCGCCCCGGCGCGTTCGATGCGGCCGATATCGCCGCCTACACGGCGGAATGGGGGCGCCCCGGCCGCCTCACCGCGATGCTCAACTATTACCGGGCACTGCGCCTGCCTTATGTCCCGCTCGGCCGGATCACGGTGCCGGTACTCATCCTGTGGGGTATGAAGGACCGGTTCCTGGGCGCCCATCTGGCCAGGGCCTCGGCCACCCTGTGCGACGAGGTGCGGATCGTGCGGTTCAACGAGGATACGCACTGGATCCAGCACGAGGATCCACGGCAGGTCGCGGTGGAAATCGCTGCCTTCGCGCATGGGGCCGGATAGGCAGCCCTTCGCCGGCTACGCGCACCGGGAATCTACCTAGGAACAGCTTTACCCGATGGCAGGGCAAGGCGGCGCATGCCGGCCTCGTCTCCCTGGCGGGAGACACCGGGCCGTCGCGAGGCGGTCGCCGACCATGCCTCGAGGATCCGGGTACCCCAAGCGCCCGCGAATCCTCGAGGAAATGGGCGTGGCCGACACGGCGCGCACGCGTCGGCCAGGCCGCCTGGCCTTCTTCACGGCCCGAGGTGCATTTTCGCAGATTATCTGCTAGGGACGTCTTTTGCCGCGTCTGCGCGGCCCATATCCGGAACATCATGCCCTTCTCAAATCTGCCCACGCTTCTCGCCGAAGCGCTTTCCGCCCGTGGCTATGCCGCCCCCACGCCCGTCCAGGCCGCCGTGATCCAGCCCGAGGCCGAGGGCCGCGACATGATCGTCTCGGCACAGACCGGCTCGGGCAAGACGGTCGCCTTCGGCCTCGCCATCGCCCCGCAGCTGCTCAGCGAGAACGGTGCGCTGCCGCCGGCGCGCGCGCCGCTCGCGCTCGCCATCGCCCCGACGCGCGAACTCGCGCTGCAGGTGAGCCGCGAGCTCGCCTGGCTCTATGAAAAGGCCGGCGCCCGCATCGCCACCTGCGTCGGCGGCATGGACGCGTCGAGCGAACGCCGGGCGCTGTCACGCGGCGCGCATATCGTGGTCGGTACGCCGGGCCGGCTGCGCGACCATATCGAGCGCGGCGCGCTCGACCTGAGCGCGCTCAAGGCGATCATCCTCGACGAGGCCGACGAGATGCTCGACATGGGTTTTCGCGAGGATCTCGAACAGATTCTGGACGCGACGCCGGACAGCCGCCGGACCCTGCTCTTCTCGGCGACCATGCCCAAGCCGATCGTCGCGCTGGCCAAGCGCTACCAGCGTGATGCGCTGCGGATCTCGACCGTCGGCGAGGATCGCGGCCATGGCGATATCAGCTACCAGGCGGTTACCGTCGCGCCGGCCGATATCGAGAATGCGGTGGTCAACCTGCTGCGCCTGCACGAGGCGGAGTCGGCGATGCTGTTCTGCGCGACGCGCGACAATGTCCGCCATCTCCATGCCAACCTGATCGAGCGCGGCTTCGCTGCCGTGGCGCTGTCGGGCGAGCATAGCCAGAATGAGCGCAACGCTGCCATGCAGGCGCTGCGCGACCAGCGTGCGCGGGTCTGCGTCGCGACCGACGTCGCGGCGCGCGGCATCGATCTGCCGACGCTGAGCCTCGTCATCCATGTCGAGCTGCCGCGTGACGCCGAGACGCTGCAGCACCGTTCGGGCCGCACGGGCCGGGCGGGCAAGAAGGGCACGGCCGTGCTGATCGTGCCGTTCCAGCGGAAGCGTCGCGTCGAGATGATGCTGCGCGGCGCGCGGATCGCGGTCGAATGGGTCAATGCCCCGACCGTGGACGATATCCGCAAGGCCGATCGCACCCGGCTGATGTCGATGCTGCTCGAGGATGTCGAGGTCGATGAGGACGATCGCGCGCTCGCGGCGCAGCTGCTCGAGAAGAAGTCGCCCGAGGATATCGCGGCGGCGCTGGTGAAGACCTATCGCGCGCGCCTGCCGGCCCCGGAAGAAATGCTGACGCAGGGCGCAGCCCAGCCGGCCGGGCAGGAGCACCACCGCGCCGGATTCGACGATATCGTCTGGTTCCGCATGGATATCGGCCGTCGCCAGAATGCCGATCCGCGCTGGATCCTGCCGCTGATCTGTCGTCGCGGGCACATCACCAAGAACGAGGTCGGCGCGATCCGCATCGCCCCGAACGAGACGATGTTCCAGATTCCGCGCGCCATCGCCGGCAAGTTCATGGCCTCGGTGAAGCGCACCGCCGGCGAGGAAGCCGAGGGCGGCGTCCAGTTCGAAGTGGTCGAGGGTGGTCCCGAACAGGCAGTGCGCGAGCCGCGCCGGCACAATGGTCCGGCGCCGGTGCGTCACCAGCCCAGGCCGACGCTGCGCAAGCGGCCGCGGAACTAGGGTTTTTCCCGTCACGACCTGTCGCCCCGGCGCGAGCCCGGGGCGCGGGGGTGTGGCGGCGAATTTTATGTTTCGGCGCGGGCGGATTCCCTCTACGGCGCGCGCCATGACCAAATCAGCCACCGACGTGATGCAGGACATCGTCTTCTCCGCCATCATCGATGCGATCGGTGCGCTGAAGGCTGCCTCGAAGGGCGTGCCCAACACTTTGCTGCGCGATCTGAACGCAGTGCACGCCAACACGACGCTCGCCGATCTGCCGCCCGAATTGCAGGCGGCGATCGCGACGAACGTGCGCTCCGCGTTCACGCGTCTGCTGAAGGAAGGCTATTCGGTCTCGCCGGCCGGCTCGGCGCCGCCGCGCAGCCCGTCACCGCCGCCGCGCCCCGTGTCGCGTGACGCACAGCGCCACCGCCGTCCGCCCGCGCCGGGCCCGTCCGATCCGGGCAAGCCGCGCGGTCCGCGGCCGAATCGGCCGCCCAAGCCGCGCGGCTGAAGCCGGCGACTGACGTCCGCAATTTTCCTGGCGGGATTCGAAGGGGGGATCAGGCCGGGGAGAAAGAGGGGGGACTCCCCGGCCTGGCCCGCTGCTCGCAGAAGAAAAGCCTACTGGCGGGAGGCCCGCGATATGCTGCCCTTCCGGACGGTTTGAAAGATTGTAATTTCCCGTAGGTCGGGCGTGGCGATGCCGGTCGCGCGCGGGCCAGCTTCCAATCCCGCGCGCGCACCGCTAGGGGCACCGCATGACCGCACCCAAGCCCAAAGACTGGATCATGGCAATCGCTCCCTATGTCCCGGGGCGTTCCACCACTGACGCCGGCGCACCGATCGCCAAGCTCTCGTCCAACGAGAATCCGCTCGGCACCAGCCCCGAGGCCCAGGCTGCCTTTGCGGCGCACGTCGCCGATCTGTCCCGCTATCCGGACGCCGGCGCCGCGGCACTGCGCGAAGCGCTCGGCGCCTATCACGATCTCGATCCGGACCGGATCATCTATGGCACGGGATCGGACGAAGTGCTGCATGTCGCCGCCGGCGCCTATGCCGGGCCTGGCGACGAGGTGATCTTCGTACGCTACGGCTTCGCGGTGTACGATATCGCGGCGCGGCGCGTCGGCGCTACGCCGGTGGTCGCGCCCGACAAGGATTATGCCACTGACGTCGACGCGATCCTGGCCTGCATCACTGATCGCACCCGTGTGGTGTTCCTCGCCAATCCCAACAATCCGACCGGCACCTTTGCCGGGCGCAGCGAGATCATGCGGCTCCACGCCCACCTCCCGTCGCATGTGATGCTGGTGATCGACCAGGCCTATGCCGAATATCTCGATCCGGCGGACGATGACGGCGCACTCGATCTCGCGCGCTATGCGCCGAACGTGATCGTCACGCGCACCTTCTCCAAGATCCACGGCCTTGCCGCGGAGCGGATCGGCTGGGGCTATGGCTCGGCCGAGGCGGTCGCCGCGATGCACCGCATCCGCGCGCCCTTCTGCATCACCAGCGCGGGCCAGCAGGCCGCGATCGCTGCGCTGGGCGCGAAGGATTTCATCGAGCACAGCCGCACGCACAACGTCACATGGCGCGCCTGGCTGGCGGGCGAGATCGCCAAGCTCGGCAATGCCGGCCTGCGCATCGTGCCGAGCCATACGAACTTCCTGCTCGTGCTGTTCGAGGGCCACCTCACCGCCGAGGTCGCCTATCGCCAGTTGCTGGAGCGCGGCATCATCGTGCGGTGGCTGCCGGGGCAGGGGCTGGCGCAAGGCCTGCGCATGACGATCGGCACCGAGGCGGAGATGCGCGCGCTGGCCGGGGCGCTGCGCGAGATCGTCGCCGACGCAAGCTGATGGCCCCGCCGTGCGCGCTTGCGTTCGACGTGTTCGGCACGGTGGTCGACTGGCGCACGAGCATCGCGCGCGAGGCAGCTGAATTCTTTGGTGCGCTGGGCCGCGAGGATATCGATTCCGCGGGCTTCGCCGATGCCTGGCGCGCGCTCTATCAGCCGGCGATGGAGGAATGTCGCGCCGGTCGGCGGCCGTTCGTGCGGCTCGACCAGCTCAACCGCGAGACGCTCGATACCTTGCTGGCGCGCCACCATGTCACCGGTGCGGGCGAGGCGGCGATCGCGCATTTCGCGCATGCCTGGCGCCGGCTCGATCCCTGGCCCGATGCGGTGGAAGGGCTCACCCGGCTGAAGCGGCGCTTCCCGGTCGTCACGCTTTCCAACGGCAATATCGCGCTGATGCTGGAAATGGCGCGCCGCGCCGGGCTGCCCTGGGACGCGATCCTGGGCGCTGAGGTGACGGGCGCCTACAAGCCCGCGCCACGCGCCTATCTCGGCACGGCCGAGGCATTGGGCATCGCGCCGGAGGCGCTTTGCCTCGTGGCCGCGCATCACAGCGACCTTGCCGCCGCGCGCGCCTGCGGGCTCGCCACGGCCTATGTCGATCGGCCACTCGAATATGGCGGCCGGCCCGCGCCCGACCGGCATCTCCGGCAGCAATGGGACTATGCCGTGGACAGCTTCGTCGAACTGGCGGAAAAGCTGGAAGCCTGATCCTTCCCGTCGCCGGGCAGCCTGTGGAGAATGGGGCAGCGGCGCGCGCATATGTCGATCCTGCTGGACTTGTTCGGCAGGGCGTGATTCTGGGGGCATGTCATAAAACTGTAACATGGAGCACGGTCGATCGACCAGATTGGCGCCCTTCCCTATCGCATCGCGGCCGATGGCAGCGCCGAGGTGATGCTGATCACCTCGCGCGAGACGCGGCGCTGGGTGATTCCCAAGGGCAATCACATCAAGGGCCTGGCCCCGCACGAATCGGCCGCCGACGAGGCCTATGAGGAAGCGGGGGTGCGCGGCATTGCCTGCCCGTCGCCGCTCGGCACCTTCACCTATCTCAAGCGCCGCCGCACCGGGCGCACACGCGAGCTTGAAGTAACGGTGTTTCCCATCGCCTTTGTCGAGCAGGTGGAGGATTGGCCGGAGCGCCATGAACGCGACACACGCTGGTTCGACTTGCCAGCGGCGGTGAACGCCGTAGAGGAGCCCGCGCTGAAGGCGCTGATTGCCGCTTTCCGTGAACCGGTGATTCCGGCTAGGCTCGCCCAGCGCGTCCTGCCGGCATTCCGGACCCAGGCGAAAAAGAGGATTCCGATGGTTGCGTGGTTCCAGGCGCTGATGCCGACCCAGGGGCGGTTCTTCGACCAGTTCGAAGCGCATGCCGCTACCCTCGTCGCCGGCGCCGACGCGCTCGCGAAGCTGCTCCACAACCAGGGGTCGATCGCCGACAATATCGCCGAGATCGTCGCGCGCGAGCAGCAGGCGGATGATATCACCCGCGATGTGCTGCAGGACGTGCGGCGCGTGTTCGTCACGCCGTTCGATCGTAGCGCCATCACCAGCCTGATCGGGGTGATGGACGATGCGATCGACCAGATGAACGGTACCGCCAAGTCGATCGAACTCTATGAGGTGACCAGCTTCGAGCCGCAGATGCGTGACATGTCCGGCATCGTGGTCGAGGCAGCGCGCATCACCGCCGAGGCGATCCCGCTGCTGCGCTCGCTCGGCAACAATGCCGGCCGGCTGCACGATCTCACCGCGCGGCTGATCCGGATCGAGGGCGATGCCGACGATATCCATGATGCCGGGTTGAAGGCGCTGTTCAAGGCGCATGGGGCGACCGCGCCGATGGATTTCATCGTCGGGCGCGAGATCTACAGCCATCTGGAAAAGATCGTCGACCGGTTCGAGGATGTCGCGAACGAGATCCAGGGTCTCGTGATCGATCACGCCTGACGCCCCGGTGACACTCTCTCTCCCCCTGCTGATCGGCCTGATCGGGGTCGCGCTGCTGTTCGATTTCCTGAACGGCCTGCACGACGCCGCCAATTCGATCGCCACCGTCGTCTCGACGCGCGTGCTGAAACCGCATCATGCGGTGATCTGGGCGGCCTTCTTCAACTTCATCGCCTTTGCCGTGTTCGGCCAGCATGTCGCGCAGACCGTCGGCACCGGGATCATCTCCACCCAGATCGTCGATGCGCAGGTGATCTTCGGGGCGCTGATGGGCGCGATCGTGTGGAATGTGATCACCTGGATGCTCGGCATCCCCTCGAGCAGCAGCCATGCGCTGATCGGCGGCCTGCTTGGCGCCGGCATCGCCAAGGCCGGGCTGAGCGTCGTCGTCTGGGCCGGCGTGACCAAGACGGTGGTCGGCATCTTCGCTTCGCCCGCGGTCGGCCTGGGCCTGGCGCTGGTGCTCGTGCTGATCGTCGCCTGGACTAGCCTGAAGCTCACCCCGATGGGGGTCGACAAGCGCTTCCGCAAATTGCAGCTCCTCTCCGCCGCCGCTTATTCGCTCGGGCACGGCGGCAACGACGCGCAGAAGACGATGGGGATCATCACCGTCCTGCTCTATTCGCAGGGCGTCTATACCGGGGCCTTCCATGTGCCCTTCTGGGTGGTGCTCGCCTGCCAGGCGGCGATGGCGATCGGCACGATGTCGGGCGGGTGGAAGATCGTCCACACCATGGGCTCGAAGATCACCCGGCTGACGCCGGCGCAGGGCTTCTGCGCCGAGACCGGCGGCGCGATCACCCTGTTCATGGCGACCTTCGGCGGCGTACCCGTCTCCTCGACCCACACCATCACCGGCGCGATCGTCGGGGTCGGCGCGGCGCGGCGCTTCTCCGCCGTGCGCTGGAACGTCGCCAGCAACATCGTGATCGCCTGGTTCGTGACCCTGCCGGCGGCAGCGCTGGTCGCGGCGCTGACCTACTGGATCACGGGCCTGTTCCTCTGACGCTGCGGCTTCGCGCGCCGCGATCGTCCTGATCGTTGCGACAGGGCCGGGCGATCGGGCTATGCCTTCAGGGCGATCCGTTCGTCGATCCGGCGCTCCAGGATGGTCAGCGGCATGGCGCCTTCCTTCAGGATCTCGTGGAACTGCTTGAGGTCGAACGTCGCGCCGAGCGCGGCTTCCGCCTTGGCGCGGGCGCGCGTCCAGGCCATGTGGCCGATCTTGTAACTGCATGCCTGGCCCGCCTGGGTGCAGTAGCGTTCGACCTCGCGCTGCGTGCGCGGGCGGGCGAAGCCAGTCGTGGCGACCATATAGTCGGTCGCCTTTTCCCGGCTCCAGTGCTTGGCGTGGATGCCGGTATCCACCACCAGCCGGGTGGCGCGAAACAGGAAGGACTGGAGGTAACCGGCGCGCTCGAGCGGTGTCGTATAGGCATGCAGCTCGTCCGCCAGCTGCTCGGCGTACAGCGCCCAGCCTTCCGAATAGGCCGAGAAGAAGCCGATCTTGCGCAGCATGGGGATGTCGCGCGATTCCTGCGCCAGGCTGATCTGGAGATGATGGCCGGGCACGCCTTCGTGATAGGTCAGCGACGGCAGCGTGTATTTCGGCCAGTCGCCGACGTCCTTCAGGTTGACGAAATAGATCGCCGGCCGCGAGCCATCCAGCGAGGCCCGGTTGTAATAGCCGTTCGAGGCGCCGTCCTGGATCTCGACCGGCACGGCCCGGATTTCCAGCGGCTGGGTCGGCACGGTCGCAAAGGCTTGTGGCAGCTTGGTGTACATCGCCTTCACGCCCGCATTCAGCCCGGCGATCAGCTCGGCGCGGCCCTCGGGCGTGTCGGCATAAAGCTGGTCGGGCCGCAGGTTCAGCCGCGCCAGCCGCTCGCCGACCGTACCGCCGGTCTCGCCGTTGGCTTTCAGGATCGTGTCGAGTTGCGCGGTGATCTCGGCGACCTGGTCGAGCCCGATGCGATGCACGTCGTCCGGGCTCATCACGGTCGTGGTCGCTTGCTTCAGCGCCATGGCGTAGATCGCGTCCCCGTCCGGCAGGCGCCAGATGCCGTCTCCCGGCCTGGTCGAGGGTTTCAGGCGCTCGATCAGCGCGATCTGGCGGTCGAGCGCCGGATAGATCCGGGCCTCGACGAGGCGCGCGGCCTGCGCCTGCCAGTCGCCGGCGATGCCCTTGGCCCCCGCACGCTTGGCGAGGGACTGTACGATGCTGGATGTCGCCGCCGGCTGGGCGCGCAGCTTGCGCATCTGGCCCAGGGTGAGATCAAGCGACCAGGCCGGGGCGAGAAAGCCCTTGGCCGCCTCCGCCTGCTGCAGGCTGCTCTCCTGATCGAGCACGGTCGCGAACTGGTCGAGCCGCGAGAGATAGGCGTCCGCATCCGCCTTCTGGTTGATCGTATGCGCCGTGTTGAGGAAATCGGGGACGGAGAAATAGGCCCCGCCCTGCTGGAAGATGCGATACGGGCGGATCGCGCTGTCGATCCCGAATTTCTCCGGCGCGTCGATCTGCGTCCGGAGCGAATAGCGGACGACTTCCAGGTTCAGCCGCGCGGGCTCGGACAATGCGGCGCCGTCGAATCGGGCGAGTCCGGCAAGCGCGGCCCTGGTCTGCGCGACATCCTGCGCCCGCTTTTCCAGGGTACGCGGCGAGAGCTTGCCCTTGGCAGCTGCCAGGGCACCCTTGTCGAGGCCCAGGGAGGTCGCGAGTTCCGGCGACCGGGCGACCGCTTGCTGGAAGATGTGGTCGAATTCGGCATCCAGCGCCGCGCCATCTGCCGTCTGCGCGAGCGACGCGCCGGGCTTTGCCAGGACGGCGAGCGTCGCGACCGCCCCCGATGCGATGAACTGGCGGCGATCCATTGGCAATCTCCCGTCTGAAGTCGGCCTTTTCTAAGCTATTCGCGTACACCGGTGCCAGCCGCGATCGCAGGGCGTGGCCGTGAAGCGGCAGGCCGTTCGCGTCACGGCGCGAGCAGGTCGAACTGCGGCGTGTCGTCGCCGCCGTCGAAGGTCGACAGCGTCACCCCGATCAGGCGGATTCCGTCGCGCAGCGGATAGAGCGTGCGCACCAGCGCGATCGCCGTTTCGTGCAGCGTCGCGCGGTCGTTCACCGGTGCGGCGCGCGTGCGGCTGCGCGTCACCGTGCGGAAATCGGCATAGCGGCATTTGACGGTCACGGTCCGGCCGCGCCCGCCCGATTTCTCGCACCATGCCCAGACATCGTCGGCCATGGCCTGCACGCCTGCCTCCACCTGCTCCGGCGTGGTCAGGTCGGTGCCATAGGTCGTCTCGGAGCCGGAGGATTTGCGCGGCCGGTCCGGGGTGACGCGGCGGTCGTCCTCGCCGCGCGCGATCGCGTGATACCAGGTGCCGGCCTTGCCGAAATGCGCCTGGAGGAACGCCAGTTCCTGCGCGCGCAGGTCGGCGCCGGTGAAGATGCCCAGCCGGTTCATCTTCTCGGCGGTCTTGGGCCCGATGCCGTGGAAGCGCCCGACCTCCAGCTTTTCGACGAACGCCGCGCCCGCACCGGGCGTGATCACGCACTGGCCATTGGGCTTGTTCTGGTCGGACGCGAGCTTGGCGAGGAACTTGTTGTAGGAAATGCCGGCCGAGGCCGTCAGCCCCGTCGTCTCGAAGATCCGGGCGCGGATCTCCGCCGCGGTCTCCGTCGCGGAGGGTAGCCCACGCAGATTCTCGGTCACGTCGAGATAGGCTTCGTCGAGCGAGAGCGGCTCGACCAGCGGGGTATAGTCGAGGAAGATCGCGCGGATCTGCTGCGAGACGGCGCGGTACACGTCGAAGCGCGGCGGCACGAACACCAGCTCGGCGCAGCGCCGGAGCGCGGTGACCGACGGCATGGCGCTGCGCACCCCGAAGCGCCGCGCTTCGTAGCTCGCCGCCGCAACTACGCCGCGCCCGCTTGCGCTGCCCACCGCGAGCGGACGTCCACGCAGCGAAGGATCGTCGCGCTGTTCCACCGACGCGTAGAAGGCGTCCATGTCGACATGGATGATCTTGCGGGTCACGCACCGGTCTTTGCCACCGTGGTGGCCGATCAGGAATAGCGCTCCTCGGCCCATGGATCGCCGCGCATATGGTATCCGTTCACCTCCCAGAAGCCGGGCTTGTCCGCGGGCAGGAAATCGATCCCGCTGATCCACTTCGCGCTCTTCCAGAAATAGAGGTGCGGGATGACGAGCCGCGCAGGCCCGCCATGGTCGCGCGCCAGTGGCTTGCCCTGCCAGCCATGCGCCAGGATCGCATCGGGCGCCGCGAAATCGGCGAGCGGCACGTTGGTGGTATAGCCGTCATAGCCGTGCAGCAGCACGAATCCCGCCTCGTCCTTTGGCCGGACGCGAGCGAGCAGGTCCCGCGTCAGCACGCCCTGCCAGTCATTGTCGTAGCGCGACCAGGTCGTCACGCAGTGGATGTCGGTGCGCAGGCCGGTCTGCGGCAGCGCCATGAACGCGGCCCAGTCGAGCGTCACCGGGTGGTCGACCAGCCCGCCGATGGCGAGCTGCCACTTTCCGGTCGGCACATCCGGCTGGCGGCCCATGTCGAGCACCGGCCAGTCGCGCACGAGATGCTGGCCCGGCGGCAAGCGGTCGCTCTCCGGCCGGGCATGGCGCCCGGTCAGGAACTTGCCCTCGCTGGCCCAGCGCTGCTTCGAGCGCGTCAGCTTGCTCGATTCGGGGATGTCGTCATCCATCCTTCGATCTCCACCGCCGGTGTCGTCCAATTGCCCGGCATAGCGCGCGATCGCCGGCCGGTCGCCGCCCGGCCGATATCGTCGCGATCCGTGCGTCCGGCAAGACGGGCGTGCCGTTCGGCGCGATCGGGCCACCAGGTCGGGTCATTTCAGAGAGTTATGGAAGGACGCGCGACCTTGCCGCGTCGATTTTTGTCGCGGCGTTAAGTCTTGCCTCATTTTTTTCTGTTCTTGTGCGGCTGGTTAACCGGGGCAAGATGATGACAGCAGAACTGACGGGTATTTCGGCGTTCGAATCGCAGGCGCCTGCCGCGACCTTTGGCCTTCCGCAGCATGCCGGCGCCGCGCCCGCCATCCAGGCGGCCTGCGCGACGCTCTCCTATGAAGACCTCTCCA
>CAISGR010000315.1 GCA_903884945.1 uncultured bacterium
CGTGGCCATTTCCTGGTGCATTTTCAGCAGCTTGTTCACGTCCTGCACGGTCGTGCCGCTGCCCTTGGCAACCCGGATCTTGCGCTTGGCATTGATGATCTCGGGCTTGGCACGCTCCTTCGGCGTCATCGATCCGATCATCGCGTCCATGCGCAGCAGGATCTTCTCGTCGACCGCGCCGGAGGCCATGGCCTGCTGCGCTTTCTTCATACCCGGGATCATGCCGGCAAGCGCGCCGAGGCCGCCCATGCGGCGCATCTGCGCCAGCTGCTGGCGCAGGTCGTTCAGGTCGAACTGGCCCTTGGCCAGCTTCGCCGCCATCTTCTCGGCGTCTTCCTGCTGGATCGACTCCGCCGCGCGCTCGACGAGGCCGACCACGTCGCCCATGCCGAGAATGCGGCCGGCGACCCGGCCCGGATGGAACGCCTCGAGCGCGTCGAGCTTCTCGCCCATGCCGGCGAACTTGATCGGCTTGCCCGTCACGGCCCGCATCGAGAGCGCCGCGCCGCCGCGCGCATCGCCGTCCATGCGGGTCAGCACCACGCCGGTTAGCGGCACTTGGTCGGAGAAGCTCTTCGCGACGTTGACGGCGTCCTGGCCGGTCAGCGCGTCGACCACGAGCAGGATTTCGGCGGGCTTCGCGACATCGGCGACGGCGCGCATCTCGTCCATCAGCGCCTGGTCGACATGGAGACGACCGGCGGTATCGAGCATCAGGACGTCATAGCCCTGGAGCTTGGCTGCCTGCAGCGCGCGCCGGGCGATATCGACCGGCTGCTGGCCCTGGACGATCGGCAGCGTCGCCACCTCTGCCTGGGTGCCGAGCGTCGCCAGCTGCTCCTGCGCGTTCGGGCGATTGACGTCGAGCGACGCCATCAGCACCTTCTTACGCTCGCGCTTGGCCAGCCGCAGCGCGATCTTGGCGGTGGTCGTCGTCTTGCCCGAGCCCTGCAGGCCGACCATCATGATCACGGCCGGCGGGGTGACCCCCAGTTCCAGCTCCGACGCATCCGCGCCGAGCATCTCGACCAGCGCGTCATTGACGATCTTCACGACCTGCTGGCCCGGCGTCACCGAGCGCAGGACGTTCTGGCCGATCGCCTTTTCAGTCGCGGCATCGACGAACTCGCGCACGACCGGCAGCGCCACATCGGCTTCGAGCAGGGCGACGCGAACCTCGCGCATGGCCGCGCGCACGTCCGCCTCCGTCAGCGCGCCGCGCCCACGCAGTCGATCGAACACCCCGCCAAGGCGGTCGCTCAGGCTCTCGAACATCAACAACCTTTCCTTCTCGATCGCCACCCGCCATGGACAACGCAAAGAACGCCGGCGGACGAAACCTCGTCGGCCGGCGTACGCCCCAAGGGCGGCCCTTCACGAATCCCATAACGGAAACGATCGCGGCGGCCCTTAACGCAAGTCGCGCGCTTGCGCAACCGCCGGCCCGATCCGGTCTTTCCGAACTACGGGTTTAACCCGATCTATACCGCTCCTGTGGGAATGACCGCCGCATGGGGTTCTGTGGGGCACGGCGGCATGGCAGTTGAAGGCGGCGAGGAGATGAGGACCGTGCCGTCGATGGAACGGCGCGACATGTTGAGCGGTGCGATCACGGTCGCGTCGATCCTCCTGTTCGTCGGCACCGGGAGCTCGGTCCTTTCCACCACGCTCAAGCAGTATTTCTCCGGCGGCGAAGGCGCCGACCAGACGCTCGTCATCGCCCTGCTGCTCAACGTCGCGCTGATCCTGTTCGGCTGGCGCCGCCACCGCGAACTTGCGCGCGAAGTCTCGATTCGCGCCGCCGCGGAGGAGCGCGCGCACCAGCTCGCCGCCCGGGATCCGCTGACGGGCTTCCTCAACCGCCGCAGCCTCGGCGAGGAAGGCGCCGCCATGTTCGTCCGCGCCCAGCGCCGGGGCAAGGCCATGGCGATGATGATGCTCGACCTGGATCACTTCAAGACGATCAACGACATGCATGGCCACGCCACCGGGGACGCGCTGCTGCGCGAGGTCGCGACCGAGATCGCCGAGGCGATGCCGTCGATCGCCCTCACCGCCCGCTTCGGGGGCGACGAATTCGCCTGCGCCTTCCTGTTCGATCCCGCCCATCCCAACACGGTCGAGCGGATCGCCGAACGCCTCGTCTCGCGCCTCGCCCAGCCGTTCAAGGCCGAAGGCCTGCAGCTGCACATCAGCGTTTCGGTCGGCGTCGCCCGGTCCGATTTCGATTGCCCCAGCATCGACGCGCTGATGCGCTCGGCCGACATCGCGATGTATGCGGCCAAGAATTCCGGCCGCAATCGCTTCGCCTGGTTCGACCTGTCGATGGAACGCGAGCTTCAGGCCCGGAACGAACTCGAGGTCGGCCTGCGCGGGGCGATTCCACGGCAGGAGATCGTTCCCTATTTCGAGCAGCAGATCGATCTCACCACCGGCCGCCTCGGCGGCTTCGAGGTGCTCGCGCGCTGGGAACATCCGCAGCGCGGCCTGATCCTGCCCGCCATCTTTATCCCGATCGCGGAGGAGACCGGCATGATCGCCGATCTTTCGCTGTCGATCATGCGCCAGGCCTTTCTTGCCGCGAAGGACTGGGACCCCGCGCTGTCGCTCTCGGTCAACATCTCGCCCTGGCAGCTCAAGGATGCCTGGCTCGCGCAGAAGATCATCAAGGTGCTCACCGAAACCGGCTTTCCCGCCACCCGGCTGGAGATCGAGATCACCGAGACCTCGCTGTTCGACAATCTCGCGCTCGCCCAGTCGATCGTCGGCAGCCTCAAGAACCAGGGCATCCGCCTCGCGCTCGACGATTTCGGTACCGGCTATTCCTCGCTCGCCCATCTGCGCGCGCTGCCGTTCGACCGGATCAAGATCGACAAGAGCTTCATCATGTCGATCAACGAGAATGCGGAAAGCGCCGCGATCGTCAACGCGATCACCCGGCTCGGCGACAGCCTCAACCTCCCGATCACCGCGGAGGGGATCGAAGACGCCTCGATCGAGGAGCGGCTGCGCACGCTCGGCTGCTCCAAGGGCCAGGGCTATCTCTATGGCCGGCCGATGAGCATCACGAACACTCGCCGCCTGCTGGCCGAGAAACGCCTGCTGCTTCAGTCTCCGGCCGCCGAGGCCACCCCGGAAACGCCTACCAGCCGGCGCCTGGCTGGCTGAGATAGCCCACTTCCTCCGGCGTGGAGACGCGCCCGAGCGCATCGTTGCGCGATGGGAACCGACCGAAGCGCGCCATCACCGCGGCATGCTCGCGGGCATAGTGCAGGTTTTCGAGATCCCCGAGCCGCTCGAAACAGGCAAGGCTGAGCGCCTGGATCTCGCGATCCTCGGCATGCATCAGCGGCATATAGAGAAAGGCACGCCGCACCGGCGCGATCGCCATGTCCCACCCACGATCGATCGCCTCCCTCGTCAGCGCCACGGCCAGCGCATCGCCGGCAAAGGCTTCGGCCACGCCCCGATGCGCGTTGCGGGAAAACTGGTCGAGCAGGATCACCGCCGCCAGCAGCGTTTCCGCGTCGCCCCGCCAGCCCGCCGCCCCACTGGCCAGGACCGCCTTGCGATCCTCCTCGAAGCGCACGGCGATCGTCCGGTCGAGCGCCGCATCGCGCGCGAATCGCTTCTCGGCGGGCACTGCGTCGAACCAGAAGTCGAGCACCGCGCGCGCCTTGTCATGGACTTCGTCCGAGCCCACCCCTAGATCACCGCGCATGTTCCACCCTTCCGGTCGCCTCCGTGGCTGAGCCCGACATTATCAGCCTGGGCTGCCGCCTGAACATCGCGGAAAGCGAAACGATCCGGTCGCTCGTCGGCGGGCGCGACATGGTCGTGGTCAACAGCTGCGCGGTCACCAACGGCGCGGTGCGCGAAACCCGCACCGCGATCCGCCGCGCCCGCCGCGACCGCCCGGGTGCCGAGATCGTCGTGACGGGCTGCGCCGCGCAGATCGATCCGCACGGCTTCGCCGCGATGCCCGAGGTCGACCGGGTCATCGGCAATGCCGAGAAGCTGCTGCCTGCCGCCTGGCAGGCGGAGGACGCGCTGCTCGTCGGCGATATCATGCAGGTGCGCAAAACCGCCCCACACCTCGCCGTCGCCTTCGGCGCCCATGCCCGGGCCTTTGTCGAGGTCCAGAATGGCTGCGACCATCGCTGCACCTTCTGCACGATCCCGTTCGGGCGCGGCAACAGCCGCTCGGTTCCGGCCGGTGGCGTGATCGACCGGATCCGGACACTGGTCGCTTCCGGACACCGCGAGGTCGTGCTCACCGGCGTCGACCTGACCAGCTATGGCCCCGACCTCCCCGGCGCTCCGCGCCTCGGCGCACTGGTCGAGCGGATCCTGCGCCACGTGCCCGAACTCGAGCGGCTGCGCCTTTCTTCGCTCGATTCGATCGAGATCGACGATCAGCTGTTCGAGTTGCTGACGGGCGAGCCGCGGATGATGCCGCATGTCCATCTCTCGCTCCAGGCGGGGGACGACATGATCCTCAAGCGGATGAAGCGCCGTCACAGCCGCGCCGAGAGCGTCCGCGTGGTGGAGCGCCTCAAGGCTGCGCGCCCCGAAATCGCGATCGGTGCAGATCTGATCGCCGGCTTCCCGACCGAGACCGAGGCCATGTTCCGCAACACGCTCGGGCTCATCGACGATTGCGACATCGTCCACGCGCACATCTTCCCCTATTCCCCGCGCGACGCCACGCCGGCCGCGCGCATGCCGCAGGTCGAGCCCGAGATCCGCAAGCGCCGTGCCGCGCTGCTGCGCCAGGCCGGCGTGGCGCGCCGTACCGCGTGGCTGTCCAGCCTGGTCGGCACGACCCAGGCGGTGCTGGTCGAGCGCCCCGGCGATCGCGGCCATGCACCGGCCTTTGCCGAGCTGCGCTGGCCGCTCCCGGAGCGCCCCCATATCGGGGCAGTTCAGTCGATCCTCGTTACCGGCACGGCCGGGTCCATTCTCACCGGAACTCCTGCATGACCACCAAGACAAGCTGGCACGACAAACTGCTCGGCGGCTTCAAGCGCACGTCGGATCGCCTGCTCGGCAATCTCGCGGGCCTTGGCACCGCGCGGCTCGACGAGGCGACGCTCGACGAGATCGAGGAGGCGCTGATCGCTTCCGATCTCGGCCCCGAGACCGCGGCGCGGATTCGCGCCCGCCTCGCCGAGGGCAGCTTCGAGCGCAACATGGAAGAGCTCGGTATCCGCCTGATTGTGGCCGAGGAGATCGAGAAGGTGCTGGCGAAGGTCGCCCGGCCGCTCGAGATCGCCGCCTTCCCACGCCCGCAGGTGATCCTCGTCATCGGCGTCAATGGCTCGGGCAAGACCACCACCATCGCGAAGCTCGCGCACTGGCTGATGGAGCAGGATTACGGCGTGATGCTCGCCGCCGGTGACACCTTCCGCGCCGCCGCGATCGGCCAGCTCGCCACCTGGGCCGGCCGGGTCGGCGTCCCGATCGTCTCGGGCAAGGAAGGCGGCGACGCCGCCGGGATCGTCTATGAGGCAGTCAAGCAGGCGACTGCGACCGGCATCGACGTGCTGATCGTCGACACCGCCGGGCGCCTGCAGAACAAGCGCGAGCTCATGGACGAGCTATCCAAGATCCGCCGCGTGCTCGGCCGGATCAACCCGGAATCGCCGCACGACATCCTGCTCGTGCTCGACGCCACCACCGGCCAGAACGCGCTCAACCAGATCGAGGTGTTCAAGGAGTTCGCCGGCGTCACCGGCCTGATCATGACCAAGCTGGACGGCACCGCGCGCGGCGGCGTTCTCGTCGCCGCAGCGGAGAAATACGGCCTGCCGATCCATGCCATCGGCGTGGGCGAGGGCATGGGCGATCTGCGCCCCTTCGATGCGAACGAGGTTGCGCGGATCATCGCAGGCGTGGAAGGGGGGCGGCATGGCCAGTAAACCCAAAAATCCGCCGATCGGCCCCGGACTGCGTCTCGCGATCGATATCGCACCGCTTGCCGTGTTCTTCGTGGTCAATTTCGTTACCCACGGCCCGCAGATCGC
Source organism: uncultured bacterium (assembly GCA_903884945.1). Lineage (GTDB taxonomy): Bacteria > Pseudomonadota > Alphaproteobacteria > Sphingomonadales > Sphingomonadaceae > Sphingomonas. The sequence goes on from CAISGR010000315.1 coordinate 6,027, forward strand.
GCGCCTGCTCGCGGCGACCGCTGCCTTCATGGTCGCGAGCGCCGCCGCGATGGTCGTCTCGCGCTGGAAGACCGGGCGCATCTCGCCGATGCTGTGGATGACGGGAACGCTGGTGCTCGTGTTCGGCGGCGCCACGCTCTACTTTCACGACGAGACCTTCATCAAGATCAAGCCGACCTTCGTCTATGCCAGCTTCGCCGCGGTCCTCGCCTTCGGCCTCGCGACGGGGCGGCCGTTGCTCCAGTCGCTGCTCGAAGCCGCCTATCCGGGCCTGACCGAGGAAGGCTGGCGCAAGCTGACGATCAACTGGACGATCTTCTTCGTCTTCATGGCGGTGCTGAACGAAATCGTGTGGCGCCACAGCACCACCGATTTCTGGGTCGCCTTCAAGCTCTGGGGTGCGATCCCCCTCACCCTTGTCTTCGCCATCGCGAACGTGCCGATGCTGATGAAACATGGCCTCAATACCGGCCAGGAACCGCCGATCCCACCGATCCCGCCGGAAGGCTGAGCAAGAAAAATCCCATCCCCGCGCAAGCGGGGATGGGACATTGCATGCCGATGGTTTCTGATAGCCTTGCGGATCAGCCCTGGTCGGCCCGGCTGACGCCGTTGCCGTCGAGGTTCTGCGCGGCGAAATCCCAGTTCAGCAGCTTGCTGGTGACCGCCTCGAGATAGCCCGGGCGCGCATTGCGATAGTCGATATAATAAGCATGCTCCCACACGTCGATCGTGAGCAGCGGCTTCATGCCCTCATAAGCGACCGGCGAGTCCGCATCATGCAGCGACGTGACCTTGAGCGCGTCACCGTCGAGGATCAGCCAGCCCCAGCCGCTTGCGAAATGGTTGACCGATTCCTCGATCAGTTTCTTGACCAGCGCCTCGGTCGATCCGAACCCGTCGTTGATCAGCTGGGCCAGCTTACCCGACGGTGCCTGCGCATCGGGCGTGAGGCTCTGCCAGAAGAAGCTGTGATTCCAGATCTGGGCCGAATTGTTGAACAGGCCCTTGTTGCCCGTCGCCTTGGCCTGCCGGATTACCTCGGAGAGCTTGGCGTCGCCAAGTCCGGCATCGGGGGCCAGGAGGTTGGTCTTGTCGACATAGGCCTTGTGATGCTTGCCGTAATGGAAATCCAGCGTCTCCGCGGACATGGTGGGCGCCAGTGCGTCCTTCGCATAAGGCAATGTAGGAAGTTCGAAAGCCATGGATAATCCTCCTTGGAAACGGCGTCAGGAAACGTTGCGGAAACGCCTGCCGGGGTGAAATGGGTCCGTTGATCTTGTTACGCAACCGATTCGGCACTTCGAATGCCGCCGGACGGAAATTGCGCGTGCAGGCACCGCTCCGCCGGTCTTTGCGGAGACGCCTTTACGCCCCCGCCGAGATCAGTCCGTGCCGCTTCAGCGCGTGCCGCAACTGGTCGTAGCTGAGGCCCAGGCCTTCCGCGGTCGCGCGCTGGTTGAAACGATGCTCCGCCAGCGCCTTTGTCAGCAATTCGCACTCGAACCGGGCGATCCGGCTCTTGAAATCGCCACCGCCCTCTTCCGCGTCGCGCTCTTCCGGCACGGCCGCTGCCGCAACGGTCTCCGGCACCACGGCCGATACGGGCGGCACGATCGGCGCCCCCGTTGAAACCGGCCGGTAGGGCGACTGAAACGGATCGAACTCGATCGTCTCGATCGGTCCATATTGCTCCCAGCGATAGACCGCGCGCTCGACCACGTTGCGCAGTTCGCGCACATTGCCCGGCCATTGATACTCGACGAGCGTCGCCATTGCCTCGCGGCTGAAGCCCGGCCAGTCCTCGCGGCCCAGTTCCGAAGCCATGCGCCGCCCGAAATGCTCGGCCAGCACCAGCACGTCGCCCGGGCGCGCCCGCAACGGCGGCAACGTCACCACCTCGAACGACAGCCGGTCGAGCAGATCGGCCCTGAACTGGTGTCGCGCGACCTTGTCGGGCAAATTCTCGTTGGTCGCCGCCACGATCCGGACATCGACGCGCAGCGGCCGCGACGACCCGATCCGCGTGATCTCGCCATATTCGACCGCGCGCAGCAGCCGCTCCTGCGCGCCCATCGAGAGCGTGCCCAGTTCGTCGAGGAACAGGGTCCCGCCATGCGCTTCCTCGAACCGCCCAACCCGCGCCTTGGTCGCGCCGGTAAAGGCGCCGGCCTCATGCCCGAACAATTCTGCCTCGATCAGCGTCTCCGGCAGGGCGGCGCAGTTCATGACAACCAATGGCTGGTCCCAGCGCGGCGACAGGCGATGCAGTCGCTCGGCCACCAGTTCCTTGCCGGTGCCGCGCTCGCCGATCACGAGCACCGGACGGTCGAGCGCAGCCGCCCGGCTAGCCCGCTCCAGCGTCTCTAGAAAGACGTTCGATTGGCCTATGACCTGTGTCGTGCGATCCATACCCAAGCTTTGGCGTAAATTCCCAAGGCTTGGCAAGATATTTCCCGCAGGTTCATCGCGCGTTCAGGAAAAACTGGCGGAAACCCGTGCTTTTTCGAATTGGCACGCTCCCTGCAAAGCACCGTGCATCTGCCCGACAGGGCATCAGGTTCAATCGAATAAGGGAGTTACCCATGAACAACAACTACAAAGCCGGCGACATCCGCCACACCGTTGCCGCCGTCGCCTGCGCGATCGTCCTCGGCTCCACCTTCCTGCTCGGCGCGGTTGCGCCGGCTCAGGCCGCCCCGGCGGTTCTCTTCACTCAGACCGCCGCCTGAACCCCGGGCGGCGCGCCGGGGCGGTAATCCCTTGCACCGCTCCGGCACCCCATTCCCCACCCTGTATCCAGCGTACCGATTAGGAGAGTTTTCGAGATGGGCATTTTCTCCCGAACCCGCGACATCATTGCCGCCAACTTCACCGACCTGCTCGACAAGGCGGAAGACCCCGCCAAGATGATCCGCATGATCATCCTCGAGATGGAGGAAACCCTGGTCGAGGTCCGCGCGTCCGCCGCGCGCACCATCGCCGACCAGAAGGAGATGCGCCGCCACATCGCGAAGCTCGAAACGCTCCAGGAAAGCTGGACCGAGAAGGCCGAGCTGGCGCTGTCCAAGGGTCGCGAGGACCTCGCCAAGGCCGCACTGGTCGAGAAGCAGAAGGCCGCCGACATGGCGAGCCAGCTGGGTGGTGAGATCACTGTCCTCGACGACGCGCTGAAGGCCTCGGAAGAAGATATCAACAAGCTGCAGACCAAGCTGCGCGAGGCGCGCACCCGCCAGAACTCGATCGTCACCCGGCTCGAGACGGCGCAGAATCGCTTCAGGCTGCGCGAGATGTATGCCGGCCCGAAGATCCAGGATGCCTTCTCGCGTTTCGAGATCATGGAACGCCGCGTCGACATGGCCGAGGGCCGCGCCGAGGTGGCCGGGATGGGCGCCCCTGCGAAGAGCCTCGAGGAGGAGATCGCCGAGTTGCGGGCCAGCGAGAAGGTCGAGGCCGAACTGGCCGCGATGAAGGCTCGCGCGGCCGGCACGGCGAAGGACGCTTGAGATGAACGACTTCCTGATACCGGTGTTCGTCTGCGGCATCCTGTTCATCGGCATGCCCTGGGTGATCCTGCACTACGTCACCAAGTGGAAGCAGGCACCGAAGATCACGCAGGAGGACGAGAACCTGCTGGACGAGCTCCACTATCTGGCGCGCCGGCTCGAGGATCGCCTCAACACGGTCGAGCGCATCGTTGCCGCCGACCACCCCGACTGGAAGCCGGGCACGCCGGCCGCCCACCCAACCGATTACGATCTTACGCGGAGGAACTGAAATGTCTGCAAGCCGCACCAAATTCTACCTCGACAAGCAGAACAGCAAATGGCTGGGCGTCTGTTCGGGGATCGCCGACTACACCGGTGTCGATGTCACCTGGGTCCGCGTCGGCGCCGTCCTGCTCACCATCGCCGGTGGTTTTCCCTGGACGCTCATCGCTTATTGGCTGGTCGCCTGGATGGCTACGGCGAAGCCGCTCGGCCTCTACGACACGCCCGAGGACGCGAAATTCTGGCAGGGTGTCCGCTCGAACCCGAAGCGCTCGACCGCTGAGGTCCGCTCCAAGTTCCGCGACATCGACCGCCGGCTCGCCGACATCGAAATGATGTACACCAGCCGCAACAGCCGCCTCGCCGACGAGATCGACAGCCTGCGCTGAGACGCGGGGTCGAACAGGGAGTTACGACATGGACAACCTCGGAGTTCTCATTCCGGTGACCGCAGTGGCAATGAGCCCCCTCGCCTGGGTCGCCACCACCTGGATCCGCGCGAAGCACGGCTATCCGCTGGAAGACGAGAAGGGCAATCCGGTGACCCGGAGCGATCCGACCGCCGCCCGGACGATCGAGTTGCTGACCAACGAAAACGAGCGCCAGGCCGGCCAGATCAGCCGCCTCGAGGAGCGGATCGCGGTGCTGGAACGCATCGCCACCGATCCCGCCGAGCGCACGGCCCGGGAAATCGACGCCCTGCGCTGAGCCGGGCTTCAGGAGAGTTGAAATGAACCATGGTCAGGTTTTCGTTCTGGCGATGATCGCGATCGTGACCTTCGGCGGCATCGCCCGGATGTGGGTCAGGGCACGGCACGGCTACCCCATCGAGGATCGTGCCCGGTACCGCCGAGGCGACGCGAATCAGGATGCCGACCGCAAGATCCACCTTCTCTCGTCCGAAAACGAGCGGCTGGTGGGGCAGGTTTCCCGGCTCGAGGAGCGGATCGCAGTCCTCGAACGCATCGCCACTGACCCCGCGGAGCGCACGTCGCGGGAAATTGAAGCACTTCGCTCGCGCGACTGAGGAGTATCGAGATGGGCCCCAATATCATCTTCTTCATCCCGATCCTGGCGATATCCGTTGGTCTCGTCGCAGTGACCGGAAGCACGATCATCCGGCCCTGGCTCGCGCACCGCGAGAAGCGGATGGAACTGGAAGCGAAAATGATTGCCGAGAAGGCGGCGCAATATGCGTCCCGGACCGGCAGCCTCGAACAACGGGTTCGCGTCCTGGAGCGCATCGTCACGGACCGCGGCATCGATGTCGCCGACGAGATCGAGAAGCTTCGCGAGCAGCCCCCGCTCAACTGATTTGAATAGAAGGACTTGTACCATGCTTATCTTCATGGCCGTGATGGCGATCATCGCCGGCGTTGCCACTTACCTTTGCGAGCGGGTCGATCGGCCGCGCCGCCGCCTCCAGCGCGAGGCCGCCCGCCAGGCGCTCTGACGATCTCGTCCAACGAAACAGAGTATAGGGAGTTGAACCAATGAACCCCTTCGAAATGGTCGTCGCCATCGTCGTCATCGCGACGATCGGCAGCGTCCTCCGGGCTCGGTACGGCATCGGCCGCGACCGGCACGGCAATGACTTCCCCCTTCGCGACGATGCCGCGACCCAGGCGGAAAACCAGCGCCTGCACGAAGAACTCCGGGCCATGAAGGAGCGCCTTGCGGTCCTCGAACGGCTCGCCACCGACAACAACGACAGCGGCGCCCGCCTCGATCGCGAGATCGAGAAGCTCCGCGACCGCACGTGAACGAGGGAGCAGGGATCATGACCGACCCGAACTTCTATATGATCATGGCCAGCGCCGGGCTCGCCGGCCTCGGCATGCTGACTTTCGCCGCCCTCACCGGCTGGCGCGGCTGGCTGGCGCTGAAGCACCAGGAACTCCACGCCATGGGCGACATGAACGCCGCCCCGGCGATGCCCAATGCGAGCGCCCGTATCGAGATCGCCGACCTCAAGGAACGCATCCGCAAGCTCGAGGCGATCGCGGCCGGGGTGGACCTCTAGGGTCCACCCGGCTAGCGGGCGGGGCATGCAAAGCCTCGCAGACATCCTGGACGAATATAGTTTCCTCGACGGTGACGACCGTTATCGCCTCCTGATCGACCTGGGCCGGGACCTGGAGCCGATGCCCGACGCCCTAAAGACCGACGCGACTTTGGTTCGGGGATGCTCCGCCTCCGTATGGGTCTATCCCACGGTCCGCGACGACGGGGCGCTCCATTTCCTGGCGGACTCCAACGCCGCCATCACCAAGGGCATCATCGCCCTGGTCCTCCTGACGGTGCAGGACAGGCAGCCCGCCGAAATCCTCGCCATCGACATCGCCGATGCCCTCGCCCCCTTCGACCTGAAGAACCAGCTCAGCTCGAACCGGACGCAGGGCATCCCGAACATGATCGCCCTGATCCGCGAGACGGCCGTGCGATACGCAGCGGCCTGATCGCCCCCCTTTGCTATATCGGCCTAGGTTTTGGCCGCCAGGCCGAGACCTGCTGCGATCGCGTCCAGGTCGGCGCCGGCCTTGACCAGCGACCACTCGCCCGGCGCCTTGCCGTTCACGACCGTAACCGCGCCGCGCGGGCACACGCCCAGGCATTTGACCTCGACGATCTCCACCCTGCTCTTGCGCCCCTTTTTCAGGTCAAGCTGCTGACGCAGCGCCTTGGCGAGCGGCGTGCGCCCCTTGGGCCCGAAGCCGCCGCCGAGATTCTTCGAGCATTTCTTGCAGACCAGCAGCGTGTTCGACCAATCGGATTTGACCGATTTCAAGCAGTCGGCTTCCATTGCCGCGCATCCTCGGCCACGCGCAGCACGTCATAGGCCGCCTGGATCGCCTGGAAGCGCAGGGCCGCATCCTTGTCGCCGGGGCGGACATCGGGATGGCAGGATTTAGCCAGCCGCCGCCAGGCGACGCGCACCGCCTCGAAATCCGCATCGGCTTCCAGTTCCAGCACTTCGAGCGCGCGCATCTCGTCGCGCGAGCGGCTGCCGTCGCCGGGGCCGGCCCAGCCATGATGCTTGGATTCGGCATAGCCGTCCGAAGTGCGGCGTTCGGCGGCCTCGCGTTCGGCGGCCTCCTCCGCGGTCAGTCCCTCGAAATAATTCCAGCCGCGATTATATTCGGCGGCGTGATCCTGGCAGAAATACCAGCGTTCCGGCGAATTGGGCGATTTTGGTGCGGGGCAATTGCCCGGCGCATCGCAGCCATGCCGGTCGCACAGGCGCACCGTGGTCGCCTCGCTGCCGGCGCCATAGCCGCGCCAGCGGGGAAAGCCCCAGTCGACCGATCGGGAGGAAGAACGCGCCATATGGCTCCATCTAGTTGCGCCGCGGCGCAAATGCCATCAGCCACGAAGAAAAACGCCAGAGGGTCTGTAAGCCGGGTTCTGTCCACCCCATCCGGAAACCCGGCAAGGGATAGGCGACCATTCCTCTAGGCCCGCATTTGCATGCGGGCTCAAGCAACCAACCCGGGCGACGAGCTGAAACGAAGCCCATGTGCCGCCCCTATTCGGTCTTGCTCCCGGTGGGGTTTGCCGTGCCGCTCCTGTTACCAGTCGCGCGGTGCGCTCTTGCCGCACCCTTTCACCGTGGCGGGGCCGAAGCCTTCGCCGTCTGCTCTCTGTGGCACTTTCCCTGGGGTCGCCCCCGCCGGGCGTTACCCGGCACCGTCGTTTCGCGGAGCCCGGACTTTCCTCGGCGCACTTGCATGCGACGCGGCCGCCCGACCCTCTGGCGCGCCCCCTCTAGCCGGAGTTGGCGGCGGGGGGTAGTCATTCCGTCGCCGCGCCCGGGCCGCTCGGCGGTGCCGGGTCGGGCGGGTTATGGCGCGCGACGAAATCGAGCGCCGCCTTCAGCATCGCCAGCCGCGTGGCGCCCTTGGATAGCCAGTGATCCTCCCCCGGCAGGGTGACGAACTCCACCGGCTTGCCGGCATTCTTCAGGGCACGCGCCATGGCGCTGCTTTGCTCATACAGGACGACCGTGTCGTCCTTGCCGTGGATCAGGAGGATCGGCGCGTCGGCACGATCGGCAAAGCGAACCGGCGAGACATCCCTGAGCGCCCGGCCCGAGCCGATCTCGGCCTTGAGGCCGCGGATCAGCGCCGGATCATGGCCGCTTCGAAAGACATCGGTATCGTACATCCGCTGCACGTCGCTGACGCCCGCCACCGCGACCGCGCAACGATATAGCCCCTGTTGCAACGTGACCCCGGCAAGTGCCGCATAGCCACCATAGCTGGCCCCCATGATGCAGGCACGCTTCGGATCGACGATGCCCTGGCGAACCAGATCCTTCAGCCCGTCGGAGATGTCGCTCTGCATCTTGCGGCCCCACTCGCCATTGCCGGCCATCTGGAATGCCGCGCCATAGCCCGTCGATCCGCGGAAATTGGGCTGGAACACGGCATAGCCGCGCGCGGCAAAGGCCTGCGCCCACCAGTCGAAGCCGGGATAGTCGCGCGCGCTCGGCCCGCCGTGCGGAAAGACGATGACCGGAAGATTCACCGGCTTGCGACCGGGGGGCAAGGTCAGCACGCCGGCGATATCCAGGCCGTCGGCTGCCTTGTACCGTACGATCCGCATCGGCCCGACATGATCGAGTGGCATCGGGTAGGAGACGCCCAGCGGCTCGGCCACCCCGGTCTTGATGCCGACCTTCCACCAGGTCTGCGGATCGCCCACGCCCTCGGTCTTCACGATCAGGCGCTCGAAATCGCTGCTCCAGTCGATCAGTTCCGCCGTAAGCCCCGGAAAGGCCCGTCGCGTGCCGGCCACCGCCTTCTCCAGGCGGCTATCGAAGAAATGATCCTCGGGGATGTCGCCGTCCTGCGTGTACCCGATCAGCTGGCGGCTTCGCTCGTCGACATGGATGCCGGTGATCGCCACGTCCTTCAGGATCTCGGTCGCCGGACCGCCGGCAGCGGCGATCTCGAACCAGCGCGCCTCACCGGTCACGTCGTCGGTCACTGAATAGACGATGGTGCCGGGAGTCCGCCCCAGGCTGATCAATTCGATCCCGCCAAGAGCGCTCTTGCCTGAGGCGATCGTCTGCCCGCCGGCATTGTCGATCGTCCACTTCCCCGATTGCGAGGCGAAATCGAGCGTCGCCGCCACTTTGCCGTCCGGGCCGACCAGCCAGGAGCGATCACCCCCCTCCCCCGTCCGGCGCGCGATCCGCGTGGCCCTGCGCGTTTCCAAGTCGACTTCGTAGAGTTCGGGCAGGGTGCTTTCCAGAAAGGCATCGGCCCGCCCGTTTTCGGTCAGCGTGATGCCCCCGAAATAGCCGTACCAGTGCCCGCCGCGCTCAAGCACGCCGTAGAAGCCACGGATTCCGCCGGTGATATTGCGCGTCTTGTCGAACACCGCCCACGGCTTTTCGCCCTTGAGCGACACCACCAGCATCGTGGACAATTCCGCCTTGTCCGCCGTGAAATCGATACCGAGGTCGACGGTCTGGCTGTACCGCAGCAGGATCTTGTCCTCGCCCGCCCAGAGGATCTGGCGGAACTTCTGGTCGCCGAGCGCAGTCGCGGCCAGCAGGCCACCATTCTTGTCGACCACGATCAGCCGCCGGGCATCGGCCGCAACGCCGATGATCGCCACCCGGTCGCCCGATGGCGACATCGCCGCCATCTCGAAGCCGGGAAGGTTGCCATAGACCTCCACGGGCTCCGGCGCAGCCGTCGCTTCACCGCCGATCGACAGCAGGATCGCAAGCACGGCACCAATCGACAGCACCCTGCGCAGTAGAGATTTCACGAGCCGTTCCCCCGGTTTCATGCTGCCCCGCGTCGCGCCCGCCCGCGACGGCAGGATCCAGCATAGACCTTCAGGGAATCAATACGCTAGGCCACGAACAGCCATTTCGGATCTTCCTGGCTGCGCGCGCTCAGTCGTCGCCGGTCGGCTTGGGCAGCAGCAGCGCGAGCAGGATCGAGCGGCACTCCCCGTCGATCTCGCCATCGATCAGGTCGGGGCGAAAGCGGCGCTGGAAGGCGACGACGGCGGCGAGCTTGTCTGACACGTCATAGCCGAACCGCTCCAGCGCGATCAGGAACCCGGCATCGCTCCACATCGGGTCCATGAGGTTGCGCGTCGGCCGCGGCAAGGCCAGCCGCAGCTTGGCCAGGCGGTTCCAGGGGAACAGCTCGCCCGGATCCTGCTTGCGCAGCGGCGCGATATCGGAATGGCCGACGACATTGCCGCGCGTGATGCTGTACCGCTCCTTGATGGTCGCGACCAGCGGCAGCAGCGCGTCGATCTGCTCCTCCGGGAAGGGCCGATAGCCCAGTTCATGGCCCGGATTGACGATCTCGATGCCGATGCTCGCGCTGTTGACGTCCTCGATCCCGCGCCAGCGCGACTTGCCGGCATGCCAGGCGCGCTTGTCCTCCGCGACCATGCGCAGCACCGTGCCGTCCTCGGCGACCAGATAATGCGCCGAGACCTTCGCCGCGGGATCGCGCAGCCGGTCGATCGCCGACTGTGCATCCTGCATGCCGGTATAGTGCAGGACGATCATCGAGATCCCCAGCGTGCGCTCGTCGAAATTGGGTGACGGCGTCTCGATGATGGTCATGGCGTGTCCCCTGCGCGCGCGGTGCGGATAGTCACGATCGCGACACCCAGCATCGCGATAGCACCGCCGGCCAGCATAAGCATCGTTGGCGGCGTTGCGAAATACCAACTGGTCGCGATGACCGCGATCACCGGCGAGGCAAGCGTCAGCGGCATGACGATGCTCACCGGATGGCGCTGGAGCAGCCAGGACATCGCCCCCTGCCCCGCCACCGTCGATCCGATCGCCGAAAAGGCGATCCAGCCCAGCGTGCCCGGTCCCAGCTGCGGGATCGCCCGGATCGCCGCCGGCTCCGCGACCAGCGCGATCGCGCCGAGGACGATGCTCCCCCAGAAACCGACCCAGGCATAGATGGTGAGCACGGGCACGCCGATCAGCCGGCGCTGGATCAACGAGCAGACCGCCCAGATGAAGCTCGCCAGCGCCGTCAGCGCCAGGCCCGGCAGTTCGCTGGCCAGCCCGGGATCGAACAGGAGCAGCGCGACGCCGGCAATCGACAGCGCGATGCCGATGATTCGCGGCAGCCGGATCCGCTCATGAAAGAAGAGGACGGCGAGCAGCAGCGAAAAGGGTACGCCGAGCTGGCCGGCGATCGCCAGCGCGCCGATATTGTGCGTCACCGCCAGCGAGAGATTGGTCGCGACGTAGAAGGCGCCACCCGAGAGGATGCCGAGCGCGCTCAGCGCCGCCATCCGGCCGCGCACGATCCGGAGCGAGCCAAGGCACACCAGCAGGACGAGCGCCTGGCGGAGAAAGCCCGCGGTCATCGGCGCGATCGCGGTCACCGCCATCTTCACCGCGATGATGTTGACGCCCCATAGCAGGTTCATCGCCACCGCGACGATCATGTCGCGCGCGCCGAACCCCGGGGTCTGCCCGCCAGTGTCGTTCGTCGGCGCCATGCGTGCCGCTTGCGATGCCGTTCCCGGAAAGTAAACCGCCGATCAGCCGGCGACGGCGCTCATGTCGGGCATCGCCCCGCTCGTCTCGTACAGGCCGCGGTAGCGCTGGCTCGGCCGAAAGGCCTCGGTCTGGCCGATGACCGTCTCTCCGGCGCCGAGGACGAGCAGCGCCCCCGGCCGCGCCACTTCGGCAAGCCGCTCGAACACGCGGCGGCGCAGGACGGGCGACAGGTACAGCAGCACGTTGCGGCACAGGATGATGTCGAACCGCCCGATCGGGAGGGGATCCGCGACGAGGTTGAGCTTGCGGAACGAGATCTGGCGGACCAGCTCGGGCTTCGCGACCCAGTCGCCGCCCACCGTGTCGAACCATTGCATCATCCGCCGGATCGGCAGGCCGCGCTGGATCTCGAACTGCGAATAGCGCCCCGCCCGCGCGCGGCCGAGCGCCGCCTCGGACACGTCGGTGGCGACGATCTCCGGCGCGAGCGCACCGGATTCGGCGTCGCGTTCCGAAAACAGCATCGCCAGCGACAGCGGCTCCTGCCCGATCGAGCAGCCGGCCGACCAGATTCGCACGCGCCGGGTCAACCCCTCGGCGCGCATTGCATCGGCGGCGTCGGCGATCATCTCGAGCACCGCGGCATCGCGGAAGAACGAGCTCTCCTGGTTGAGCAGCGCGTCGACGACCTGGTCGGCGACCGCCGGGTTGCGCAGCACTTCCCCCACCAGGTCCTCGAGCGTCTCGAGCCCGCGTTCGCGGATCAGCGGCTTCAGCGCCGTTTCGATGCGCCATTCGCGATTGGCCGCGATCTGCTGGCCGGTCCGCGATTCGAGCAGCGCCGCGAGGACGTTCAGCGATCCGCTCGGGCGCGACATCGGTGCGGGACTCAACATCCCGGACGCCTCCGCGCGGCCACCAGCTTGCCGATCTCCGTCGGCGGCATGATCGCGCAGGCCGTGCCGTTGGTCGCGATCGCTCCGGGCATGCCCCACACGACCGAGCTCGCCTGGTCCTGCACCACGACGCTGCCGCCGCGATCGATGATGCGCTGCGCGCCCTCGCTGCCGTCGCGCCCCATGCCGCTCAGCACGATGCCCAGCGCGCGGGCGCCGAACACCTCCGCCAGGCTGTCGAACATCGGATCGACCGAAGGCATGCACCCGCTCTTCGCCGGCTCGGTCGACAACCGGATCGCGGCGCCGTCGCTGGTGCTAACCACGCGGATATGCGCCGTGCCGGGGGCGACGATCACGCGTCCCGGGCGAATCCGCATCGAATCGGTCGCGACCTCGCACGGCCGGCCGGCGAGCACCGCTACCTGCGCGGCGAAATAGGGCATGAAGCTGTCGGGCAGGTGTTGGGTGATCAGGATCGGCAAGGGAAAACTCGCTGGAATCTCGCGCAGCAACTGGCTGAGCGCATGAATGCCGCCGGTAGAGGCACCGATCGCGACGATATCGAATCCGCCGGCGGCACGATCCGTGGAAATCGGCCGGGCGGAGGGAGTGGTCGCAGGCGGCACCGTCTCGAACAGGCGCGACAATTTCTCGTCGAGCAGCGCCGAGAAGCGCCCCGCAAAGTCGCCGATATCCGGCTTGACCAGCGTATCCGCCGCACCGAGCGACAGGGCCTCGATCGTCGCCGCCGCGCCGTCGCTGCAGGCGGAGGATACCACCAGCACCTTGGCGCCCTCGCCCGCCGCGATCAGGTCGGGCAGGGCGGTCAGCCCGTCCACGCCCGGCATTTCGATGTCGAGCAGGATGCCGTCGACATGCTGGGTGGCGAGAAAGGCCAGCGCCGCCTTCGCATGCGGCACCGCGCCGGCCACGACGAACCGGCCGGTGCCGTCGATCGCCCGCGCGATCACGGCGCGCGCGACGACTGAATCGTCCACGATCAGGATGCGCGGCCGGTCGCGGCTCCCGGCGAGCCTGCCGCTGATCTTGGTTGAGCCACGCAACACTTGAACCGGGTCTTTCAGGCCATGCCGACGATCTGGAGTTTGCTTTCGAGCGTCTCGCGGTCGAACGGCTTCATGACATATTCGTCGGCGCCCGCCTCGATCGCGGCGCGGATATGCGCCATGCCGTTCTCCGTGGTGCAGAACACCACCTTGGGCCGCCGGGAAACCGCGCTGTCGCGCAGCGCCCGGAGGAAATCCATCCCGCTCATCACCGGCATGTTCCAGTCGAGCAGGACGACGTCCGGCGCGGAGGCAAGGCAGCTGTCGAGCGCCTCGCGCCCGTCACCGGCCTCGGAGACCTGGAAGTTCAGCGTCTCCAGGATGTGCCGGGCCACCTTCCGGATCACCTTCGAATCGTCCACCACCAGACACGTCTTCATCGGTTCGCACCCTGTTCCCGCCCGTTGAGCGGCCCTGTCTGCCGGAAAACCATGAGCGTCGCGTTAACTGGCACCTCAGGCCGCGATCGCGGCAAGGCCGGGCACGAGCGCCCGCAAGTCGATCGCCAGGATCGGCTCGCCCTCGCGTTCGACGATGCCGCACCCCGTCGCGCGCCAGCCCGGATCGAGCACGATCCCCGGGGACAGCGGCGCCAGGTCGAACGGCGCCACATCCTCGAGCGAATCTACCATGATCGCATAATGATGGCCCTCCACCTGGGTGATCACCGCGCGCGTCGCGGCGATCTCCGCGGGCGGCAGCCCCAGCGCCGCATGCGTGTCGATCACCGTCACGACGCGCGACCGCAGCGCGGCGAGGCCGAGCACCTGCCGGTCGGCGCCCGGCACCGGCACCACCGCGCCGATATCCACGACCGATTCGACCTGCCCGGATTCGATCGCGACCGCGCGGCCGGCGATATGGGCGATCAGGAACAATGGCGCTTGCGGCATTACCGGCCTCCCGCCGTGCGGGCGAGCGCGGCGAGCAGCCCGTCCCGGTCGTAGCGATAGATGCTCCCGCCAGCCTCGCCACCGCCGCGCTCGCGGCGCAGCCGGACGACCGGCACATGGCCGTGCGCCGGCGGCGCTCCTTCGTCCATCGTCAGCACCACGGCAGCCGTCTCGCCGGCCTTCAGCCGGGTCGCGACGCGATATCCGGCCCCTTCGAGCACCGGCTTCAGGAATGTCTTCATCCACGCCGTCTCGGCACCGTTGATCAGGCACAGCGGCGGCGCCTCCCCGCCGATCTCGGCGCCGTGCGTCGCGAACAGCCAGTGCAGGTCGAGCACCTCGACCTGCTCGCCGTCGATCGAGACGACCCCGGCCACCGGCCCCGCCTCGCGGGGCGGCACCATGGTTTCGGGCAGGGTCACGATGTCGAGCGCCTCGGCGATCGCGTAGCCGATCTCGGCCTCGCCGTCGCGCAGCCGCAGGACGGAGAGCGCGTGCCGTCCCTCCCACGGGCCCTGCACCGCGAGCGGGATGATCCGCCCGTCGACCGACAGCCGCAACCGCCCGCCGGACAGGCGGATCGCATCGGCCGCCACCGGTTCGATCCGGTCGATGATCGACAGCGGCACGAGCCGCCGCGCCCCGTCCAGGTCGTCGAACAGCAGCGCGGAGACTTCGGGCGCCGCCGCTTCCTCCGGCGCTTCGTCGAGGATGATCTCGCGCCCGAACTGCAGCCCTGCGACCGTCGCGACGCCGGCGCAATCGAGCAGCAGCATCGGCAGGCCGCTGTCGGGCAATGTCTGCCCAGCATAGACCCCCGTCGCCATCACCGCGGGCGCCGCCGGCTTGATCACCAGTTCCTCATGGTCGAGCACTGAGTCCACCGCCAGCGCGAAGCTGCCGCCCGGCACGCTGAGGATCACGAGCATCGCCGCCGTCCGGCCGCGCTCGTGCACCCCGAGCAGTGCGCCGAGGTCGACCAGCGGCATGCGCCGGTCGCGCACCGTCGCGGCGGGCGTGTCGCCGAGCATGTCGACCCGGATCGCGTCGCCGCCGACCCGCACGATCTCCTCGATCGCCTGGCGCGAGATGGCGAAGCGCTGGTCGCCCACGCCCACCCCGATCGTCGCGATGATCGACAGCGTCAGCGGCACATGGATGGCCAGGCGCAGGCCCTTGCCCGGCGCGTTGGAGAGCTCGATCCGCCCGCCGATCTGCTCCACATTGGCGCGCACCACGTCCATGCCGACGCCGCGGCCGGAAATCGCGCTCACGGTGTCCTTGGTCGACAGCCCCGGCTCGAAGACCAGGTCGAGCTTGCCCTTCTCGCTCAGCGCGCGGAGGTCCTTGTCGCTGCGCCGGCCGCTTCCGGCGACCTTGGCGATCAGCCGCTCGGTATCGATCCCGCGCCCGTCATCGGCGATCTCGATGATGATCTGGTTACCGGACTGGCGCGCGGCGACGGTCAGCCGTCCGTTTTCGCGCTTGCCCAGCGCGCGCCGTTCGGCCGGCGCCTCGATGCCATGGTCGATCGCGTTGCGCACGATATGGACGAGCGGGTCGCGCATCATCTCGATCATCTCGCGATCGAGTTCCACGTCGCTGCCGTCGATATGCAGCGTCACTGACTTGCCCAGCTCCGCGGCGGTGTCGCGCACCATCCGCGGCAGCGCCGAGAACAGCGCATCGATCTTCTGCATGCGCGTGCGCGTCACCGTGTCGCGCATTTCGGCGACCGTCAGCGACAGCCGCTCGAGCGCCGCCTCGACGGTCGGGTCGGCGCCGTCGTCGCGCAGCCGGCGCGCGAGTTCGTTGCGCGCGAGCACCATGTCGGACATGCCGCTCATCATCCGGTCGAGCAGGTCGACGTTGAGCCGCACGCTGCGCGTCGGGCTGCGCAGCGCGATGGTGGCCGGTGCCTGGGCGGTGACCGCGGCGCCCTCTTCCAGCGCGGCGATCAGCAGGTCCTCGCCCGAATCGTCGAGCGGCGCGCCCGCATCGATCGCCTCGACGATCTCGCCGATCCGGTCGACGATCGCGAGCACCGCATTCACCAGCCGCGTGTCGGGAATCCGCTCGCCCGAACGGACGGCCGCCAACACGTCCTCGGCGGCATGGCTGAGCCGGGCGAGCCGCGGCAGATCGAGAAAGCCGCAGCTACCCTTCACCGTATGGACGAAGCGGAAGATCGCATCCAGCCGGTCGCGATCGTCGGGGGATGCTTCCCACGCGACGATCTCGCCCGAGAGCGCTTCCAGCGTCTCGCGCGTCTCGGCAATGAATTCCTGAAGCAGATCGTCCATGGGCCCCCGCGCGGATATAGCGCAACCCATGGCGAACATTGGTTAAGGGGGCGTTTAACTGGGGCCGGTTCCGGCGCGATGTGCCGCTTTTCTTCGCCCGCCAGCCCCGTGCGGGCACGCGCTCACCCCGCGCGGAACGCCGCCCCGAACAGCAGCACCGGCTCTTCGGGCTCCGAGATCCGCACCGTTCCCCCGCCCTCGGCGACCAGCGACTGCACCAGATAGGCCGCTGCCGCGCGCGGGGTGATCATCGTGTCGCCCTGCTGGCCGAGCAGGGTCGTGCGCAGTTCATTGTCGAGCACGATGCGCGGGCCGTCCGCGCGCACCACGATTTCCACCTGTCCATCGACCGCCTCGGCCCCGACATCGAGCTGCCCGCCCCGGATCAGCGCGTCGCCCGCGATCAGGGCGAGGTTGAGCAGCACCTTGATCGCCGATTTGGGCAGGGTCGCATCCTCGACCAGCCAGCCGAGATTGACCCGGTGATTCTCGCCGAACAGCCCCTCGATCGCCGCCCGCGCCTCGCGCGAATCGACCGTCTCGCCGAATCCGCCTGCGGCGCCGAAGGCCAGGCGAAAGAATTTCAGCTTGTTGGCGGAGGCCCGGGCGCTCTCGTTCAGCAGTTCCAGGCAGCGCTGGCGCATCTCCGGATCATGTTCGTCCGCAAGCAGTTCCAGCCCGTTGTTCAACGCACCCACCGGGCTCAGCAGGTCGTGGCACAGACGCGAACAGAGCAGGCTGGCAAAATCGACCGGGCTGATGGTCATGGAATGGGTACGCTCCGGACTGAATGTCTGTGGCTCTTCTGGCGCTATGGCGCCGGGTGCGCAAGGGACACCGGTTCCGGAAGCTCCCGGGCGCCGCAATACTTGGCCGCGCGGCGCCATTGCCCGCTGCCTATCCTTCCGACTCGTCCATGATCGTCGCGACGACGGCCGCATGCCGTTCAGCCCCGATTTCGCTGCACGCAGTGCGCGCCGCCGCCTCGACCGCGAGCAGGATCTCGCTGGCATAGTCCTCCGCCAGGTCATCGACGATCGCGTCGAAATGCCGGTGGCCACCATCGCGCATCCCGAACACGGCGACCAGATACAGGTCGAACGCCTGGTGCAGTGCCTGCCACTGGCCCTGCGCCTCGAGCCAGGGCCGCGTCGTCGCGGAGGTCGACAGCGTCGAGAAGCGCCGGCCGTCCAGCACCGAGTCGGGCACATGCTGCGCGATATCGCGTGGTGTCAGCGCGGCACCGAGCACCCGGTCGACATAGCCTTTGATGATCGCGGGCGGCATGCCGAACCACAGCGGATAGACCAGGGTGATCGCCTGCGCCTCGCGCAGCATGCCGATCTCGCGCGCGATATCCCCCGCCAGCCGGTTGCCCGGCTGTCCCGGGCGGCGGTCGGCATGCAGCCGCGGGTCGAAATCCAGCGCATAGAGATCGCGCAGCACCACCTCCTGCCCGCATTCCCGGATCGTCGCGCAATAGCGCTCGGCAATCGCATGGTTGAAGCTGCCCGGGCTGGGATGGCCCAGCACGACGACATGGCGCGCAGCGGGCGCGGCGGGTGCGGGATCGTTCCCGCGCAGGTCCGGACTGTTCATATCCGGGCCGAACGAACGGCAGCGCGGATCGGTCCGGCTTTTAGTGAGCATGAATCCATTTTCCGCGCGGCCTCCTTGGGGCGCAGTCTACTCGATAAATCGCTGATCGGCGACATCTGCTCGGTCAAAACTGGGTGGTCCGCGCTATTCATCCCGCACAACCAAGTCGGCGGCGCCAGCGGCTGGCCCCGGTCGCGTGCGATGGGCTGGACCACCAGCATCGCTGCGGAACCGGCTGAGCCGCGCGCCCCTTTCGTCCGGCGCCCGCTCCGGCGATAAGCAGCCGTCATGACCATGCCATCCGAACGCCGCGCCGTGGATCCCGCTTTTTTCGACCTGCTCGCCACGAGCCATGCGCGCCTGGTCGGCAAGCCCCTGGTCCCCGAAGGACGGGGCGCGGGCTGGCTCTACCACCACGCCCCCTTTGCCGTGCTCGCGCACGACACTGCCGCCGACCCGGTCTTCACCTACGCCAACAAGACTGCCCAGGCCCGTTTCGGCTATGCGTGGGACACTTTCGTCGCCCTGCCCTCGCGCCTGTCGGCCGAGGCCCCCGACCGGGCCGAGCGCCAGCGCCTGCTCGACGCGGTGGCGCGCGACGGCTTCATCGCCGATTATCGCGGCATACGGGTCGCGCGATCCGGGCGCCGCTTCCTGATTGAGCAGGCCACCGTCTGGCAGCTCGTCGACGCAGCCGGAACCTGGCACGGCCAGGCCGCGACCTTCTCCTCCTGGACGGATCTCCCGGCCCCCGCTTCGACCGGATAGCAATTCCACTCGTTGCGAGCGCCATCGAGAAGCTGCTGCAGCCCCCGCCTCGATTCAATATTTCTCAACCGTCCGGCACCCTCGCGCCATGCCCACCGGACACCTCGCTCGACCGGCAACCAGTTCCCCGCCCACCGCGCCGGCACACCTCGCCGCGCCGAAGACATCCAGCCTACTCGATCACGCACGCCTGCCGGCTCCGGGATGAAGCCCAGTCGCTACAATCGATTCTCATAATTCGTCGAGTATAGAAAAAATATCATGCCACCCTACTGTGCCGGAATGACTTTCCGATTCCCGCCCCTTCGTACAGGGAAGCGCGATCTTATTTCCCTTCTCTTTTCGCTCCCGACCCGGATCCGCGAAAGCCTGGGTAGACGTGGACACGCACAATCCGCCTTTTACTTGTCGGTGCTCGCGCGTCCGACCCGGCTTTACATCGTTAGTCTTGCACCTCCAGCGCGACTGGCTCGAATGCCCCGGCCCGGTCGGTCCGCCACAGCCGCGCCGCACGCGCCGTCAGGATCAGCCACAGCGCCCCGTCCCCCATCGCCTGCGCCGCATCCCGCGCCGACGGCTCCGGCGCGCCCGAGGGGTGCGAGTGATAATGGCCGATCAGCGCCGGCCCACCGGCACGCGCCCGCCGGTGCGCCGCGAACAATGCCGCCGGATCGATCTCGAACGACCGCGCCGGGCTCGTCGCCACGTTCGCGCAGGCCTGCGCCGCCCCGATCCGCTGCGCGTCCCCGAACAACAGTCCGCAAACTTCCGCGTCCGGGGAATTTCTCGCCTCGGTCAGCAGTCGCGCCAGGAGAGTGCTTGAAATCCCGTACCCCATGCCCACATCGCTAGGGCATGAACCGGGGGGTTTCCACCATCGAAGCGCGCATCTCGGACGAGGCCGGCGGCTGGCGTCTCGATCGCGCCCTGGCGGATGCGGTGCCGACCATGTCGCGCGAGCGGCTCAAGGCGCTGATCTCCTCGGGCGCGGTCAGCGATGCGGCCGGCACGCTCGCGCGGGATCCGGCGCGCAAGGCAGTGGCGGGCAGCGTCTTCACCGTCGCGGTCCCCGCCCCCACGCGCGCGCACAACGAAGCGCAGGATATCGCGCTCGATATCGTGTTCGAGGATGATCATTTGATCGTGATCAACAAGCAGGCCGGGCTTGTCGTCCACCCTGCCGCCGGCAATCTCGACGGGACGCTGGTCAATGCGCTGCTCCATCATTGCGCCGGGCGCCTGTCCGGCATCGGCGGCGTCGCGCGGCCCGGCATCGTCCACCGCATCGACAAGGACACGTCGGGGCTGATGGTCGCCGCCAAGACCGATCGCGCGCACGAAGGGCTGGCGCGGCAGTTCCACGATCACACGATCGATCGGCGCTACAAGGCGATCGTCACCGGCCGGCCGCTGCCGTCCGAGGGCACGGTCGATGCCCCGCTCGCCCGTTCGCCGTCCAACCGCAAGAAAATCGCGATCGTCGCGAACGGCAAGCGCGCGGTGACGCACTATAAGACTCTGGAGCGCTTGAAGGAGGCGGCGCTGGTCGAATGCAGGCTCGAGACGGGGCGCACCCATCAGGTGCGCGTGCACATGGCCTCGCTTGGGAATCCCTTGCTCGGCGACCCGGTTTATGGTAGAACAAAACCGGTCCACAAGCCCATTCTGGAAACCCTGCATTTCCATCGTCAGGCATTGCACGCCGCCCGGCTGGGGTTCATTCACCCTGTCGAAAGCACGGCTTTGGTATTCGATAGCGAAATGCCTGCGGACATGCAGGAACTGTTCGATAGACTCTACGTATAGGTTCAAGCGCCTGTCGCCTCATAGTAGGGACGGTGCCAAGTTAAGGGAGATATGATCATGGCAAGCGGCAGCAACGTCCCGGCGACGATCCCCGCACTCGGCGGAGAGGCCAGCCTCAATCGCTACCTGTCCGAGATCAAGAAGTTTCCGATCCTCGCGCCCGAGCAGGAATATATGCTCGCCAAGCGCTTCGAGGAGCATGGAGACACTGATGCGGCGGCGCAGCTCGTCACCTCGCACCTTCGCCTCGTCGCGAAGATCGCGATGGGGTATCGCGGCTATGGGCTGCCCGTGTCCGAGCTGATCTCGGAGGGCAATATCGGCCTGATGCAGGGCGTGAAGAAGTTCGAGGCCGATCGCGGCTTCCGCCTCGCGACCTATGCCATGTGGTGGATTCGCGCCTCGATCCAGGAATTCATCCTGCGCTCGTGGAGCCTGGTGAAGATGGGCACCACCGCCGCGCAGAAGAAGCTGTTCTTCAACCTGCGCCGGATGAAGTCCAAGCTCGATGCGTTCGAGGACGGCGATCTGTCGCCCGAGCATCTCGCCAAGATCGCCAAGGATCTGGGGGTGACCGAGGAAGAGGTCACCAGCATGAACCGCCGCATGTCGATGGGCGGGGATACCTCGCTCAACGTGCCGATGCGCGAGGATGGCGAGGGCCAGTGGCAGGATTGGCTGCAGGACGACGCGCCGCTGCAGGATGCCGTCGTGGCTGATGCGCAGGAAGCGGATGTGCGCCACGAGATGCTCCAGTCGGCCATGTCCGATCTCAACGAGCGCGAGAAGCATATCCTCACCGAGCGGCGCCTGACCGACGATCCCAAGACGCTCGAGGAACTGAGCCAGGTCTATGGCGTGTCGCGCGAGCGCGTCCGCCAGATCGAGGTCCGCGCCTTCGAGAAGCTGCAAAAGGCGATGATGCGCCTCGCCGGCGACAAGCGGATGCTGGTCGCGGCCTGAGGCTCCGTCCGTGGCTGGCGCTGACGCGATCGTCATCGGCGCCGGCGCGGCCGGCATCGCCGCTACCCGCCATCTCCACGCTGCCGGGCTGGATGTGCTGCTGGTCGAGGCGGGCGATCGGGTAGGTGGCCGTGCCCGGAGCATAACCGTCCCCCTTCCCCGGCGAAGGCCGGGTATCGGGCCAGCCCTAGCCGGATCCCAGCCTCCGCCGGCAAAACAGGTAACCATAGACCTCGGCTGCGGCTGGCTCCACTCGGCGAAGCGCAACCCGTGGACCGCCCTCGCCGACCATTACGGTCTGGCGATCGATCGCTCCTCCGCCAACTGGGATACTCAGTGGCGCGATCTCGGCTTCCCGCCTGGCGAGCAGGCCGCCTTCCACGCGGCATGGGATCGCTGGCAGCAAGCTGCCCGCGTAGCGCTCGATGCGCCCGATCAGCCGCTCGCCGCTTTCCTCGCCCCCGACGATCCCTGGCGCCCGCTGATCGACGCGATCTCGGGCTATGCCAATGGCGCGCCGCTCGCCCGCGTCTCGCTGCATGACTGGGCCGCCTATGAGGACGCCGCGACCGACGACAATTGGGCCGTCCGGGAAGGCTATGGCACGCTCGTCGCGCGGCATGCCCGGGGCCTACCGCTACGCCTTGATACCCGCGTCAGCCGCGTCGACCACCGCGCAGCGAGGATCAGGCTCGATACCAGCCGCGGCACGCTGGAAACCCGCCATGTCATCCTTTGCGTGCCTACCACCATGCTTGCCGAGGAGCGTATCGCCTTCGATCCGCCCCTGCCCGACAAGCACGCTGCCGCTGCCGCGCTCCCGCTTGGCCTCGCCGACAAGCTCTTCCTCCATGTCGAAGGCTTCGAGCTGCCCGAGAACGGCCACCTCATCGGCAATCCGCACCGTGCCTGCACCGCCAGCTATCGGCTCGGCCCGTTCGGCTGGCCGTTGATCGAGTGCTTCTTCGGCGGCGACTGCGCCGAGGCGCTCGAACACGGCGGCGACGACGCGGCCGCCGACTTCGCGATCACCGAACTGGTGGGCCTGCTGGGCAGTGACTGGCGCGCGCGCCTCGCGCCCATTGCCGCGACACGCTGGCGAACCGCGCGCTACATCCATGGCTCCTACTCCCACGCCCGGATCGGTGCCGCCCCGCAGCGCGCGGTGCTCGCAGCGCCGGTCGACGCGCGCCTGTTCTTCGCAGGCGAAGCCTGCTCCACGGCCGACTTTTCGACCGCGCACGGCGCCTTCGCCACCGGCATCGACGCCGCCGAGGGAGTCATCGGAGCGCTCGGCGCAGCAAGCCGGTTTACCGCTGACCTAGCGCTGTCCTAGAAGCGGATCATGAGCGACGAGCGGGGGCCGCCATCGGCATTCGGGGTGAACCCAGCAGCACCGGTTCCCGGCGCTCCGCCCGCATCGATTCAACCCGAACGCCGACCGGTGCAGAAACCGGCATCCTTCCCGATTCCGGAACCTGCGCACGTCATGCCCCGCAAACGCTCCCTTCTCCGCCGCGCGATCGGCTGGTTCTTCAAGGCAATCGGTGCATTCCTGATCGTCTCGGTGCTGATGGTGGTGCTCTATCGCTTCGTGCCGCCGCCCATCACGCTCACCATGATCGGCGATGCCGTCAGCGGCCACGGCATCTCCAAGTCCTGGATGCCGCTCTCCCGCATCGATCCCAACATGGCGCGCGCCGCCATTGCGGGCGAGGACGGGCGTTTCTGCACGCATCACGGCTTCGATTTCGTTGCAATCGAAAGAGCTTATCTGCGCAACGCGCGCGGCGGCCGCATCCGGGGCGGCTCGACGATCAGCCAGCAGACCGCGAAGAACGTCTTCCTGATTCAGGGCGGCGGCTATCCGCGCAAGGCGCTCGAAGCCTATTTCACCGTCCTGATCGAAACGCTCTGGGGCAAGCGCCGCATCATGGAGGTCTATCTCAACGTCGCGGAGACGGGGATCGGCACCTATGGCGTCAATGCCGGCTCGATGCGCTATTTCGGCCATGACGCGTCGAGCATGTCGCCGTCCGAAGCCGGCCGCATCGCCGCGATCCTGCCGCAACCCAAGAAGCGCGCAGCGGTCGCGCCCCGCGGCTTTACCCGCCGCCACGGCAACACGCTCACGCGGCGCGTGGCTGTGGTCCGCAACGATGGGCTGGATGCCTGCCTGCGCTGACTATGCGCGGCCTGTAGAGACCTTCGCCCGGCTTACTGCGCAGCCTTGTCGGCCGCATCTCCGGCCTTCTTCGCGCTGTCGCCGACGTCCTTCGCCGCGCTGGTGATCGCGTCGGTCTTGAGATTGTCGTTCTTGCTCTGGTTCATCAGATAGAAGCCGCCGATCACGACGGCGATGAGCAAGGCGAGACCAATCAGGATAGCGGCACCGCCACCACCGCTCTTTTCGATCACGGTGGTGTGCGGGGTCTCGGTTACGCGGTCGTCGGCCATGAAGTCCTCCTGTTTTGCTGGCCGACCAACGAGAGGACTATCGTGAATGTTCCGCTCAGAAGGGCAGCTTGAAGCCCGGCGGCAGCGGCAGGCCGCTCGTCATCTTGGACATTTCGGTGTTGGAAGCGGCATCGGCCTTCGCCTTGGCGTCATTGAACGCGGCAACGATCAGGTCCTCGAGCATCTGCTTCTCGCTCACCGCGAGTAGCGATTCGTCGATATCGACGCCGATGATCCGTCCCTTGGCGGAGGCCTTGACCTTCACCAGCCCGCCGCCGGCCGCACCTTCGACCTCGATCGCGTCGAGGCCGGCCTGCGCCTTGGTCAGTTCGGCCTGGACGTTCTGCGCCATTGCCATGATGTCTTCGATGCTCTTCATCATCTACTCCGTTGTGCCGCCATCAGGCGGTCAAGTTCGCTTTCGGGAAATTCCGCGTCCGGAAACGCCTCGAACGCTGCCTTGACCACAGGCGTATCGAGAATCGCCGCGCGCATTGCCTCGCGGCGCGAATCCTCCACTTCCTTCAGCGTAGGCGCGCCGGGCGAATCCTCGGTGATCACGCGCCACGGCTTGCCGGTCAGGCGTTTCAGCTCGATGTTGAGGTCCCGCACCAGGTCGACCGAGATCGGCCGCAGCGAGCTGAGCACCAGTTCCGGTGCCTCGAAGCGAACGATGCTCGCACTGCGCGACAGCTTCACCGCGAGGCCCTGTTCGCCCTTGTCCTCGAGAAAGGCGATGAGTTCCTCGAGCGTGCCGGGCAGCGCCGCTTCCACCGGCGCGGCATTCGCTCGCGCGGCGGGGGCAGCTGGGGCGGCGATGGTGCCGATCGGCCCGCCATTGGCGATCATCCGCGCCAATTCGCCCGGATCGGGCAGGGTCGAGGCATGGATCAGCCGCAGCAGCGCCATCTCGCACGCCTCGATCGGCAACGCAGCGCGCGCCACCTCGTCATGGCCCTTGAGCAACAGCTGCCAGAGCCGGTGCAACGAGGCGAAGGACAGCTTGCCCGCCCACGCCGCCAGCGCCTCGCGCTCCTCGGTCGCCTGTCCGGGCTCGGGTGCCGTACCGAGCTTGACGAGGGTGGTGGCGTGAACCGTCTCCAGCAGCGCGCGCAACACGCCGAGCGGATCCACGCCGAAATCATATTGGCGGCGCAGCGCCGCAAGCGCCGCCTGGCCGTCGCCGGTCAGCACCAGCCCGAACAGGTCGCGGGTGGCGCCGCGATCCGACAGGCCGAGCATCTCGCGCACCGCCGCCGCCTTCACGCCCTCGCCTTCGATCCCGGCATGGGCGATCGCCTGGTCGAGGATCGAGAGCCCGTCGCGCGCCGATCCTTCAGCTGCCCGCGCGATCAGCGCCAGCGCCTCGGGCTCTGCCTCGACCCCCTCGGCCTCGGATACCCGCGCGAAATGGTCGGCCAGCTTTTCCGCCGGAATGCGCCGCAGGTCGAACCGCTGGCAGCGCGACAGCACCGTCACCGGCACCTTGTTCACCTCGGTCGTCGCGAACAGGAACTTCACATGCGCCGGCGGCTCCTCCAGCGTCTTGAGCAGCGCGTTGAACGCGTTCTTGGAGAGCATGTGAACTTCGTCGATGATATAGATCTTGAACCGCGCCGAGACCGCGGAATAGCGCGAGGCGTCGATGATCTCGCGGACATCGTCCACGCCGGTATGGCTCGCCGCGTCCATCTCGATCACGTCGATATGCCGGCCTTCGGCAATCGCCCGGCACGGCTCGCACACACCGCACGGATCGATCGTCGGGCCGCCATTGCCGTCCGGCCCGATGCAGTTGAGCGCCTTGGCGATCAGTCGCGCGGTCGAGGTCTTGCCCACGCCGCGCACGCCGGTCAGCAGGAAGGCATGCGCCAGCCGCCCGCGCTTGATCGCGTTGGCGAGCGTCGTCACCATCGCATCCTGGCCGATCAGTTCGGCAAAGGTCTGCGGGCGATATTTGCGGGCAAGCACGCGATACACATCAGCCTTTGCAGGCTGGGCAGGCGCACCAAGATCGAAGGAGTCGGACATTGCGATCCATCTAGGCGGTCGCTGTCCGCGACGCCAGAAGATCGACAAACTTTCGTTGGGCGGGGTGGGAGCCGGAACGACCCGCGGCGAAATCGTTGCGGCTGCTTCCTTCCGGATCTGACCGGGTTGGCGACGACCACGTCCGCCCGACTCCCGCGGCGCATATGGGGGAGACGGGCGGCGCGATCAAGCCCGCTTTACCGGCGGGTGCGGACCTTCCGGCAAACCCGGGTGCGGTGATGGTTCTTCCAGGTCGTGCGGCACACGGTCTTCCAGCGCCAGCGATCGTGGCGCTCCTGGTGGCGAACCACGGTCCGCTCGTGCGTGACGACGCGCTGGCCGGTGCCGCTCGCGCTTGCTGCCACGGGGGTCAGCGCCGCGGCGCCGATCAGGCCTGCGGCCATCAAAGCCAGAATTTTCATGGGTTTCTTCTCCTGCATGCCAAACGGGCATGGGAGCGTAATGATCAACGGCCCTGCATGTTCCGAACTTCGCCGGGAATCCGTACCGTCAGTCCGTCGAGCGTCTCGTCGAGCCAGATCTGGCACGACAGCCGGCTGGTGCGCGTGGCCCCGGCAGCGAGATCGAGCATGTCTTCCTCGTCCTCGCTCGGCCGCGGCAGGCGGTCGAAATCCGCCGTGTCGACGATCACATGGCAGGTGGAACAGGCCATCTGCCCCTCGCACGTGCCCTCCAGCGGCTGCCCGTCCGCCTGCGCCACATCGAGGAGCCGCGCGCCGGGCGCTGCCTCGACCTCGCTGACCGACCCGTCGATCCGAATGAAGCGAACCCGCATCACGCTGCGATCCGCTGAGCGGCAGCCGCCGCCATGATCCGCTCGATCGCGATTACCAGCTCCTCCTCCGTCGTATACCGCCCGAACCCGAGCCGAATGCTCGACCGGGCCTGGGCATCGCTCAGCCCGATCGCGCGCAGCACATGGCTTGGCCGCCCCGAGCCGCTGGCGCAAGCCGATCCGGCGGAAAAGGCGATATCGCGCAGCTCCGACGTCAGCCGCGCGACATCGAGCCCGTCATGGCGGATATTGAGGTTGCCCCGATACCGGTGCTCGACCGACCCATTGATTGTCCAGCCCGCGCCGAGGCGCTCCGTCGCCAGTTCCCACAAAACCGCCACATGGGCGGCATCGTCCTCATGCCGGTCGAGCGCGAGCTTCGCCGCCATCCCGAACCCTGCACACAGCGCCGGCGACAGCGTGCCCGATCGCCCCGCCGCCTCCTGCCCGCCGCCATGCAGCAACGGCTCGATCGAAACGCCGTCCCGGATCCACAGCGCGCCGATCCCCTTCGGCCCGTGAACCTTGTGCGCCGAGATCGCGACCAGATCGCAGGCCCCCGGAATAGCGACCCGGCCATAGCCCTGCACTGCATCGCACAGCAGCAGCGCCCCGGCCTCATGGGCGATCGCGGCCAGATCGGCGATCGGCTGGATCACGCCGATCTCGTTGTTCACCAGCATCGCCGCGACCAGCGCGGTTCCCGGCCCGATGGCCGCACGGGCCGCAGCCAGGTCGACCAGCCCATCCCTGCCGACCGGCAGGATCGTGACGGGCCTGCCCGTCCGCTCCAGTGCCTCGACGGTATCGAGCGTCGCGGCATGCTCGGTCGCGAGGGTCACGATACCACCCGGGCGAACGCCCTTGATCGCCCAGTTGATCGCCTCGGTCGCCCCGCTCGTGAAGCTCACCGATCCGCCCGCCGGCAGCAAGGCGACCACCGAGTCGCGCGCGACCTCGACCGCCGCCTTCGCCGCCCGGCCCGGCGCGTGCGGGGAATGCGGATTGGCGTGCTGGCTCTCCAGCCAGGGCAGCATCGCCCTGAGCGCCTCGGGCGCGAGCGGCGTGGTCGCCTGATAGTCGAGATAGATCACGCCGCGAACGCCCGGGCGCTGCGCGACACGCTGCGCCATTCGGCGATGAAGCGCTCGACCTCCGCTGCGGTCGTGCTCCGCCCGAAGCTCACCCGCACCACCTCGCGCGACGCATCGACGCTCCAGCCCATCGCGCCGAGCACATGGCTTGGTTTCATGCTGCCAGAGGAGCAGGCGCTCCCCGCCGAAACCGCGATCCCTGCCATGTCGAACCGGATCAACTGCGTCGCGGCCGGCAGCCCGCGCATGCGATACGCGCCGATCGCCGGATGGCGATGATGCCCGCCCGCGACGACCTCGCCGCCGGAGCGCGTGATCGCGTCATCGAGCATGGACCGCAGCGCCGCCAGCGGCCCGATCGCTTCGGGCACCTCCAGCGCCGCCGCGAAGCCGAGCGCCCCGGGCAGGTTCTCGGTGCCCGGGCGATAGCCCCGCTCCTGCCCGCCGCTCGGGATCAGCGTAGCGAAGTCGCGCACCAGCAACCCGCCGATCCCGGGCGGTCCACCACGCTTGTGCGCGGAGATGGCCACGAAATCGGCATGCGTCGACACGTCTGGATCCGCCCCGACCGGCATCTGCGCTGCATCGACCAGCAGCAGCGCGCCTGCAGCATGGACGATCCGGGCGATGTCGCCGATCCGCTGGCGTACGCCGGTTTCGCTATTGGCCCATTGCACCGCGACGAGCGCCCGCCCCGGCTGCCCGACCGCCTGCCCGAGCATCGCCAGGTCGACCGAACCCTGGGCGTCGACGCGCAGCATCACCGCATCGGCCGCGGCCCGCATCACCGAATCATGCTCGACCGCGGAGACGAGTCGCCGGTCGACGACCGCCCGTCCGAGCGCGATGGCGAGCGACTCGCTGGCGCCGCTGGTGAGGATGGTCTCGCCCGTCCAGCCATAGGCGGCAGCGATCCGCGCCCGCGCCTGTTCGAGCGCCGCGCGCGCGGCCCGGCCCTCGGCATGGGGCGAGGACGGGTTCGCCCACTGCGCCATTCCCGCGGCAACCGCAGCCATCGCGTCGGGCAATATCGGGGTCGTCGCGGCATGATCGAGATAGATGCGGTCGGCCAAGCGGCTATCGTCTCCGGGCAGAATGATTGCGCCGAGGCGCGGCATGCCTATATAGCGCGCAATTCCGCGCGTCCCACGCGCTCACCGAATTTTGTCAGCAGGTAACATGCCAGAAGTCATTTTCCCCGGTCCCGACGGCCGCCTCGAAGGCCGTTTCGCTCCTGCTCCGCGTCCCCGCGCGCCGGTCGCGATGATCCTCCACCCGCATCCGTCGTCGGGCGGCACGATGAACAACCGCATCGTGCAAGAGCTCTACAAGACCTTCCAGCGCCGCGGCTTCGCGACCCTGCGCTTCAATTTCCGCGGCGTCGGCAAGAGCCAGGGCACGTTCGACAACGGCGTCGGCGAACTGTCGGATGCTGCCAGCGCGCTCGACTGGGTGCAGAGCTTCCATCCGGAAGCGTCGACCACCTGGATCGCCGGCGTCAGCTTCGGCGCCTGGATCGGCATGCAGCTCCTGATGCGCCGCCCGGAAATCCGCGGCTTCATCTCGATCGCGCCGCCCGCGAACATGTATGATTTCACCTTCCTCGCGCCCTGCCCCGCCTCGGGCATCATCATCCAGGGCGAGGCCGACGAGGTCGTGACGCCCAGCGCGACCCAGAAGCTGG
The DNA here is from genome assembly GCA_903884945.1 of uncultured bacterium. Taxonomy (GTDB): domain Bacteria; phylum Pseudomonadota; class Alphaproteobacteria; order Sphingomonadales; family Sphingomonadaceae; genus Sphingomonas. The sequence continues at coordinate 35,661 of CAISGR010000315.1, forward strand.
TCGACAAGCTGCGGACGCAGAAGCACATCACCATCCACCACGACACCATCCCCAAGGCGAACCACTTCTTCGAGCATGAAATGCCCGAACTGATGGGGAGCGTGGACAAATATCTCGACATGCGGCTCGACCCGAACTCGCCGATCCGGTGACGCTACCGCCCTCTCCCCCATGCGGGAGAGGGCCGGCCCTACATCGTCCCGACCACGACATTGCCGAGGATCACTACGGCAAGCACGAGCATGAGCACCGCCTTCTGGCGGTCGCGACGCTTGATCAGCAGGCGAACGCCGCCAAAGACCAGCGCGAACACCGCCAGCATGCCGAGCGCGGGCGCCAGCGCCGACATTGCCTGCGCGATTCCGCCCAGCGCCCCCAGATAGCTCTCCATCCTATCGGTCTCCCGCCAGTACGGCGCCATAGGCTGCAAGGTCGACATTGCCGCCGGACAGGATCACGAGCGTCCCCGGCGTCACCTCGACCTTCCCCGCCAGCAGCGCAGCCAGCGCGACGGCGCCGCCCGGTTCCACCACCAGCCGCAGCCGTTCCGCCGCCCAGCGCTGCGCGGTGCGAATCGCCGCCTCGCTGACCGCCACGCCCTGCACGCCGCGCCGCGACAGCACATCGAAGGTCAGGGGCGAGACGAGCGGGGTCTGCAGCGCGTCGCATGCCGTCGGCGGGGGATTCGGCCCGACCGGCTCGATCCACCCGGCCTCCAGCGACCGGCGCATATCGTCCCACCCCTCCGGCTCGACCACCGTCATGAAGGCATCGCGGAGCCCGAGCGCGATCCCGGCGGCAAGGCCGCCGCCACCGCACGGGACGATCACCTGCACGGGATCGCCGAGCCCGCGCTCGGTCATCTGCGCCGCCGCCTCGATTCCCGCGCTGCCCTGTCCCTCGATGATCCACGGATCGTCGAAGCTGGGAACCAGCACCGCTCCCCGTGCCTCGGCCAGTTGCGCGGCGATGCTCTCGCGGCTCTGCGTCGCCCGATCATAGCTGACGACCTCGGCGCCCAGCGCCAATGTACCGTCGCGCTTCGATTTGGGCGCATCGGCCGGCATCACGATCACCGCCGGCATGCCCAGCCGCTTCGCCGCCCAGGCGACGCCCTGCGCATGATTGCCGGAGGAGAAGGCGACCACGCCCTTCGCCCGCGATTCGTCATCGATCGCCGTCAGCCGGTGCCACGCGCCGCGCAATTTGAACGCGCCGATCGGCTGCAGCGACTCCGCCTTGAAAGCGACTGGAATTCCACGGATTTCGACGACGAACAGCGGCGACGGCGGCAGGATTGCCGCAATCTTCGCCGCAGCATCCCGGACGCCGGCCCGGGTAGGTTGTCGCACAAATGTCACATCAAATCTCCGTCGGTCCAATTCCGCTTTACATCCGCGAATGTCGACCCTATTTCGCGCTTCCCGCTGCCCCATGGGACTTCCAACCGCAAGGCAGCTTTCGTCCGCCATTAGGCACTTGGAGGTCCCTTGAGTTGCACAAGCATCATAGCGCGCTGGGGTTAGCGACCACCCTTTCGACCGCCGCCGGCGGTTTCGAGATCGCTAAGCACGGACCGGTTCAGCCGGTAACGCTCATTCGTCCGCACGCAGCATCGCGTGCAGCCCGATTCTTCGTGGAGAAGTTTCCGGGTCGCGCGATGTATGCGGTGAAGGCGAACCCGTCTCCCGGCCTGCTGAAGGTCCTGTGGGAGAGCGGAATCACGCATTACGACGTTGCCTCGATCGCCGAGGTGCGGCTCGTCTCGCGCACCCTTCCCGGGGCGACATTGTGCTTCATGCACCCGGTCAAGGCCGAGGAAGCGATCGAGGAGGCCTATTTCACCCACGGCGTCCGCGTCTTCTCGCTCGATTCGATCGAGGAACTGGAAAAGATCGTCCGCGCGACGCGCTCGGCCCCTGATCTCACGCTGTGCGTCCGGCTGCGCGTTTCGTCCGAGCATTCCAAGCTCAGCCTCGCATCGAAGTTCGGTGCTGCACCGGGTGAGACCAAGGCACTGCTGTTCGCGGCCCGCCAGGCGGCCGATGCGCTCGGCATCTGCTTCCATGTCGGCTCGCAGGCGATGACGCCCGAAGCCTATGCCAACGCCATGGAGCGTGTCCGCGCGGCGATCGTCGATGCGGCGGTGACCGTCGACGTCATCGACGTGGGCGGCGGCTTCCCGTCGACCTATCCGGGGATGGAGCCCCCGCCGCTCGATCGCTATTTCGAGACGATCCACCGCGCGTTCGAAAGCCTGCCGGTCAGCTATTCGTCCGAGCTGTGGTGCGAGCCGGGCCGCGCGCTGTGCGCCGAGTACAGCTCGCTGGTCGTGCGCGTCGAGCGGCGCCGTGGCGACGAACTGTACATCAACGACGGTGCCTATGGCGCGCTGTTCGACGCGGCACATATCGGCTGGCGCTTCCCGGTCGAGTTGCTGCGCGAGCCGGACAGCCGGGCCAAGCTGATGGAGTTCAGCTTCTACGGTCCTACCTGCGACGACATGGATCACATGGCGGGCCCGTTCATGCTGCCTGCGGATGTGCGCGCCGGCGACTATATCGAGATCGGCATGCTCGGCGCCTATGGCTGCGCGATGCGCACGGCGTTCAACGGCTTCGGATCGGACGAGACGGTGATCGTCTCCGACGAGCCGATGGCCTCGCTGTACACCGGCGAGGAGCGCGAGGTCGCTTCGAACGTCGTTACACTGTAACTAGCAACAGCTACTGCTCTTCCTCCCCCCTCCCGCAATGCGGGAGGGGCCGGGGGAGAGCCTGTATTCATTGGGGTTGCGGCGACATGCCCTCCCCTGGCCCCCTCCCGCGAGCGGCAGGGGAATTCATGGAGCAACCAATGACCGAAGCCATCAACGACACCCGCAAGGCCGAGCTGCTCTCGACCCAGGTCGAGCATATCGACATCACCAAGTTCGACGCGCGCCCGATCGTGGACGCGATGAAGAAGATGAGCTTCACCAGCCGCGATCTCGGCCGCGCGACCGACATCTACAACCAGATGCTGGCCGATCCCAACTGCACCATCTTCCTGGTGATCGCGGGCTCCACCTCCGCCGGTGGCTGCATGGATCTCTATGCCGAATTGCTGCGCAACAACATGGTCGATGGCGTCGTCGCGACCGGCGCGTCGATCGTCGACATGGATTTCTTCGAGGGCCTTGGCCACAAGCATTATCAGGCGCTCGAAGTGCCGGACGACGATACCCTGCGCTCACTGCTGATCGACCGCATCTACGATACCTATATCGACGAGGAGCAACTCCAGGATTGCGACCACACGATCTACGAGATCGCGAACGGCCTGGAACCGCGCCCCTATTCGAGCCGTGAGTTCATCCGCGCGATGGGCAAGTATCTCGTCGAGAACGGCAAGAAGGACAACAGCCTGGTCAAGCTCGCCTACGAGCATGACGTGCCGATCTTCTGCCCGGCGTTCGTCGACAGCTCGGCCGGCTTCGGCCTGGTCAAGCACCAGGTCGATCGCGCCAAGGAAGGCAAGCCCTACATGGTGCTCGATGCGATCGCGGATTTCCGCGAGCTGACCGACATCAAGATCAAGGCCGGCACCACCGGCCTGTTGATGATCGGCGGCGGCGTGCCGAAGAACTTCATCCAGGACACCGTCGTCTGCGCCGAGATCCTCGGAAAAGAAGTTCCGATGCACAAGTATGCCGTCCAGATCACCGTGGCCGACGTCCGCGACGGGGCCTGCTCCAGCTCCACCCTCAAGGAGGCGAACTCCTGGGGAAAGGTGGACAGCAGCTGCGAGCAGATGGTCTACGCCGAGGCCACCTCGGTGCTGCCGCTGCTCGCCTCCGACGCCTATCACCGCGGCCAC
>CAISGR010000316.1 GCA_903884945.1 uncultured bacterium
ACATGGTATTTGAGGGCGAGCCAAGGGTGTTTCCCAAGGTTCTAGGCGGGCAGGAATGCTATCCCGACCTCGCCACCTATCGAGCGCTCTGGGAGTCGTGCGGGTTCGCGGATATCGTCATCGAGGACATCACCGAGGCAAGCTGGCGCGGCTATGTCGCGCATTTCAAGGGAAAGGCGCTGGCCGAACTGCTGACGCAGCGGATCGACTCGGCGACGTTCAACCGGCTGCTCGAGTTCGTCCGCAATATCGAGGAACTGCCGGTGCTGTCCTATGTGGTGGTGAGCGCGCGGACGCCCGAATGAACGCATCGCCGCTCCTGCTGACCCGCTATCGCGATGTCCGCGATGCGCTCAACGACGCGCGGCTGGTGATCCACAAGCCGCTGGCGGTCGGCGATACGGCGGCGCATGTCGCTCAGGCCACCGCCGGGGAGCGATCGCATCGCGTCCGTCCGCTGTGGCAACGTCTGGCGCAGCAGCTTCGACCTGAGAGGGTGGTGACGCTGACGGCGTTCGTCGAAGCCAGTATCGACCGGATCTTGGGCGAAGCGCAGACGCGCGGCGGCATGGAAGTGGTAGGCGATTTGGCCTTTCGGCTGCCGGTGGCGGTCATGGCGGAACTGCTCGGCCTTCCGGACACGGACCACGCGCAGTTGCGGCCGTTGTTCGAAGCGATCACGCGTGGTCATGACATCGGATCGACCGAGCCCGAGCGGCACCATGCCCGCTTTGCCCAGGCTGCCGTATCACGGTGGATCGGCACCCGGCTTGCCCAGGCGCGCGCCACGCCGATGGTGGATGCGATTCGTCAGGTCGCCGAAGCCGAAGGGATCGAGGCGTCGCTGGTCGCCTATTGGGGCACCATGCTGCTCTACGCAGGCAGCGCCACGACTCGCGATCTGATCGCCAATGCGATCGCGTTGCTGATCGATCATCCGAATGCGGCGCGGCAATTGGCCGACGAAACGGTGTCGGTCGATGCGGTGATCGAGGAGGTGCTGCGGTTCCAGGGGCCGGTGCGCGGCATCGGGCGGGTGGCGACCGAAGATATGGCGATCGGTGATCATCACATCGCGTCGGGCGACCTCGTCTACCTCATGTTGGCCGACGCAAATCGCGATCCGGATCGGTTCGCGGACCCCGATCGCTTTGATCCCGCGCGTGCAAATGCCGGGCATTTGGCCTTTGGTTCGGGGGTGACGCATTGCCTGGGCGCGAATCTGGCGCGGCTGGAGGCCCGCATCGTGCTACAGAGGCTGGGCCCGCTGCTAGTCGATGCGACGCGGTCCGCGCCTGATGACTGGAGCTCGGTGCGGCTATTGCGCCAGCGTAATACTCTCGGAATTTCCTTTGATACAGCGTCGGCATCCTGCTCGCCTGCGAAAGCCTGAGTGCGGCGGTTCGCGAGCGAGGGATGGAGTGCAACCCTCCCTCTTAGTCTAAGCACAAAGCAACGCGGGGCAGGGTGGGCTAGACTGGAACGAAAAAAGAATGTCGCACTCGGCCTATGCGCCTCCCCGCAACCAAACACATACCAACAGCCTCGGTCGCACTGATCGGGGCCTTTTTGCGTTCACCGCCGCGCAGACACGCGCCCCGCGGACCCCCAGGCGCCACGCTGTGGTGCTATCACCTTGTAAAACAACCAGAATATCGCCGCGCGCCAACGCCGGAAATGTCAGTAACCCTCCTGACATGTTGAACCCGCGACCCCGATCCAGCCGCGCCCCGGGACCCCCGTCACTGCGGCATCGCGACGTCGCCCGCAGACGACAGCCAGCGGGCGATCCGGCTGTCGGGATCGTCGAGCAGCGCCCGCGCGGGGCCGATCTCCACGCTTCGGCCGTGCTGCAGGAGGCAGATCTCGTCGGCGGATCGCGCGGCATCCTCGAGGTCGTGCGACACCAGAATGATCGGCACGGGGGAGGAGGCCCTGATCTCGGCCAGCAGCAGGTGCAGCGCGCGCCGGGTGGGATGGTCGACCGCTGAAAAGGGCTCGTCCAGCAGCAGCACATCGGGATCGCGGGCCAATGCCCGGGCGATGGCGACCCGTTGCTGCTGGCCGCCCGAAAGCGCGTCGGGGCGCCGGTCAGCATATGCTTCGAGATGGACGCGGGCGAGCATCGCGGCCGCGGCGTCAGGCCGCTCCGCTCTTGGCCGGTGCAGCATTGCCTCCATCACGTTGCCCAGCGCGGTCAGGTGCGGGAACAGGGCGTAATGCTGAAAGACGAAGCCGGCGCGGCGGGCCTGGGCCGGCAGGTCGATCGCCCGATCGCTGTCCAGCCAGGTGGTGCCGTTGCAGACGACCCGGCCCCGGCGTGGCCGATACAGGCCGGCGATCGCGCGAAGCACGGTCGTCTTGCCGGCGCCCGACGATCCGACCAGCGCCAGCGTCTTCCCCGGCGCCACCGCAATGTCCACGTCGAGCGCGATCGGGCCCGGCTGACGCAGCGCGATCGACAGGCCGTCAGCCATGTCGGCGGCGCCTGTGGCCATCGAGCAGGAAGCTCAGCGTCACCGCGAGCATCGAGATCGACAGCAGGGTCGCCGCCATGCGGCCGGCGCCGGCATTGTCGAATGCCTGGACCCGATCGTAGATCGACAGCGCCAGCGTCCGCGTCTCGCCCGGAATGGAGCCGCCCACCATCAGCACGACGCCGAACTCGCCCAGCGTATGCGCGAAGGCGAACACGGCGCCCGTGATGACGCCCGGCCGGGCCAGCGGCAGCTCGATCCGCCAGAAGCGCCGCCAGGGCGAATGGCCGCACATCGCCGCGGCGTCGCGCAGGTCTTGTCCGACTGCCTCGAAGGCACGCTGGGCGGGCTGGATCGCGAAGGGGAGGTTGATCAGTACCGAGGCGATCAGGATCCCGCGAAAGCTGAACACGAGCGAATCGCCGAACAGCAGATGCCAGGCCTGCCCGATCGGCGATTGCGGTCCCATGCCCACCAGCAGGTAGAAGCCGATTACCGTCGGGGGCAGGACGAGCGGCAGGGTCAGCATCGCTTCGATCAGCACGCGCCCGCGCCGTTGCGTGGTGGCGAGCCAGTGGCCGGCGAAGAGGGCGATCGGCAGCAGGATCGCGACGGTCAGAACGCCGAGCAGGAGCGAAAGGCGCAGGGCATCCCAGTCCACGGCGCGGGTCAGCGCCGGGCGTTGGGAAGGGCGAAGCCGTATCGCGTCAGGATATGCCGCGCGGTCGGGCCCTGGATATAGGCATAGAAGCGCGATGCGGTTTCACTGGCCCCCTTGATCAGCACCATGCGCTGCAGGAGCGGCCGGTGCCACGAAGCGGGAAGCAGCGCGAAGTCGGTCCGTGCCGCAAAGGCCGGATCGCGCACCAGCGAATAGGCGACGATCCCGCCCTGCGCGCCGCCGGAGACGGCGAACTGGAAGGCCTGCGTCACGGAATCGCCGAGGACCAGCTTGCCCGACAGCGCATCCCACAAACGGGTATGCTTGAGGGCTTCCATCGCGCGGTCGCCATAGGGAGCATGTTCGGGATTGGCGATCGCGAACCGGGTGATCTGGCCGCGCGCGATCGCGGCGCGCAACCCGCTCAGCCTCTCGTCGACCCGCAGCGGCGATCCCTTCGGGGCGACCAGGGCGAGCCGCCCGACGGCGTACAGCGTGCCCGGGCCCTGCGTCTTGCCCGCCCTGGCGAGATCAAGGGCATATTGCTCGTCCGCCGACAGGAAGAGCTGGAAAGGTGCCCCTTGCTGGATCTGGCGGAAGAAGTTGCCCGATGATCCGAACGTCAGCGAGACGGTGCGTCCGGTGTCGCGCTGGAAGGCGGCGGCCACTTCGGTGAGCGCGAACCGAAGGTCCGCGGCCGCGGCGATATTCGGCGGCGTTTCCGCCCATGCCGGTGTCGTCAGGCTGAGCGCAACCAGCAGCGGCGCCCACCATCGGATCAGCAAGCGGATCATTCCTCGATATCCCTGACATTCGATGTATATGATGGCGCACATCGCAGCAGGCGATGGCGACTGTCAATGAAGATGCGCGAGCAACCGAGATGAACCAAGAGCCCCGACCGACCGGGGATGACCCGGTGTCCGCGGTCATCACGGCAAAGGCCCGGATCCTGCTTGGCGACACGATCGCAATCGGTCCGGGCAAGGCCGATCTGCTCGAGGCGGTTGCCGGTACCGGCTCGATCGCGGCAGCCGGGCGCTCGCTCGGTTTCAGCTATCGTCGCACCCGCGACATGATCGACACGCTCAACGCGTGCTGGCGCGTGCCGCTCGTGGCGACGGTGCGGGGCGGATCGCACGGCGGAGGTGCACAGCTGACGCCGGCCGGGCGCGCCGTCCTGGAGGAATACCGGAAACTCGATGCCGCGCTGGAGTTGACCCTATGCCAGCACGGCGCGGGGTTGCTCCGCCTGATCGGGCCCGCGGGTATGGCTGGTTGATGGGGCTGCGCCGATACATGGGAAGCGGTGGGCGGGCGTGCGTAGAACCACAATACCAGGCGCGCTTCGCCTGCTTCAGATTGCCCGTGGAATTGGGCGGGGCCCGAAATTGATGAGAAGTCGTGCACGATCCGACGTTGCGGCTGGAACAGGGGGGCGCCACCCCGCCGGGATCCACGCGGCATCCCGTGCGGCGTATCATTGCGCGACGGAGTCGCGCTTCGCGGCCATATGCGGGATCTCTCTTACTGTCGCATTTGCCGGGATTCCCCAGGCGGCCGGCGCTGCCCCACCCGGGTCGCCGGGCGAGAGATCGGTTGAGTGCGCGGCACCTCGCGCCCGCGAGGCTTGTGAGGCTGAAGCGCTTCGCCAGGCCCAGCAGGCGCTCGAGGCGGCGCGTCACGGTGCGACGGAGGCAATCGCAGCGACCGACGGGCCGCTCGACCCCGAGGAGCGGGAGGCCTGGGCGCGCGCTTTCACGACGTCGTTATCATTGTGGCGGGCCTTCCGGGATGCCCGGTGCGACCCGCGATTGATCAGTTATGAAGGCGCGCTCAAAGGCACCGGCCCCTTTGCCGATGCGCCGGGATGCAGGGTGGCGATAACACGGGTCATGGCAGGCGATGTCAGCTTCCGTTATGACCTCGAGGTGGCGGCCCATCCGCGGGAATCCGCAACACGGGCGTCGCCGGCCAGGGCGGAGGGCGCCGAAGCGAAGGATCCATGTGGTGATGTCGATCCCGCTGCGTGCGACTATTGCGGGGCCAATCAGTGCTGGGAGCAACGGCTTGCGCGCGTGGACCGGGAATTAAATCGAGTCTGGGTCAGTAGTTTGGGGGCGATCCGGGGCACGCCGAATCTCGCACCGGCTGGCCGCGCCGACTGGACTGCCCGTCTTCGGACGGCGCAGCGCGCCTGGCTCGCCTGGCGCGATGCCGAATGCGCCCTGGAACCCTGGGAGACGCCGAACCGCTTCGCTCATTCGATCTATTCGACGCTGGTCGCCCCCTGCCTCGAAGGCGAGACGCTCGCCCGGATCAACGATCTTCGTGCCACCTATCGGTCTGGGGGGCGCTGAGCACCGCCCATGGCACGGCTGGTGCTTCTGCCTTTCGCCTTGGGAATGGCGCTAGCGGCGGTGTTACCCGTGCGACCGCAGGGCGTGCCCGAGCAATCCGGCCAGGATCGGGTGTCCCGGATTCGCGCGGAAGCTGACGGCGGCGGTCCGAGCCACCTGTTCTGGCTCGCTCACGGCGTGCCCGGTTCGGAGATCGTCGGGATCGTCGACCCGCTATATGCGGCGATCCGGCTGTACGCCGTCTCCGACGCCGACGCGACGCATGGGGCGATCCAGTCACGGCTCATACGCCTCGGCGCCTGCGCGCTGCCGGTGTCGTTCCGACCCTGGCGGATCCATCAACTGAAGCGGCGAGTGTTGATCGAATCGATGCCAGAGCCCGGCAGCGCCGGATACCGGGTCAAGCCGGCTGCGCTCGAGACCCGGATGTTCCGGATGCGCAGGGGCCTCGTCACCCCTGCCTCGCTGGGGCGATTGCGTCTCGCATTGGCCGCTCTCGATAGTCCGCGCTGGAACCCGGCAACGGCTCCTTCCTGTGGCTCGCTGATGGGGAAGGGGCCGATCGGCGTTGGCGCCTCGGTGGTGATGCGACGAGGGCTTCACCATGCAGCGCCGACAATCACGATCGAAGGCGGGCCGGCCGCTCTCGCGCCGCGCGCGCGCCTGACCGTGCGCAGCGGGCAAGGATACCGCCTGCTCAGCGTACGCGAGCTGGAGCCGGCCCGCGCACGACGAGTGATCCAGACATCCGAGCAGCTGCCAGGCGCGGACGGCGTAGTGCACGTCCGGCAACGCCTGATCATCACGCGCCGTAACGGACAGGTGGTCCGGCATATCGACATCGTCGGCGGGGAACTGGCGGGCAAATCGGCCTTCAGGGATATCGCGGTGCTTCCCACCGGCGAAATCCTTGCGCTGGGCAAGCGCTTCGTGCCGGGCCGTCGGCCGGACTTTGCGCTGTTCAGTTGCGGCCTGATCACGGAGTCGACGCCGGCGGCCGGAGGATCCTGCGTGAAATCGGAGGGGCCGTTGCCCCGGGCGATGGCAGGCGCTGCCTCCCAACGCACGCTTGAGCCGTCGGCGTGGTCGAGCCCGCGCTCGCTGAATGCGCGATCGATCTTCGATCTGGTCAGGCCGCTGCTCGACATCCATTGGTCGGTCGATACCCGCAACCTGCCCGAGCCATGCCGCTCGGCGGCGGGGTGTTCAGTACCCGATCAAGGCCCGAATTTCGTACCGCTCCGTGGAATCAGGCTCACGCGCGGGACCTACCGGCAGACCGGCGCTCCCTATGCGCAGACGGAGAGCCTCGCCGATTTCGATCGATTGCGGCGCGCCACCGCACCCGAACTGTCCGCCGCCCTCGCGCATGTCATGGAGGGGAAGCGCGGGTGGCCCGGAAACCTGGCTGACGGCCTGCGGGGGGATCTCGGTATCGACTGTTCGGCGCTGCTTCAGATCGGGTGGGGCCGGCGGGGGGCGCCGGTCCGATGGAGTACCGCCACCATCACCAATTTCGCGGACGACGCCCTGTGCACGCGCCGGCTGCCCTCACCCGATTGGCTGCGCGCAGGCGATGCGATCGGCCTGAGAACGGGAGAAACGAACCATGTGATGCTGTTCGCCGAGCCGATGCGGATCGACGGCGCAAACATCGCCTGGCTGGTACTTGAATCCTCAAGCAGCTGCGACGGCGTGTGCTGGTCGGTCTATGACCCGTCGATCCTGAATGGATGGAGCCTTTATCGCGCTGCCGGGCGAAGCGACGTGCCATGCCCGCGCAGGTCGCAGCCCCGCACGATGTGATAACGGCATTCGGTTTCGCCATTATTGCCTGATGCGGACCAGGTCACTGCTTCGGCGCCTTCCGCACGAGCCCCGCGTTCGAATAGTCATTGCGCGCGTTCCAGAGCATCCACCCGTCCGATCCGAAATCCTGTACGGCCCGAATCTGGTTCTCCACTTCGTCAGCGTCGAAGGACCTGCGATCGAAGGCATAGTCCGCGAAGTTCTGCAGCCATGGCCGGAATCGTCTGGGCGACACGTTCAGGCGCCGCTGCGCCTCGGTCAGCGAGCCGTGCACGATTGCATAGGCGTTGGCGACTGGATTCCTGACACCCGGAATGCCGAACCGGAAACCAGATGGATAGAGCATGGGAGACAGGTAATCGACGTTCGGAGCGATGTCCTTGAGGCGCTGGCCGATGCCGGTATCGTCGGTGTTCCAGCAGACATAACCGAAGATATCGGCCGAGGTGAAAACATTGAACGGCACGAGCCGCTGCCTTGCCTCCGCAAGGAAGCCGGCGATCGCCGCGATGCGGTTGGCTTGGGTCGAGGGCTGGGCAAGGGCGAGCTTGGCGGAGGAATCGGGGAAGCGAAGATAGTCGAACTGAATTTCATCGACGCCGGCCCGGGCCGCCTCGACCGCGAGCTCGATATTATAGGTGCGCACTTCGGGCCTGAACGGGTCGGTCCAGGCCAGCCCTTCACGATCCCTGAACAATTGCCCCTTGCCTCGCTTGATCGCGAGATCTGGCTGCGCCCTGGCGAGGGGATCGTCCTTGAACACGACGATGCGGGCGATGACGTACACGTTCGCCGCGTGAAGGCGCTGCACCAGCGCGGGGAGGTCGGGGATCGTCGTTACCTTGCGCGCGCCGGGGC
>CAISGR010000317.1 GCA_903884945.1 uncultured bacterium
CGAGGCTCGAATAGAGATCGAGCAGCGGCGCCAGGTTCATCTGCACCCGATCGATCCGCTCCGGCAGCTTGCGGAAGAATTCGGTCGCGGGAACGATGATCGCCGCCAGCGCGACGTTCGCCGCGATCAGGAACAGCAGCACGCAGGTGAGCGAGGCCAGCGCTGACGGCACGCGGTGCCGCTCCAGCCATTCAAGCACCGGCACGAGCGCGATCGCGATGACCAGCGCCGCGGTGGTCGGCAGAAAGAACTCCGCGCCTTCCTTGAGCGCGAAGGGCATGCCGATCGCGAGGCCGATTCCGGCGATCAGGGTAAGGGCCGCAAGCAACCGGTCGCGGCGGAGACCGACGCGCGCCTCCTCGCCGGGTTCACCGCCCGACAGCGGAAGCCCGAACGCACCTTCGCCGGGGGCCTGTCCTGCGCCCGATCCGGAACCCTCCGTCACCCGTCACCCCTTCCCGCCACATGATCGAGGGTAACGTAGCGGCATTCCCCTGCAATGTAATCCCGGCTAGCCTCGCCTGATGCGCGAACTCATCCTGGTCATCGACGAAGGCACCACTTCCACCCGGGCGATGCTCTTCGCGCCTGACGGCAGATGCCTGGGCAGCGAAGCCGCCGAGCTCGAGCAATCCTATCCGGAAAGCGGGCGAGTTGAGCATGACGCCGCCGAAATCTGGAACAAGACCCTGGCGGTATCGCGCGCGGTGATCGAGCGCGCGGGGGGTGCGGAGCAGATCGCGGCGATCGGCATCACCAACCAGCGCGAGACGATCGTGTTCTGGGACCGGGAGACGGGCGAGCCGCTCGCGCCCGCCATCGTATGGCAGGACCGTCGCACCGCCGCGATCTGCCGCGACCTGCGCGAGGCGGGCAACGAGCCGGCGGTGCAGGCAAAGACCGGGCTGCTGCTCGATCCCTATTTCTCGGGATCGAAGATCGGCTGGGCGATGGCCAACTGGCCCCAGCTGAAGGCAGCAGGAGACCGGCTCGCCATCGGCACGATCGAGAGCTGGCTGATCTGGAAACTGACCGGCGGCCTGCACATCACCGACGCGACCAATGCCAGCCGCACGGCGCTGATGGCGATCGGCAGCGGCCATTGGGACGATGGCCTGATCGAGCTGTTCGGCGCCCCCCGCGCCGCGCTGCCCCAGATCGTCGATTGCGCCGGGCGCTTCGGCGAGACGACCCTGTTCGGCGCGGCGATCCCGATCTGCGGCATCGCCGGCGACCAGCAGGCGGCGACGATCGGCCAGTCCTGCCTGAAGCCCGGCGAGACCAAGGCAACCTTTGGCACGGGAGCCTTCGTGCTGACTCAGGCGGGGGCGATCCCGCCGACCTCGCGCAACCGCCTGCTTTCGACGATCGCCTGGCAGCTGGGCGGGCGGCGCGCCTATGCGCTGGAGGGGTCGGTCTTCGTCGCGGGCAGCCTGATCCAATGGCTGCGCGATGCGCTCGCGCTGATCGGCACGGCGGCGGAGACCGAGGCGCTGGCGCGGAGCGTGCCGGACAATGGCGGCGTCTATTGCGTGCCGGCGCTGAGCGGCCTCGGCGCACCATGGTGGGAAGCCGAGGCGCGCGGGGCCATCTCCGGCCTCAGCTTCGCGACTGGCCGCGCGCATATCGTCCGCGCCGCGCTGGAGGCGATGGCGTACCAGGCGCACGACCTGAAGACTGCCTTCGCCGCGGACGGCGTGGACTGGGAGTGCCTCAGGATCGATGGCGGCATGGTGGCGAACGACTGGATGGCACAGGATCTGGCCGACATGCTTGGCGTGCACGTGGAGCGGCCGAAATTCGCCGAGACGACTGCGCTGGGCGCGGCGATGCTGGCCGGCGTCGGCTGCGGCCTGTTCGCCGGGCTCGAAGAGGCGGCGATCATGCGCGGCGCGGTCGGGACGTTCGAGCCGGCGCTCGACGACGATCGCCGCGGCGCGCGCCTGAGCGGCTGGCAGCGCGCCGTGGAAAGCGTGATCAGGGCAGCCTGACAGGCCCGCTCAGGCGGCGACGCCCACCCGGTCCTCGAACAGGATTTTCAGGTCCTTTTTGAGGATCTTGCCGTTGGCGTTGCGCGGGAGCGTTTCGTGGACGAAGCGAATCGCGACGGGCGTCTTGAAGATCGCCAGGCGTTCGCGGACCCAGGCCTGCAACTCGGCCTCGGTCGCTTCCATCCCGGGCGCGAGGTGCACCACCGCGGCCGGCTCCTCGCCCAGGGTCCGGTGCGGGATGCCGACCAGCGCGCAATCCGTCACTGCAGGGTGGGCGTAGAGGACATTCTCGACCTCGGACGAATAGATATTCTCGCCGCCGCGGATGATCATGTCCTTCGCCCGGTCCACGATATAGACGAAACCTTCCTCGTCGACCCGCGCGAGATCGCCGGTGCGCACCCAGCCGTCGATGAAGGTCGCTGCCGTCGCCTCGGGCTTGTTCCAATATCCCTTCACGATCATCGGCCCGCGCGCCCAGAGTTCGCCGACCTCGCCGACGGGGAGTTCGTTCACACCCTCCTCATCCATGATCTTCAGGTCGGCGACCGGGACGGGCGGGCCGGCGCTGGTCGGGCGGTTGAGATAGTCCTCGCTCGAATGGCCCGTCACCGTCGCCATCGTCTCGGTCATGCCCCAGCCATTGGCGGGCAGCGCGCCGAACTCGCTGTGGATGCGCCGGACCAGTTCAGGCGCCGAAGGTGCGCCGCCATAGGCGATCGCCTCCAGCGAGGAGAGATCATATTTGTCGCGATCGGGATGCTCCAGGATCTGCCAGGCGATCGTCGGCACGCCACCCGTGATGTTGACCTTCTCGCGCTCGATGATCTCCATCGCGCGGACCGTGTCCCATTTGCGCATGAAGATCAGCGAACTGCCCGCCGCGATCGATCCCATCATGCCGGCACTGCACGCCGTGACGTGGAAGAGCGGGATCACCGTCAGCGTCACGCGCGGCGTCGGGGCCGGGATCGGGTCGCCGCGCCGGAGCAGCGAGCGGGCGGCATTATAGGCTCCCGACAGGATGTTGCTCATCAGGTTGCGATGGGTGCCCAGCGCGCCCTTGGGATGACCGGTGGTGCCGCTGGTATAGAAGATCGTGGCGTCGTCGTCCGGCGCGATCGCCGCTGCGGGCAGCACCGTGTCGGGCAGCGTCGCATAGTCGTGCGGCGTGCCGATCAGGTCCTCGAGCCGCGAGGCCCGGGCGTCGAGCGGAACCGAGGCGCGCGCGACGATCATCCGCTCGAGCGCGGGCATGTCGGGATCGTGCGCGCGCAGCCGCTGATAGCGCTCGTCATCGACGAACAGCAGGCGGGCGCCCGAATCATTGATGCCGTAATCGAGTTCGCCGGCCGTCCACCAGGCGTTGAGCGGCACGACGATGGCGCCGATGCTGGCGACCGCGAAGAAGATCACGGGCCATTCCGGCAGGTTGCGCATCGCCAGCGCGACTCGGTCCCCCTTCGCGATGCCCATTTCCCGCAGTCGCGCGGCAAGCGTGGCCACGGCCCGGAAATTGGCGTCGTAGCTGACGCGCTCGTCCTCATAGATGGTGAACGGCCGCTCGCCATGCGCCCGCGACGCCTGGACCAGCCAGGCAAGCGATGGCGGCGCATTCTTCCACACCCGAGTCGCCACGCCATTGATGACGACGGAATCCATCTCGAAGGGTTGCCCCGGCGCGGTGAGCGCAGCCTCCACCTCCGCGAGCGACATTTTCGGCCAGGCCGGATCGAGGGCGATGAGCGGTTCGGTATCCAAGACGCATGCTCTCCAAGCTTCGCCAGACCGCAAACTTGAATGTCGGGTTTGGCATATCTGCTGTTTCAACCAAGGTTAGTGTTGATTCGCGCGCCACTCAAGGCAATAGGGTGCCGATCATTTCGAAGCGGGGGTATGGACGAGAGCATGAAGACCGCAAAACCCCAGTCGCATGGTTTCGATGCCGCCCGCCTGGGACGGATCGATGCGTTCCTGCAGGAGCGCTATCTCGATTCGGGCAAGCTGCCCAACGCGCAGCTGCTGGTCGGCCGTGACGGGGAGATCGTCCATTTCTCCAGCCTGGGCGCCGCGCGCGAGGGTGGGAAGGCGATCGACGAAACATCGCTGTTCCGCATCGCCTCGATGACCAAGCCGGTCACCTCGATCGCGTTCATGATGCTGGTCGAAGAGGGCAAGGTCGCCGTCGACACCCCGGTCCATCACGTCCTGCCCGAACTCAAGGGCCTCGGCGTGTACAATGGCGGCGGCGGCGGCGTGCCGTTCCAGACGAAACCGACCGACGAGCCGATGCGGATAGTCGATCTGCTGCGCCACACCTCCGGCCTCACCTACAGCTTCCAGAACCGGTCGAACATCGATGCGGCCTATCGCGAGGGCAAGATTGAGAACTGGCACGGCAATCTCGATCTCGACCAGTTCATCGCGGCGCTCGGCCAGATCCCGCTCGAATTCTCGCCGGGCACCGCCTGGAACTATTCAGTCTCGACCGACGTGCTCGGCGCGGTCGTCCAGCGCGTCTCCGGCATGCCGCTCGCCGATTTCTTCCGCACGCGCATCTTCGCGCCGCTCAAGATGGACGACACCTTCTTCGCGGTGCCCGAGGACAAGATCGACCGGCTGACCGATTGCTACACCTTCGTGGCCGGCAAGGGGCGCGTGATGTACGATCGCGGCGCGGAAAGCGCCTGGAGCCGGATGCCGCGGCTTGTCTCGGGCGGCGGCGGGCTCGTCTCGACGGCGCTCGACTATCATCGCTTCTGCCGCATGTGCCTCAACGGCGGCGAGCTGGACGGCGCGCGGATCGTCGGGCGCAAGACGCTCGAGCTGATGACGCAGAATCATCTGCCCGGCGGATCGGATCTCGCCGCCATGTCGAAATCGCTGTTCAGCGAGGCAGCCAATGCCGGCACCGGCTTCGGGCTCGGCTTCGCGGTCAACATCGATGTGGCGCGCTCGATGATCCCGGGCTCGGTCGGTGAATATTATTGGGGCGGGATGTTCTCGACCGCCTTCTTCATCGATCCGGTCGAACGCCTGACCATGGTCTTCATGACGCAGATGAGCCCGTCCAACATCTACCCGATCCGCCGCGAGCTGAAGACGATGATCTATTCGGCGCTGACCTAGGATGTCACGAGGCAATGGAGCGATCCCCGACCGCAGCCGGGATGACCGATTTTTTTCAGGAGAGACCCATGACTTCCCCCATCCGCACCGAACGCCATGACGATGTGCTTGTCATCATTTCCGACAACCCGCCGGTGAACGCGCTCGGCGCCGCCGTCCGCCAGGGGCTCGAGGCCGGGCTCAAGGAGGGTCTCGCCGATGCCAGCATCAAGGCGATGGTGATCCGGTGCGACGGCCGTACCTTCTTCGCCGGCGCGGACATTACTGAATTCGGCAAGCCGTTCGTCGAGCCCGGCCTGCCCACCGTGGTCGACATGATCGAGGCATCGGACAAGCCCGTCGTCGCCGCGATCCACGGCACCGCGCTCGGCGGCGGCTGCGAGGTGACGCTTGGCTGCCACTACCGCATCGCCGTGCCCTCGGCGAAGATCGGCACGCCCGAGGTGAAGCTCGGCCTGCTCCCCGGGGCGGGCGGCACGCAACGCATCCCGCGCATCGCCGGCGTCCCGCTCGCGCTGGAGATGACCGCCAAGGGCGATCCGATCTCGGCGAAGAAGGCGCTCGACGCCGGGCTGATCGATCGCATCGCCGACGAGGACAGCCTCGAGGCGGACGCGATCGCCTTCGCGCGCGAGGTCGCCGACAAGATACCCCTGCCCCGCGCCAGCCAGAAGACCGCAGCGCCGAACCCCGAAGCCGTCGCCGCATTCAGGAAGGAAAATGCCAAGCGCTTCCGCGGCTTCGACGCGCCGGCCGCCAATATCGCCTGTGTCGAGAAAGCCTCGGACGGATCGAGCTTCGAGGAGGGCATCGCCTTCGAGCGGCAGGAATTCATGAAGCTGATGATGGGCACGCAATCCGCCGCACAGCGGCACATCTTCTTCGCCGAGCGCCAGGCCGCGAAGATCGACGGCATCCCCGCCGATATCGCGCTTCGCGAGATCAAGCGCGTCGGCGTGATCGGCGCCGGCACCATGGGCGGCGGCATCTCGATGAACTTCCTCAGCGCCGGCATTCCCGTCACGATCGTCGAGATGGCGCAGGAAGCGCTCGATCGCGGCACCGGCGTGATCCGCAAGAATTACGAGGCGAGCGCCGCCAAGGGCCGGATGAGGCCGGAGCAGGTCGAGGCGGCGATGGGCGCCCTTACCCCGACGCTCGATTTCGAGACGCTGAAGGACTGCGACCTCATCATCGAGGCGGTCTATGAAGAAATGAGCGTGAAGAAGGATATTTTCGGCCGGCTCGATACCATCGCCAGGCCGGGCGCGATCCTTGCCTCGAACACCTCCTACCTCAACATCGACGAGATCGCGGCCAGCACCAGCCGGCCGGAAGACGTGCTCGGCATGCACTTCTTCTCGCCCGCCAATGTGATGAAGCTGCTCGAGGTCGTGCGGGGGGCGAAGACCGCGCCTGACGTGCTCGCCACCGTGATGGCGCTGTCCAAGACGATCCGGAAGGTCGCGGTCGTGGCCGGCGTCTGCCACGGCTTCATCGGCAACCGCATGCTGATGCCGCGCCAGGTCGAGGCCAACAAGCTGCTGATGGAAGGCGCCACGCCCGAGCAGATCGACCGGGTCCATGTCGAATTCGGCATGCCGATGGGTCCGTTCCAGATGAGCGATCTCGCTGGCGTCGATATCGGCTGGCACCGCGATCCCACCCGGATCGAGAATATCCGCGACGCGCTCGCCGCCGAGGGCCGCTGGGGCCAGAAGACCGGCAAGGGCTTCTACGATTATGACGAGAAGCGGAACCCCTCCCCCTCGCCGCGCGTGGCCGAGATCATCGAGGATTTCCGGTCGAAATCGAACCTGGCGAAGCGCGAGATCACCGATCAGGAGATCATCGAGCGGACGCTCTACACGATGGTCAACGAAGGCGCGCTGATCCTCGAGGAGAAGATGGCGCAGCGCGCGTCGGATATCGATGTGGTGTGGATCTATGGCTATGGCTGGCCGGTCTATCGCGGCGGCCCGATGTTCTGGGCCGGCACCGAGGGCCTGCCGAAGATCGTCGCCGGGCTGGAGAAGCACGGCTTCAAGGTCGCCACGCTGCTGAAGGATCTCGCGGAGAGCGGCGGGCGGTTCAAGTGATCGCCAAGGCGGCAAATCCCCCTCTCCCCGCCGGTGGGGAGAGGGTCGGGGAGCGGGGCAGTGAGACGCACCGCCCGCTCTGCCTTGTCCCGCCGCGCTCCCGCTCCTTCGTGGCGCGGAGGGAGCGGTGAGAGAACGCACTGCCATCGAAACCGCCGCCGCCATTCGTGCCGGCGAGACGAGCGCGCTGCTCGAATGCGAGGCGGCGATCGCGCGGATCGAGGCGCGGGACGGACCGATCAACGCAGTGGTCGTGCGCGATTTCGATCGCGCGCGACATCAGGCCGCGGAGATGGACCGGCGCCTGGCGGCAGGCGATCCCGCCCCGCTGCTCGGCGTGCCGATGACGATCAAGGAAAGCTACGACATCGCCGGCCTGCCGACGACCTGGGGCTTCGAGCAGCACCGCAACCATATCGCCGGGAAGGACGCGGTCGCGGTGCGGCGGCTGAAGCAGGCCGGCGCCGTGTTCCTGGGCAAGACCAATGTGCCGGTCAGCCTCGCCGACCTCCAGGCGGTCAATCCCGTCTATGGCCGCACCAGCAACCCGCATGATCCCACGCGCGTGCCGGGCGGATCGTCGGGCGGTTCAGCGGCCGCGCTGGCAAGCGGCATGGTCCCGCTGGAATATGGATCGGATATCGGCGGGTCGATCCGCGTGCCCGCGCATTTCTGTGGCGTATGGGGACACAAGTCGACCTTCGGCGTGCTGCCGACCGAAGGACATTTCTTCCCCGGCACCGACGGTGCCCGCGTCGTGCTGTCGGTGATCGGGCCGATGGCGCGCAATGCCGACGATCTCGCGCTGGCCTTCGACATCGTCGCCGATATTCCGCAACCGCGCACCGCCTTTGCCGGCCCCGACGGGCTGCGCATCCTGCTGCTGACCGACCATCCCCTCGCCAGGGCAGATTCGGCGATCGTGGCCGCGATCGAGGCGGTGGCGGCCAGGCTGGCGGCGGCGGGCGCGCAGGTGTCGCGCACCACCGCGCTCCTGCCCGACCTTGCGAAGCAACAGGCCGACTATATGCGCATGCTCGCCATCGCCATGGCGCGCGGCCTGCCGCCCGTCGGCGGCACCGCCGCGACCCTGCCGCAATGGTTCGACATGCTCGACGATCAGGCGCGCAACATTCGCGCCTGGAACCGGCTGTTCGAGGATTTCGACGTGGTCCTCGCGCCGGCGCTGGGCAGCGTCGCCTTCGAGCATGACGACACCGATCTTCGCCAGCGATTGCTGACGATCGACGGCGAAGAGACGCCCTTCGCGCAGCAATTCGCCTGGCCGGGCCTTGCCACCTATCCCGGCCTTCCCGCCACCTCGGTGCCGATCGGCACGACCGCCACCGGCCTGCCGATCGGCATGCAGGTGATTGCCGGGCTGAACCGGGACCATGACGCCATCGCCGCCGCGCGCCTCGCGCACGAACTAGCCTGGAGCAAATGATGACCGACCTCGAACAATTTCGCGCGGAAACCCGCGCCTGGCTGGAAGAGAATTGCCCGCCCGAGATGCGCGAGCCGGTCCGCTCGGAAAAAGACGCGGTGTGGGGCGGCCGCGACCAGACCATGCTGACACCGGCGCAGAAGCAATGGATGGACCGCATGGGCGCGCGCGGCTGGACCGTGCCCGACTGGCCCAGGGCCTATGGCGGCGGCGGACTGAACGCCGCCGAGACCAAGATCCTGCGCGAGGAAATGGCGCGCATCACTGCGCGCAATCCGCTGAACAGCTTCGGCATCTCGATGCTTGGCCCGGCGCTGCTGAAATACGGCACCGAGGAACAGAAGCTCGACTATCTGCCGAAGATCGCCCGCGGCGAGATCCGCTGGTGCCAAGGCTATTCCGAACCCAATGCCGGCTCCGATCTCGCCGCGCTCGCCACCTCGGCGGAGGACAAGGGCGACCATTATCTCGTCAACGGCCAGAAGGTGTGGACCAGCTATGCCGACAAGGCCGACTGGATCTTCTGCCTGGTCCGCACCGACAGGACGACGAAGCAGGGCGGGATCAGCTTCCTGCTGTTCGACATGGCGAGCGAGGGCGTCTCGACCAAGCCGATCCTGCTGATCTCAGGCTATTCGCCCTTCTGCGAGACCTTCTTCGACAATGTGAAGGTGCCCAAGTCGCAGCGCGTGCATGACGAGAACAAGGGCTGGGATGTCGCCAAATATCTGCTCGGGCATGAGCGCGAGATGATCTCGGGCATGGGGCTCGGGCAGGTCGGCGGCAATCCGCTGATCGATGGCGCGATCGCGACGATCGGGCTCGATCATGACGGCCGGCTCGCCGACCCGCTGCTCCGCGCCAGCATTGCCCTGTTCGAGGTACGCTCGAAGGCGTTCGGCATGATGTCCGAGCGCTTCATCGACGAACTGAAGGCGGGGCGCGCGCATCCCGCGCAGCCCAGCATGATGAAATATTACGGCACCGAGCTGAACAAGAGCCGCCACGAACTGATGATGGCGGCGGGCGGATCGGATGCGCTGGAATGGGAGAGCGAACGCTCCTCCGGCGGGGCCGGCGCGCGCGCCTGGCTGCGCACCAAGGCCAATTCGATCGAGGGCGGCACCAGCGAGGTTCAACTCAACATCATCGCCAAGCGGATCCTGGATCTGCCGTCGACCTGAACGCCCTCCCCCCGGCAAGCGGGGAGAGGATGCCGAGCGAAGCGTAGGCGGGAGAGGGGCAGGACGACGGAACGTTGTTCGATACTGCCCCTCTCCCCCGCCCTCTCCCCGCAGGCGGGGAGAGGGAGAAGAAGGAAAGATCACATGCCTCTCTATCTCAACGACGAACAGACCATGCTCCGCGACACCACCCGCGATTTCGTCGCCGAGCATGCTCCCGTCTCGCACATGCGCAAGCTGCGCGACGCGAACGACGCGGCCGGCTTTTCGCGCGATTTATGGAAGAGCTTCGCCGAGATGGGCTTTACCGGCATCCTGATCGGCGAGGACCAGGGCGGGCTTGGGCTCGGCCATGTCGACGCCGGGATCGTACTGGAGGAAATCGGGCGCAACCTGTCGCCCTCCCCCTTCCTCGCCACGGCGGTCGCCGCGGTCGAGGCGCTGAAGGGCAGCGCGCAGGCCACCAGATGGTTCCCGGGCATCCTGGCCGGCGAGACCGTCGCTGCGCTGGCGATCGACGAAGGTGCCAAGCACCGCGACAGCGTGGCGCTGACGGCCGAGCGCTCCGGCAACGGCTTCCGCCTGTCGGGTCGCAAGCAGTTCGTCACCCATGGCCATGTCGCCGATCTGATCATCGTGGCGGCACGCACCGCCGGAGCCGCTGACGACACCAATGGCGTGACCCTGTTCGCCATCGAAAAGGGTGCGGCCGGGCTGACGGCGGAGGCCGAGCGCCTGGCCGATTCGAGCATCGCCGCGCGGCTCGACTTCGACGGAGTCGAGGTCACCGCCGATGCCGTGATCGGCGAGATCGATGCCGGCCGCGATCCGCTCAACCGCCTGCTCGCCGCCGGCCGCACCGGCGCCTCGGCCGAACTCCTCGGCGTCGGCGACGGCGCGATGGACATGACTGTCTCCTATCTCAAGGAACGCAAGCAGTTCGGCGTGACGATCGGCAGCTTCCAGGCGCTGCAGCACCGCGCTGCGCATCTCTATTCGGAGATGGAAGTGGCGCGCGCCGCCGTGCTCAAGGCCCAGCAGTTGCTCGATGCGGGCGATGCCGGCGCCGACGCGGCCGTCTCGGTCGCCAAGGCGATGACCGGACTCGCCACCACGCTCAGCGTGCAGGAAGGCGTGCAGATGCACGGCGGCATCGGCATGACCGACGAATATGACATCGGCTTCTACATGAAGCGCGCGCGCGTCCTCGCCGAGATGTTCGGCGATACGAACTTCCACGCCGATCGGCTGGCCCGGGCATCCGGCTATTGAGTGCTTCCCCGTCGCGCTGGCCTGTAGGGCAGCGTCATTCTTCCCGCCGCGGAAGAACGCTGCTTCGACAAGCATGGCACGAACGGTTTAGGGACTGACGATGGACATCAATACCCCACCCGATACCGCACCGGAAATCCTGGTGCAGGGCCTGGTCGATCTGCTCGACGTGGAAGAGATCGATACCGACCTCTATCGCGGCAAGCGCCAGCCCGGCGGTGTCGGGCGCGTGTTCGGCGGTCAGGTGATCGCCCAGGCGTTGCAGGCGGCGCAGCGCTCCACTAACGGGCCCAAGATCGCCCATTCGCTCCACGCCTATTTCATGCGCCCGGGCAACGAGGATTTCCCGATCATCTTCCGCGTCGTCCGCGATTTCGAAGGGCGCAGCTTCGCGACGCGCCGGGTGATCGCGATGCAGCAGGGCCAGCCGATCCTCAATATGGCGGCGAGCTTCCAGGTGCCCGAAGAAGGGCTGCACCACCAGGATGCCATGCCCGACGTGCCCGGCCCCGAGGAACTGCAGTCCGAAGCCGAGCTTCGCCAGGAAATGATCGACGAGATTCCGGAGAAGTTTCGCCGGCACCTGCTGCGCGCCCGCCCGATCGAGATCAGGCCGGTGCAACCGCGCAGCTGGTTTCGCCCGACCGTGCGCGCGCCGCAACAGGATAGCTGGTTCCGCCTGGTCGCGCCGATCGGCAACGATGCGGCAATGCACCGTGCGATCCTCGCTTATGCGTCGGACATGACCCTGCTCGGCACCGCGACCCTGGCGCACGGGGTGAACTGGATGACGCATAATCTGCAGACCGCGAGCCTCGATCACGCGCTGTGGCTGCACGAGGATTTCCGCGCCGACGACTGGCTGCTCTATGCCTGTGACAGCCCCTGGGCCGGCCATGCCCGCGGCTTCAACCGCGGCCGGATCTACAGCCGCGACGGACGGCTCGTGGCCAGCGTGGCGCAGGAAGGGTTGATGCGGCTGCGCGAATAGCGGTGCCGGCTCACTAGCCGTACCGGTTCAGGCGAGCCCACCCTGCAGGACGGTGAAGCCACCCTTTGTCCGGCGGAGTCGCGTCACCAGTTCCTGCTCCGCCACCAGATGCGCCGCGACCATGGCACCCGCCGGCGTGAGGATAGGCAGGTCGTGGAAGACGAGCCCGTCCAGGACGCGGTCGTCGAGCGCCACCAGGCCGCGCTGCACCAGGCTATGCTCGTTGTCCGGGTCGATACCGAAATGCCGGCCGTGATGGAGCGCGCGCAAGGCAGCCTCTTCCCTGGGACTGAGGCCACCGATCGGGTCGCGCTGTGCGGAAAGTGACGCCATATCTAGCGGCCTTGCGAATTTTGACGATGAAATGCGGGCGAAGCCTGCGTATCAACCGGAACTATGGATTCAGTCGCCTCCGCATTTTCGCGTAGCACCCGTTCGATCGCGTCGCGCGTCCGCCTGCTCGGGCGTCCCCGGAAGACCTCCGAGACGGATTGCGCGGCAAGCGCCTCGGCCCGCTCGAACGCCGCAAGCGAGCCGAACTTCTTGCGCAGCACGGCCTTCACGTCTTCCTTGTGCATTTCGTCCAGCAGCATCACGACATACCGTGAATTATGGTCCACTATTTCGGGATTATACCGAAATATCATTCTCAACAAGATGCCATGACGGGCGACGAGCAACTTCGGCGGTTTGGCGAACGTCTGCGCGAGGCACGCATCCTCACGGGCCGGAACCAGCAGGAATTCGCCGCGCTCGGCGGGGTCAAGAAGAACAGCCAGGTTTCGTACGAAACCGGCAAGACGGCCCCGACCATCGATTATCTGTATCGCCTTGCCGGCCATGACATCGAGATCGGCTATCTGCTGACCGGCCGGCGCGACGATGCCGGCCAGGGAAGTGAAGAGCGCCTCTTGATCGACATGTTCGGCCGGCTGGGCGCCCGCGAACGCGAGGCGATCGCCACGATGCTGGCGATCCTCACCGGCAGCCCGCTCGACGTCGATCGCCTGCGCCCCGCAGCCACGGTGCACGCCCCGCGCCGGGCTTTTGCCGGCGAGGGCGACGGCAGCCGCGAGAAGCGCTCGGAATAGGACGCGACAGTCGCGCCGCGGTCAGGTCGACGGCTGAGCGCGCATGGCCGCAACGGTCGATTCAACGGGAGCGCCGATCCTGCCAGGGTGGAGTCGGACCAGACGCCGTCAGGCGCCCGCCCCGCTCTTTCCAATGACTGTATGATGTCGGGCGATGTGCCGCCGCGCTTCGGGGAAAACCGCGGCTGTTCTTCGCTATTATACCGCTGTTATGCCGCTGCTCCCGATAACAGCGGAAAATCCTCGCATATCATTGAAAACGATGCAGAGTTTTCCGCGCGAAATCCAACATAACAGCGGAGAAAAAAATATCGGCCAATCCACCCCCGAAAACAGTCCTGTCGCTGGATGCGACTCGGGCTGGCTAGACCGCCGTCTTCCCATATTCCTGGCGGATCACGGGATGGCTGGACGAGAGTCCCCCGTCGACCGCGATCGCCTGGCCGTTGACGTAGCTCGCGTCATCGGAGGCCAGGAAGGCCGCAACCTTGGCGAGTTCCTCGGGCTGTGCGCCCCGGCGCAGCGGGTTGAGGCGGCCGACACGGTCGAGCTTGCCTGCCTCGCGCGCATAATCGAAGGTCGGCTTGGTCATGCCGGTCTCGGTAAGGCCGGGGCAGATCGCGTTGACCCGGACGTTCGAGCCCGAAAGCTGCTGCGCCGAGACCATGGCGAGATTGATCACGCCCGCCTTGGAGGCGGAATAGGCCGGGCTGCCGGCGCCCGAGCGGATCCCGGCCACGCTCGCCGTCAGCACGATCGCGCCACCGCCACGCTCGGCGATCTTCGGCGCGGCATGCTTGATCGCGAGGAACGGCCCGATCAGGTTGACGCGCAGCACCTCGGTGATCAGCGCGACGTCGGTGTCGAAGATATTGGCCATGCCGCCCGAAATGCCGGCATTGGCGAACATCACGTCGAGCCCGTCATAATATTCGCAGGCGACCGCGACGGCCCGGATCACGTCCTCCTCGTTCCCCGCATCGATCTGGATCGCGTGGGCGGTGCCGCCGGCCTTGTCGATCATCTCGGCGGTCTCGTGCACCGCCTCGGTCTTGTCGGCGAGGAGCAACCGGCCGCCTTCGCTGGCGAACAGCAGCGAGGTCGCGCGGCCGATTCCGGAACCCGCGCCGGTGACGATGATCGATTTTCCGCTGAAGCGTGCCATCTTCTCTCTCCTAGACGGTGAAGCCGCCGTCGATCACGATCGTCTGTCCGGTCATGAAACTGCTCGCGGGGGAAGCGAGGAACACCACGCCGCCGGCGATCTCGTGCGCCTCGCCGATGCGGCGCAACGGAATGGTGTTGTTGGCTGCCTCGATGCGCTTCGGATCCTCCCACAGCGCCCGGGCGAATTCGGTCTTGATCAGGCCGGGCGCAATGCAGTTCACGCGGACATTGTACGGGCCATATTCCACCGCGAGGTTGCGCGCGAGTTGCATGTCGGCTGCCTTGGAGATGCAATAGGCACCGATCACGGGCGACCCCCGCAGCCCCCCGACCGACGAGACGATGATGATCGATCCCGCCTTGCGCGCGCGCATCTCGGGCGCGACCATCGCGATCAGCCAGTGATTGGAGACGATGTTGTTGTCGAGGATCTTGCGGAACTGGTCGTCCGCGATCCCTTCCTGCGGGCCATAATAGGGGTTCGACGCGGCGTTGCAGACCAGGACGTCGATCTGCCCGAAGCCATGGCGCGTCTCGTCGACCAGATTCTGCAGGGCGGCCTTGTCGGAGATATTGGCGGCGATCGCGATCGCCGTGCCGGCGCCATGGCGCGCGTTGATCTCGGCGGCGACGGCGTCGCAGGCGTCCTGCTTGCGGCTCGAGATCACGACCTTCGCGCCGTGCTCGGCCAGTTCGAGCGCGCTCGCCCGGCCGATGCCGCGCGACGATCCGGTGACGATGGCGACCTTCCCGGTCAGGTCGAACTGCGACATCTGTCCCTCCCCTACGCGCCGGCGCGCTGCGCGAAGCCCCAGGCGGCGGCGGCGAGCGGGCCGACCCGCTCGGCGGTCTTCGCCGCCTGTGCGCTCGACGCCGTGCCGTCGACGATCCGCTTCTTGATGCCCTGGACGATGCCAGTCAGCCGGAAGAGGTTATAGGCGAAATACCAGTCGAGTTGCGGCACGCCGTCGCGCTTCGTTGCCCTGCAATAGCGCTCGACCATGTCCTCGATGGTCGGGATACCCGTTTCCGGCCCCGCCAGCCCCATGACGCCGGAGCGGCCCTCGGGCTGCGTCACCCAGTTCATCAGGAAATAGGAGAAATCGGCAAGCGGATCGCCGAGCGTCGACAATTCCCAATCGAGCACCGCGATGACGCGGGCATGGTCCTTCGCGAAGATCATGTTGTCGATGCGATAATCGCCATGGACGATCGAGGTCCGCGTCTGCTCGGGCAAGGTGCGCGGCAACCAGTCGATCAGCGCCTCGACCTCGGGCATGTGCTCAGTCTCGGAAGCGCGATATTGCTTGGTCCAGCGGGCGACCTGGCGCTCGAAGTAATTGCCCGGCTTGCCATAGTCGCCGAGGCCGGCCGCGACATAGTCGGTATTGTGCAGCGCCGCGAGCGTATCGACCATCGCGTCGTAGATCGCGCGGCGGCCTTCGGGCGCCATGCCCGGCAGTGAGCCGTCCCACAGGTTCCGGCCCTCGACCAGTTCCATGATGTAGAACATCGAGCCGATGACCGACGGGTCGTCGCACAGGCCGAACGGTGCCGGCACCGGGAAACCGGTCGGATGCAGCCCCGCGATCAGCCGGTATTCGCGGTCCACCGCATGTGCCGAGGGCAGCAGCTTGCCGAAGGGCTGGCGGCGCAGGACATAGCTCCTGCCCGGCGTGTCGACGCGATAGGTCGGGTTGGACTGGCCGCCCTTGAACTTGGACAGGGTCACCGCGCCGGCAAAGCCGGGCGTATGTCCCGCCATCCAGCGCTCGACCGCGCGCGCGTCGATCATATCGTCGGCGGGCACCGGGATCGTCCCCACCATGGTGACGTTGGCGTCCTCCCGCGCGGTCATGCGAAGGTGATCACCGAACGGGTCGAATCGCCCTTCCGCAATTCGTCGAACGCATGGTTGATCTGGTCGAGCGGCATGCGATCGGCGATGATCGTGTCGAGATCGAGCTGCCCCCGCATGTAGAAATCGACGAGGCGCGGGATATCGACCGGGAAGCGGTTCGATCCCATCAGCCCGCCCTGTAGCCGCTTGCCGGCAAGCAGGTCCATCGCCGACAGGCCGACCTTTTCGTTCAACGGCATCATCCCGAGGATCGTCGCGGTGCCGCCGCGGCGCAGCACCCTGACTGCGGTCGCGGCGGATTGCGGGCGTCCCACCGCCTCGATCGCATGATGCACGCCACCGCAGCTGATCTCCACGACCTGCTCGGCAGCGGTATTGGACAGCGCATCGATCGAATGCGTCGCCCCGAGCTTCTCCGCCAGCGCCCGCTTCTCGGGCACCGGATCGAGCGCGATGATCTTGCCTGCGCCGGCGATCTTGGCCGCGTTGACCGCGGCAAGCCCGATCCCGCCGCAGCCCACGATGCACACCGTCTCGCCCGGGGTCACGTCGCTGGTGTTGAACACCGCGCCCGCGCCCGTGGTCACGGCGCAGCCGATCAGTGCGGCGCGGTCGAGCGGCATGTCGCGGTCGATCGCCACACAGGCATGTTCGTGCACCAGCATCTGTTCGGCATAGGCCGACAGGTTGAGCATCTGCGCGATCGGCCGGTCGCCGAGCATCAGGCGCGGCGGCGCATCCTTGGCGCGGCGCACACTCGGATCGATGCACAGTGACATGCGGCCGGTCACGCAGAACTCGCAATGCCCGCAAAAGACCGAAAGGCAGGTCACGACATGATCGCCGACCTTGACGGTCGAGACGTCGCTGCCGATCGCCTCGACGATCCCGGCCGCCTCATGGCCGGGGATCGTCGGCATGGCATGCGGATAGGCGCCGTCGACGAAATGCAGGTCAGACCGGCAGACGCCCACCGCAACCGTGCGGATCAGCACCTCGCGCGGCCCCGGATTGGAGACCGTGACCTCCTCGATCTCGAGCGGCGTTTTCGGCTCGAAAAGAACGGCAGCCTTCAAGTCACTCTCCTGTAGCTTCGTCGTGTCGCCTTGCCAGTCGCCTAGCGCGTGACGGCGAGATCGCCGCTCGACGGCCGGTCGGCCTTGAACTCGGCATATTTGCCGAACTCGTTGCGCGCGATTGCCCGGTTATGGACTTCGTCCGGCCCGTCGGCAAAGCGCAGCGTGCGCATCGCGGCCCAGGCGTGGGCGAGGTCGAAATCCTGGCTGACGCCACCGCCGCCATGCGCCTGGATCGCATCGTCGAGGATCTGCAGCGCCATGCTCGGCGCCGCGACCTTGATCATCGCGATCTCGAGCTGGGCGGATTTGTTGCCGGCCTTGTCCATCATGTCGGCCGCCTTGAGGCACAGCAGCCGGGTCATCTCGATATCGATGCGCGCCTTGGCGATGCGCTGCTCCCAGATGGAATGGTCGGCGATCCGCTTGCCGAACGCGACGCGGCTAAGCAGCCGCTTGGCCATGGCCTCGATCGCAACCTCGGCGACGCCGATCGTGCGCATGCAATGATGGATGCGGCCCGGCCCGAGCCGGCCCTGCGCGATCTCGAAGCCGCGTCCCTCGCCGAGCAGCAGATTTTCGACCGGAACGCGCACGTCCTTGAGCTCGACCTCGCCATGACCGTGCGGCGCATGATCATACCCGTAAACCGAAAGCATGCGCTTGATCGTCACGCCGGGCGCGTCGAGCGGCACCAGGATCTGGCTCTGCTGGCTGTGGCGCGACGCGTCGGGATTGGTCTTGCCCATCACGATGGCGATCTTGCAACGCGGGTCGCCCACGCCCGAGGACCACCATTTGGTGCCGTTGATGACATAATGGTCGCCGTCGCGGACCATCGAGGTCTGGATGTTGGTGGCATCCGACGATGCCACCGCAGGCTCGGTCATCAGGAAGGCGGAACGGATCTCGCCATGCATCAGCGGCTTGAGCCACTGCTCCTTCTGGTCCCGCGTGCCGTAGCGATGGAGCACTTCCATGTTGCCGGTGTCGGGTGCCGAGCAGTTGAAGCATTCGGACGCCCAGCTCACCTTGCCCATCTCCTCCGCGCATAACGCATATTCGAGGTTGGTGAGCTGCGTTCCCTCGAACTCGAAGCTGTCGTCGACATGGCTCTGGCCGGAATGCGGCGGCATGAAGAAATTCCACAGGCCGGCTTCCTTCGCCTTGACCTTCATGTCCTCGATCACGGGGATCACCTTCCAGCGCTCGCCCTCATGCTCCTGGCGGTCATGCTCGCCCTGGCGGGGCCTGATATTCTGGTCGATGAAGGTCTTCACCCGATCCCGAAAAAAGGTCTCGCGCTCGCTCAGGGTGAAATCCATGGTGCATCCTCCGTCGGTCTTCGGGATGGGCGTTAGACCGTACCGCGTTTTCGGTAAAGCGACTTTGCGGCCGAAAACGCAGTCCCCGTCGGGCGCAGAAAAAACACTGTCTCTTCGAAAAGAAGATGTTACAGTTTCACTATGCAAGCTGCCGAAGACGTCCAGGGGGAGGAGGAGGCAGGCACGAAGCGCTTCCGCGCCAAACGGGATGCGATTCTCGCCGCCGCCGCCGAAGCAATCAACGAACAGAGCGCGAAGGGCATGACCTTCGCGGACGTCGCCCGGCGCGTCGGCCTCAACACCACCAGCGTCACCTATTATTTCAAGCGGAAGGACGATCTCGCCGCCGCCTGTTTCGAGCACACGCTCGAACGCCTCCAGGCGATGCTTGACGAGTCGCTCGCTTATCCGACCGCGCAGGCCCGAGTCGCGCACTATCTCGCGCTCAACATGCA
Organism: uncultured bacterium; assembly: GCA_903884945.1. Lineage (GTDB taxonomy): Bacteria > Pseudomonadota > Alphaproteobacteria > Sphingomonadales > Sphingomonadaceae > Sphingomonas. The sequence continues at coordinate 19,089 of CAISGR010000317.1, forward strand.
GCGCTTCGCCCGGATCCAGCGCGGCGAGGAACAGGCGTTCGCCGTCCTGTCCGATCTGCGCGCGATGGAGGAGCCGGTTCGCAGTCGGCTTCTCGCGGGGTGGCGCGAGGTGTTCCGCAAGACGCGCAGCCTGTGGGCCCCCGCTGCCAATCGCGCCCAGACCGACCTGCACGGCGCCCGCGCCCATGTACTGCTGGAGAACACCTTCTGGCTGCCGATGTGGCTGGTTCGCTATGAGCTCGACCAGTTCGACCGGATCGAGGCACGCCTGATGGACGTGTTCGAGCATGGCATAGCCGGCGCAGGCCAGGGCTGGACGCCGGAGCTGATCGATCTCGAGCATGACGAGCCGGAGCCCGGCCGCGAGGCCTTTCTGCTGGCGGCGACCCGGCTGATCAACGAACTCGGCTATCGCGGCGCCTCGGTGCAGAAGATCGCCTCGGAGCTGAACGTCACCAAGGGCAGCTTCTACCATCATCTCGACGCCAAGGACGATCTCGTGATCGCCTGCTACAAGCGCAGTTTCGATACGATCGCCGATGCCCAGCAGCTTTCGGACGAACGCGGCGGCAGCCACTGGCACCGCCTGATCGGCACGATCGCCACCCTGCTCGACGTGCAGTTCTCGGAACGCGGGCCGTTGCTGCGCACCACTGCCCTGTCGGGCCTGCCGCATACCGTGCGCCGCGCGATGGTCGAACGTTCGAATCGCATCGCGCGCCGCTTCGCGGGCACGATGATGGACGGCATCGCCGAAGGATCGATCCGGCCGGTCGACGCGCTGGTCGCGGCGCAGGCACTGATGGCGCTGCAGAATGCGGCGTTCGACATGCGCAAATGGGCCAGCACCATGCCGCGCGACAAGGCGGTCGCCTTTTACGCTTCGACCCTCGCCTTTGGCCTGTTCGACGATCGGGTGCTATCGCTCTGATGTCGGCCGGCACGGGCCGCCCCCGATCGGGCAGGGCCGTCGCCGGGAGACGTAGCATCCGATTTCACACCTCTGCCACCGGAGCCCGGCAATCGCCGGACAATGGCTGGACCAACTGAAACCGGCGCCGGCTTCGGCGCCTTCGACTTGGGAGTTACCGATGGCCGGCATGGGCGCGTTCGACTGGGCTGACCCTTTTTTCCTCGACGACCAGCTCGAGGATGACGAGCGGATGATCCGCGACACGGCGCGCGCCTATGCGCAGGACCGGCTCGCGCCACGGATCATCGACGCCTTCGCCCATGAGACGAGCGATCCGTCGATCTTTCGAGAGATGGGGGAACTCGGCCTGCTCGGCCCGACGATCCCCGAGGAATATGGCGGCGTGGGCGCCTCCTATGTGGCCTATGGCCTGATCGCGCGCGAAGTGGAACGGATCGATTCGGGCTATCGCTCGATGATGAGCGTGCAATCGAGCCTCGTGATGTTCCCGATCCACGCTTACGGCTCGGAAGAGCAGAAGCGCAAATATCTTCCCAAGCTCGCGACGGGCGAATGGATCGGCTGTTTCGGCCTGACGGAGCCCGATGCCGGCTCCGATCCGGGCGGCATGAAGACCCGAGCGGTGAAGACCGATGGCGGATACCGCATCTCCGGTTCCAAGACCTGGATTTCGAATGCACCAATCGCCGATGTGTTCGTGATCTGGGCGAAGTCCGACGCCCATGGCGGGGGGATCCGCGGCTTCGTGCTCGAAAAGGGCATGAAGGGCCTCAGCGCGCCCAAGATCGAGGGCAAGCTCTCGCTGCGCGCGTCCATCACCGGCATGGTGATGATGGACGAGGTCGAGGTCGGCGAGGATGCTCTGCTGCCCGATGTGCAGGGGCTGAAAGGGCCGTTCGGCTGCCTCAACCGTGCGCGCTACGGGATCAGCTGGGGATCGATGGGCGCCGCTGAATTCTGTTTCCACGCCGCGCGCCAATACGGCCTCGACCGGCATCAGTTCGGTCGTCCGCTCGCGGCGACTCAGCTGTTCCAGAAGAAGCTCGCCGACATGGAGACCGAGATCGCGCTTGGCCTGCAGGCAAGCCTGCGCGTCGGCCGGCTGATGGATGCGGGCAGGTTCGCGCCGGAGATGATCTCGATCGTCAAGCGCAACAATGTCGGCAAGGCCCTCGATATCGCCCGGATGAGCCGCGACATGCATGGCGGCAACGGCATTTCCGGTGAATATCAGGTAATGCGCCACCTGATGAACCTCGAGACAGTCAACACCTATGAGGGCGCGCATGACGTGCATGCGCTGATCCTCGGGCGCGCCATCACGGGCATCGCGGCATTCTGATCGTTCCCACCGGGAGGGGTGACCTATGACACTCGCACCGCCGCCGCTCGCGGGCCTGCGTATCATCGAGATTGCCGGGATCGGCCCGGGGCCTTTCTGCGCGATGATGCTCGCCGATCACGGCGCCGAAGTGATCAGGATCGCGCGTCCCGGAGACGATGGCGGCCTTTCCGTGGCGGCGAAGGATCCGCTCCTGCGGTCGCGGCGCACCATCGCGCTCGACCTGAAGAAACCCGAAGCCATTCTGGTGGCTCGTCGGCTTGCCCAACAGTGCGACGGGTTGATCGAAGGCTTTCGGCCGGGCGTCATGGAACGGCTCGGCCTCGGCCCGGAGCCGCTGCTCGCCGACAACCCCAGGCTCGTCTATGGCCGCATGACCGGCTGGGGGCAGAGCGGCCCGATGGCGCGCGATGTCGGGCACGACATCAACTACATCGCCATCTCCGGCGCACTCCATGCCGTCGGCACCGCCGGCGGCAAGCCGGTGCCGCCGATCAACCTGGTCGGCGATTTCGGCGGTGGCGGGATGATGCTCGCCTTCGGCATGCTGGCGGCGATCCTGCAGGCGCAGGCGACCGGGCGGGGCCAGGTCGTCGATTGCGCGATGACCGATGGCTCGGCGGTGCTGATGAGCATGGTCTGGGGTTTTCGCGCGATGGGCCGCTGGGGCAATGACCGCGGCACCAACCTGCTCGATGGCGGCGCACATTTCTACGATACCTATGAGACCGCCGATGGAAAATGGGTGTCGATCGGCGCGATCGAGCCGCAATTCTACAAGGCCCTGCGTGGGGTGATGGGCCTGGATGGGCCCGAATGGGATCCGCAGTTCGCCCCCGCCGTCTGGCCCACCCTCAAGGCCGAGCTGGCGCGGCGGTTCAGGCAACGCTCGCGCGACGAATGGGTCGCTGCCTTTGCGGGCCATGAAGTATGCTTCGCGCCGGTACTCGGGTTCGACGAGGCGGCGTCGCATCCGCACAATCGCGCGCGCGGCGCATTCGTCGAGGCCGGCGGCGTCGTCCAGCCGGCGCCGGCACCGCGCTATTCGATGAGCGCGACTGTGCCCCCGGCCATGGCCGGTGCCCCCGAAACCGAGGCTCTGCTTGGCGAATATGGCTTTTCCGAAGACGAGATCGCAGCGCTCCATGAGGCGGGCGCCATGGGCAGCGCCTGAGCCCGACGAGTTGCCTGTATGCGCTACTCATGCGATATGAGTTGCAAACGAGTACTGATAGGAGAGAGCGCCATGGCCACCGCCGTCCTTCGTAACAGCCAGATGAGCGAAGCCGAATGGGAGGCGCGCCAGCAGCTCGCCGCCTGCTACCGCGTGTTCGACATGCTCGGCTGGTCCGAGATGATCTACAACCACATCACCCTGAAGGTGCCCGGCGAGGAAGGTGCGTTCCTGATCAACCCGTTCGGGCTGCATTTCAGCGAGGTCACTGCCTCAAGCCTGGTCAAGATCGACATCGACGGCAACAAGCTCGATGACAGCCCCTATCCGGTGAACCGGGCAGGCTTTGTCCAGCACGCGCTGTTCCACCGCCATCTACCCGACGCACATTGCATCATGCACACCCACACCACCGCCGGCATGGCGGTGAGCTCGGTCGAGGGCGGCCTGCGTCCGACCAATTTCTATGCCTGCAACTTCGCTGGCCAGATCGCCTATCATGATTTCGAGGGCGTCACCGTGCGCGACGAGGAAGGCGAGCGGCTGATGGAGCATCTCGGCGACAAGCGCGTGATGTTGCTCAAGAACCACGGCATTCTCGTGATGGGCCGCACCCTGCCCGAAGCGTTCATCAAGCACTGGTCGCTGCAGCGCGCCTGCGAGATCCAGATCGCGACGGCGTCGATGGGTACCCCGATCGAAGTATCGCCCGAGGTGATCGCCGTCCACCAGCGTGACCTGCACATGGCGCAGGTGCCAGGTGGCCCAGGCAAGGCCGATTTTGAAGCCATGGTGCGGCGAGTCGACAAGATCGACACGAGCTGGCGCAACTGAAGCCTCCTCCCCGTCCGCGACGGGGAGAAGCTTATCCGAACCGGTAGCCGGAAACCGTCCACCCGATCACATGGTCGCGATAGTCGCAAACGGCGGCATCGTCTCCGCCTGCCCCGAGCGCGACCATCAGCGGCAGCAGATGTTCGGCTTCGGGATGGGCGAAGCGTCCATGGGGAAGCTCTTCCCAGCGTGTGACTCGATCGACCCGCGCCGCTGGATCGGGATCGGTGACGGCTGCGGTCAGTGCGGCATCCCATTCATCGGCGACCGGCGTTACCTGCGGGCCCCGTGCACGCATGTTGTGGAAGCTCATGCCCGATCCGACGATCAGCACGCCCTGTTCGCGCAGCGGCGCCAGCGCGCGTCCGATCGCGATGTGCGCCGCAGGATCCAGGTCCTTGCGCAATGACATCTGCACCAGCGGAATGTCCGCCCCGGGAACCGCGACCATCATCGGAATGAACACGCCGTGGTCCCAACCGCGGTCGGCCTCCTCGCGCACCGGGAAGCCGGCCGCCTTGAGCAACGCCTCCGCCTTGCGCGCGACGTCGGGCGCACCGGGCGCATTCCACCGCAGGCGATAGGTATGCTCCGGAAAGCCATAATAGTCGTAGAGCAGTGGCTGGCCGCCGCCGACATTGACGGTGACCGCTTCCTCCTCCCAGTGACCGGAGACGAGCAGGATCGCCTTTGGCCGCTCGGGCAGCGATTCCATGAGGCCCGCCAGATGATCCTGCATTGCCTGCCACATCGGGTCGGTCGGCCCGCCTGCCGGGTCCATGAAGAAGCACGGGCCGCCACCATGCGGGATGAAGAGCGTGGGAAGTTTCATGCAGCCGATATCGGCCCTGCGGCACCGGCCCACAATCGCGCAGCTGGAAACGCGTCGTTTCCCCTGCGCGCCCTTTGGCATATGCTCCCCGCATGACCCGCTTCACCGTCAACAACCAACCCGTCCAGTACAAGATGGATCCGAAGACGCCGCTGCTCTGGGCGCTGCGCGACGCATCGAACCTGACCGGCGCCAAATATGGCTGCGGCAATGGCGAATGCGGCGCCTGCACCGTCATCATCGACGACGAGGCAGTCCGATCCTGCCAGGCGACGATCGGTGCGATCGAGGGCAGCTTCGTCACCACGATCGAGGGCCTCTCGCGCGAGCGCACCCATCCGGTCCAGCTGGCCTGGATCGCAAACAATGTGCCGCAGTGTGGCTTCTGCATCCCCGGCATGATCATGGCGGCGGCAGTATTGCTCAAGAAGAACCACAATCCTTCCGAGGACGACATCAAGGGCGCGATCACGAATCTCTGCCGCTGCGGCGTCTATCCGCGCGTTGTTGAAGCGGTGATGCGCGCTGCGCGGGTCCAGCGTGGCGATGAAACAATCGATGCCGGCCCTTCGCCAGGGATCGATCCGGCCGGCGCGGCGAAGCTTGTGCCCGCACTTACTCCCGATGGACGGCAGACCAAATGAATCCTTTCGCAATGCTGACACCTCAATTCAGAAACGCGTCATCGCGAATGGCGCACAACCCGTCCATCGACCGGGCCCATCTTGCGCCCGCACACCGAAGGGATTGAGATGCGTAGCTCATTCATCATCGCGCTTCTGGCAGCAACGGCGGCAATCGTGCCGGCAGCCGCCTCCGCACGCGATCAGCACGGCGATGAAGATCGCGGCGATCGCGGCCGGGGGCGTCCACAGCAGCAGGTTCAGCAGCAACAGCCGCAGTTCCACCCGCCGGTCCAGCCGGCACAACCGCAGCAACCGCAGCAACCGCAGCAACCGCAGCAACAGCCGCGCTTCGAACGGCGCGACAATGGTGGTGCTGGCTGGGGTGGAGACCGGGGCGGCGACCGTGGCGGACGCAGCACCTGGCAAGGCCGCCCGCAGATCCAGCAGCCACCCCAGGTCCAGGCGCCGCCTCAGGTGCAGGGCAACCCCACGGTACAGGGCTTCCCTCGCGGCGGCGGGCGGGGCGACGGTCAGGGCTGGCGCCAGAATGGCAATCCCGACGGCAGGCAACCCCAGGCAAGGGGGGATCGTCGCGGCGGCGGCTGGCAGCAGGGCCAGCCCAATGGTGGCGACTGGCGCAACAATGGCCAGCACGGCAACGATGCGCGCGGCGGCAATGACGGGCGCCGCGATGGCGACTGGCGCGGCCGCGACGATGGGCGTCGCGATGGCGCCTGGCGTGGACGCAACGACGGTCGGCGAGATGGTGATTGGCGAAACAATGGCGGCAACAACCGCAACTGGAACCGTAACTGGCACAACGACAACCGCTATAACTGGCGCGCCAACCGGGATCGCTATCGCAACAACTATCA
>CAISGR010000318.1 GCA_903884945.1 uncultured bacterium
AGATCTGGATCCGGTTCGCGCACTCCCATACGGGCCAGCAGCAAAGGCTGCTCAACAGGCCGGACAGAAGGCAGCATCCGATCTCGTGCCAATACTCGAATTTTACGCTTGCTTCCCTGGGGGCGTCCACAGAAGGGAATTTTGCCGGGGTAACAGGGAAAATCACGACGATTTCAATGAGCGGCCCCCCGGCCTGAGTCGGGAAGATTCGACTGCATCGTAACGCCGTGTATCGGCGGTTGAATCGATGCCCGCTTGCCGCCCCTTTTCTCTCAGCCGCCGAACTTCACCCCGATCCAGAATGTGCGTGGGGTACCGAGGTCGATGGAGCCGGCCTGGTTGCGGGTGATGATGGTTTCATCGAACAGGTTCTCGGCGCGGGCGACGACGGTGAGATGCCGGCCGATCGGCAGGCGGGCGACGGTATCGAGGGTGAGGGCGTCGGGCAATATGCCGGTCTGGAGGTCGTCTTCATATTGCATGCCGACATAGCGCAGCGTGGCGGACAGGCCCGGGCCCGACCGGGGCGACCAGGCGAGCGTGGCGCTGGCGCTGTGCCGCGGGCTCTGCGCGGGGACCAGGCCGTTCAATGCCGTACCCGGCGCGCGGACATGGCTGTCGCTGAAGGCATAGGAGCCATCGAGCGACACCGCGCCATGGACGATCCGGGCGGTCACCTCGACGCCCTTTGCAATGATCGCATCGACGTTGCGGCGCTGGCGCAGGTTGGTGCCGATCGTGACATTGGCGATCGCATGGTCGAGCCGGTTGTAGAAGCCGGTGACCCCGAGCGCGATCCCCGGCGCCGGCCTGAGGTCGATCCCGCCCTCGATGCCCCGGAGCTTCTCCAGCCCGAGATTCTCATTGGCCTGGGTGGTGACCGGGAACACCGTGAAGGGGCGGTACAGCTCGTTGAGCGTGGGCAGGCGGAATCCGGTATAGCCCGCCGCCCGCAGCGCGATCCCCGCGCCGGCATGGAACAGCGCGCCGACCCGGCCGGTCGCCTCGAGCCCGTCGCGATCGGCAAACGTCCGGTCGCTGTTGACCGTGCCGCTGGCCGCCACCTCGCGGAAGAAGCCGTTGGTGATGGTCCAGCGATCGCCGCGCACGCCGCCGGTCAGCACGAGCCGGCCGATCGTCCAGTCGTCCTCGACAAAGGCGCCGACCGTGCTGCTGTTGCCGCCGGCATGGCGCCGCGCGGTGACCAGCCCGGTCGCGGTGCTATAGGCATCCTCGTACAGTTCGCCGTCGGCGAACCGGGCATCGACGCCGAGCCGCAGCACATGATCGGGGCCGACCGGGGGGCGCAGCTCGATCTTGCCGCCCAGGCCGGTCGAGGGGGTGTTGCGCTGGTCGAGGGTGAGCTTGAACGCCGTCGAGCTGATCACCTTGTTGGTGAAGTTGCGCGCCTGGACATAGGCGAGCGCATCGATCGCCCAGTCGCCGCGATGGATGAGGCGGATGCTGGCGTCCTCGCCCTCGGAGGAGCTGTCGGCCCCCTTGAAGCGCAGCGTGCGATGGTCGCGAAAGACCAGGCCGCGCGCCTGGATCTCGGTCTGGGCATCGATCGGGGCGACCGCGCGGATCCCGCCCGACCAGTCCTCGAAGCGGGCGGGTGAATCGGCGATGGTGCGCTGCGCGTCGGGCGTGGTGCGATAGCCGTCGCTGCGCTCCCATTTGCCCGACAGCGAGACATAGCCGCTGCCGAGATCGGGGGTGAGGCTGGCGGTGACGTTCTGCGCATTGAAGCTGCCGTAGAAGGCGCTGCCCGAGACGAGCGGCAGATCGGCACGGGTCGCGCTGGCCAGCTCGATCGTGCCGGCGACCGCGCCGGCGCCGAACGGGCCCGATCCGCCCCCGCGGGTGATGCGCACGCCCGAGAAGCGGTCGGCGACGAGCGCGTTGAACGGGATATAGCCGAAAAAGGGATCGGCGAGCGGCACGCCGTCGAGCAGCACCAGCGCCCGGCTCGAGGCATTGCCGCCAAGCGCACGCAGCGTGACGCCCTGGGCCGAAGGGTTGGCCGAGCGGCTGTCCGACCGGCGGAACTGCTGCAGTCCCGCCACATCGGCGAGCACATCCTCCAGCCGACCCGATGCATCGCCGGTCAGCCGGTCGCGGCCGATCTCCACCGTGCTATAGGCCGGCGTCCCCGGCGGCAGCGGCAGCCCGCTCCCCAGCACCACGATATCCTCCGACGCCCCCGGCACCGATGGCCCAGCCGCCGCCTGACCCAGCGCCGGATATGGAACGAGGGCGGCGATCAGCAGGAGGTTGCCGGGGCGGCGCATGGTGATGGCGATATCCTTTACGGGTAAAAGGGGCGGCTCGCTTCCAAGCCGCCCCGGACAAGAATGTTTCCTGGCGCGGCGCTAGAAGAAGAGGATTGCGCCGGCCGCGACCGTATCCGAACTGGCCTCGTTCGGCCCATGGGCCTCGGCCTTGGTGCGGACATATTCGCCGACCAGCGTGATCCAGCTCGTGAGGCCGTACCGCGCCTGGCCGACCCAGCTGCTGTTCTTGTCGACGAGGGTGGGATTCACCTCGCCGCTCGCCAGGTCGAGATGGCTCTCGCCATAGCTTCCGCCGAGCGTGACCTTGCCGAAGGTCGCGGTGACCTGGCCGTAGAAGCCGTTGCTGTCGCGCTTGCGGCCGAGGGCATCGGTCGAGAGGATGAAGAGGCCGGTCGTTCCAAGGCCGGAGCCATCATAATAATAACCGAGCGCGCTGACCGGGCCATAGGTGAGTTTCGCGCCGACATCGAAGCCGCTGCCCGTATAGCTGGGAAACCCGCCCACGCCGTCATGCTTCTGGGTGATGCCCGATGCCCAGAGATGCCCGCTGATCTTGTCAGCAGTGAAATCGAACGTCACCTTGCCCTGGAAGCCGGGGGTGCCGTTCACTTCGGCATTGCCGATCGTCACCAGCGGCTGGAAGGCGCCGAAGGACGCCTGGAAGCCGCCGATCTTCGGCGTGGTATAGGTGATCTGCGGCTGGAAGTCGGTGTAGATATAGCCGATTCCGATGCGGCCCAGCGATGTGTTGGAAGGCGCGACATTGCCGCCGGTCGAACCGACCGAGAGCAGGGTGATGTCGTTGAGGATCGCGTCCGATCCGAACAGCCCGATGTCGCGGCCGATCTTGAACTCGCCGATATTGGGGCGGCCGAAGGTCAGGTAGGTCTGGCGGAAATCGATGCCCGAGGTCGCCAGCGCCTGCGGATTGCCCGCCGAGTTGGCGCCGCCCACATTGGTGACGCTGTTGATGCCGGGATACAGGCCGAAATGCGCGCCGACGTCCCAGCCGCCCTGGTTGGTCGTCACGTCGACCTTCAGGAAGCCGGGCAGCAGGCCGTTGCGCACCGACGAACTGTTCTTGCCCACGCCAGCCAGCCCGCCGGCGACCGCCGTACCCGTCGGGCTCTTGTCGCCCGATTCATGGGTATAGAAGCCGTTGATCGACCCGGAGAACTTCACCGTCACGCCGCCGACCTGCATGCCGACGCCGCTGTCGGCCATGCGGACGAGGTGCTTGTCGTCCAGCGCCTGCGCGGCCGCCTGTTGCGGCGCGGTCGGTGCGCTGGTGGCGACCGCGGCCGGCTCCGCCGCCTTGCGCGCCATCAGCTGGTTATATTCCTCGTCCGTCAGAATGCCCTTTTCCTTCAGCCGCAACAGCAGCTGGCTGGTGGTGTCGTCCTGCGCGAATGCGGGTGTCGCGGCCGTCATCAGCGCGATCGCGCAGCCGACGTGCAGCAATCTGGTCTTGCCCCTCATCTTATCCTCCCTGTCGCTGGCCCGCGCGTCGCGGCGCCAATCGAGCCAAGGCTGGAGGGTGCCGGGCTTTCGCGAAATTGGACTATGGTCGCGTAGCGCTCAGGGCGCGATCGCGACGCCCCAGGGCGCGCGGCCTACGGGGATGGTGGCGATCACCGTGCCGTGCGCGATATCGATCACCGAGACATTGTCCGAAAGTCCATTGGCCGAAAAGGCACGACGCCCGGTTGCATCGATCGCGCTGTGCCAGACGCGGCGGCCGACCGGGACATAAGAGAGCACCTTTTGCGTCGCGACATCGACGATCGCCACATGATCGGCCCGGCCCAGCGCGACGATCGCGCGCTTCTGGTCAGGCGTGAAGCGGATGCCGACCGGCATGATCTTGTCCGGGAACACCCCGGGGATATCGAACCTGATCGTCCCCGTGACCTGGCGCGAGGCGGTGTCGATGACCTGGACCATGCCGCCGATTTCCGAGCTGACCCACAGCGCCTTGCCGTCAGCGGTGAATTCCGCATGACGCGGCCGATCCCCCACCGCGGTCTGGGCCACATCCCGCTCAGTCGCGATGTCGATCCAGTGCACGGCATTGTCGGTTTCCGAAGTCGAGACGACGGTTCTCCCATCGGGGCTGACGGCCATGCCTTCGGGCTCCACCCCGACGGCAACCTGGAAGGCGACCGACCGTTTCATCACGTCGATGGCGGTCACCGCGGCATCGCGCTCATTCGCCGCGAACAGCATCCTGCCGTCGGGCGACAGGGCGAATTGCTCGGGATCCTCGCCCGAGGGCAGATCGGCGACAACCTTGCCTGTTGCACGATCGATCACCTGCACCGCATTGTCGTCGCTGGCGCAGAGATAGAGGAACTTGCCGTCACGCGAGAGCATGATGCCGCGGGCGCGCTTGCCGACCGGCCAGGTCGCCGTCACCTGCAGCGTCGCGCCGTCGATGACGGAGATGCTGTTGCCCTTCTCGTTGGAGACATAGATCGTCTCGGCGCGGGCGGCACCGGGGGCGAGCAGGGCGAGGCCAAGGAGGAAGTATCGCATTCCAGCAGCCTAGCCCAAGACCGGGCGACGGCATGCAGTACCAAAGTGCAATAGGGCGACCCCATGCGCGGCGCATAGACTTGGGGCAAGTCCGCATGATCGAGGCGGGCACCTGTCCTGGAGAGTGCGTATGAAGAAGCCCCGCCTGTCGCTTGCCGTCTTCGTCACGGCAACAGCAATCGCCGTCTCGGCGATCGGCAGTAACGTCTTCGCGCACGGCAACGTGCTGCCCCAGCCGGTCGATACTTCGGCGCTGCCGGATATCGGCGAAACCTGGCTCGAGCATAATCCGTATCGCGGCAATCCGACGGCGATCAAGATCGGGGAATCCGCGTTCGGCCAGAATTGCGCGCGTTGCCACGGCCTGGAGGCGATCTCGGGCGGCATCGCGCCCGACCTGCGCTATCTCGAGACCGGCGATACCGGCGACGAGTGGTTCATCCAGCGCTTTCATCACGGCTCGGCCCGCGACGGCAAGGTCTATATGCCGCCGCTCGGCGAGGTGCTCGGGCAAAAGGCCGGGTGGGCGATCCGCGCCTGGCTCGAAACCAAGCACGAGGAATGAGCCGCCTCCTCTCGCGCCGCGCGGTCCTTGGCGGCATCGGTGCCGCGCTCGTTCTTCCGGCGGCAGGCGCGCGGGCGATGTCGCTTGAGAAGGTTCGCGCCGCCGGCGTGCTGAAGGTCGCGGTCTATCGCGACTTCGAGCCCTGGGCCTGGTTCGAGGCGGGCACGCTGCGCGGCATCGATGTCGATCTTGGCGGCGCGATCGCCGCGAAGCTCGGCGTGAAGCCCCACTATATGGACTTCCTGGCAGGCGAGGACGTCGACGACGACCTGCGCAACATCGTCTGGAAGGGGCCGGCGACCGGGGGGCAGACGGCGGACGTGATGATGCACGTGCCCTATGACCGGAACTTTGCGCTGCGCAACGACCGCGTCGTCATCGTCGCGCCCTATTACCGCGAAGCCTTCTCGCTCGCCTGTGACCGCCGCACGACCGACTGCGAGTTGCCGCCGCCGCAATATAAGGGGCGCAAGATCGCCGTCGAGCTCGATTCGATCCCGGATTTCTACATGAGCGGATCGTTTGGCGGGGTGCTGCGCCCGGACGTGACGCATATGCCCAGCGGCATGGCCGCGCTCGACTCGGTACGCGACGGCAGGAGCGAACTGGCGATGGCCTCCCGCGCGCAGATCGAGCATGCGGTGGCCAGGGGCGGCGACAGCCTCATCGAACGCAAGGGGCCCTTGCCGGCGCTCACCAGCCCGGGCTGGGACATTGCGCTGGCGGTGAAGGACGACAGTCGCGACCTCGGCGACCGCCTGGAGACGATGATCCCCGAGCTGGTCGCCGACGGCAGCGTCGCCGCCATCTTCGAGCGCTACGGGGTCCTGCTGCGTCCGCCGATCGCCTCATGAATGCGGGCGGGGTCGTCCCAAGGTCCAATTGGCGGATCGTGCCAGCCTGATACCTTGCCCTGCGATCGCGCTGCGACCTGGCAGCCGGCACGCCGACTCTGCGCCGGTGCAAGAACAACTAGGGGAGAATATCATGAAGCGGTTTCTGCGGAATGCGTCTGCTTTCGCGCTGACGGGTGCGCTGCTCGCGGCGCCATTGATGGCAGCCTCCGACAAGCCGGTAGCGGCCGTCGCCGGCGCCGGCCCTACCGATGCGGACCTGATGGCCGACGCGACGACACCCGGCGACGTGCTGACCTATGGCATGGGCCCGCGCGGCCAGCGCTTCAGCCCGATGACCACGATCAACAGCACCAATGTCGCGAAGCTGGTTCCCGCATTTGCTGCGTCGCTCGGCGGCGAGAAGCAGCACGGCCAGGAATCGCAGCCGCTCGTCTATGACGGGACCATCTACGTCACTGGCTCCTATTCGCGGCTGTTCGCCTTCGACGCCCGCACCGGCGAGGAGAAATGGGAATATGACGCCCGCCTGCCCGACGCGATCGTGCCGTGTTGCGACGTCGTCAACCGCGGTGCCGCGATCTATGGCGACAAGATCATTTTCGGGACGCTCGATGCCCGCCTGGTCGCGCTCAACCGCAATACCGGCAAGGTGATCTGGAACAAGGAAATCGCCGACTACAAGGCGGGCTACAGCTTCACGGCCGCGCCGATGATCGTGCACGGCAAGGTCATCGTCGGCAATTCGGGCGGCGAGTTCGGCGTGATCGGGGAGATCCAGGCGCGCGACGTCAACACCGGCGAACTGATCTGGACCCGCCCCACCATCGAGGGCAACATGGGCACGCTCAACGGCCAGCCCAACGGCATTACCGGAAAGACCAACGCCACTTGGCAGGGCGATCAGTACAAGACCGGCGGCGGCGCGACCTGGCTGGGGGGCACCTACGACCCGGACACCAACCTGATCTATATGGGAACCGGCAACCCCGCGCCGTGGAACAGCCATCTTCGGCCCGGCGACAATCTCTATACGGCATCCACGCTCGGCATCGATCCGGATACCGGCCAGATCAAATGGCATTTCCAGACCACGCCGCATGACGGATGGGACTTCGACGGCGTGAACGAGTTCATCCCGTTCGATGCGACGATCAACGGCAAGCCGATGAAGCTCGGCGCCAAGGCTGATCGCAACGGCTATTTCTTCGTGCTCGACCGTACCAACGGCAAGTTCATCTCGGCCTCGCCCTTCGTCACCAAGACGACCTGGGCGACGGGCTTCACCAAGGCCGGCCGCCCGATCTATGTCGATGCGAACCGGCCGGGGCCGCCGACCACGGAGAAGGGCACGTCGGTCTTCGCCGCACCGTCCTTCCTCGGCGGCAAGAACTGGATGCCGATGGCGTACAGCCAGCAGACCGGCCTGTTCTACATTCCCTCCAACGAGTGGGGGATGGATATCTGGAACGAGCCGATCGCGTACAAGAAGGGCGCAGCCTATCTCGGCGCCGGCTTCACGATCAAGCCGCTCTACGACGACCATATCGGCGTGCTGCGCGCGATGGACCCGGCGACCGGCAAGATCATGTGGGAATACAAGAACAAGGCGCCGCTGTGGGGCGGGGTGCTGACCACGGCGGGCAATCTCGTCTTCACCGGCACGCCGGAAGGCTATCTCAAGGCCTTCGACGCGAAGACCGGGCAGGAGCTGTGGAAGTTCAACACCGGCTCGGGCGTGGTCGGATCGCCGATCACCTGGGAACAGGATGGCGAGCAATATGTCGCGGTCATGTCCGGCTGGGGCGGCGCCGTGCCGCTCTGGGGCGGCGAGGTCGCGAAGGCCGTGCAGCACATCAACCAGGGCGGTTCGCTATGGGTATTCAAGCTGCCGAAGTCGTGACCATGACCGGATCGGGGGTGGCGTTCGCTGCCCCCGATTTCGCACCACGCCGGTTTGGGGTACGCTCCGCGCACCAGGGAGATCGGGACTACGTGGAAAGAGTGCTCATCGCGGATGACCATCCCATGGTGCGGGATGGCTTGCGCACCGTCATCGCGGTCGCATTCGACCGATGCGAGTTGTTCGAGGCGTCCTCGCTCGAGGAAGCGACCTCGGTGATCGAGCGCGAGGGCGATTTCGATCTCGTCCTGCTCGATCTCAACATGCCTGGGGCGAACGGCTTTTCTGGCCTGATCGAACTGCGCGAGCGCTTTCCCTCGGTGCCGGTCGTGATCGTCTCCGCGGCGCAGGAGCGGGGCCTCGCCCGTGCCGCGCTTGCGGCGGGCGCGGCGGGCTTCGTTCCCAAGTCGCTGCGCCGCGGCGCGATCGTCGATGCGCTGAAGATGGTCCTTGCCGGTAATATCTACGCGCCCGAGATCGAGGAAAGCGAAATCGCGGCGAATGCCGAGGATACCGAGATATTGCGCCGCATCGACACGCTGACGCCGCAGCAAAAGGTCGTGCTGCGCCTCGTCGTCGCCGGCAAGCTCAACAAGCAGATCGCCTTCGACCTCGACGTTTCGATGACGACCGTGAAGGCCCATGTCTCGGCGATCCTGAGCAAGCTGCAGGTGTGCAGCCGTACCCAGGCGGTCATTCTGGTCAACAAGGTGAATTTCGGCACCGACAACTGATCGGGCAGAATACCCTATTGCGTCAACCGCGTGATCAGCGCGCGTAACTGAGCCGGCTTCACCGGCTTTTGCAGGATGTGCAGCCCGGCCCTGGCCAGCCGGTCGCGCAGTTCCGGTGTGCGGTCGGCGGTGATGACGATCGCGGGGATCGCCTTGCCGCAGGCCTGCCGCACCGCATCGATTGCGGCATCACCCGTCCTACCGTCGTCCAGGTGATAGTCGGCGATGACGATATCGGGCGAGGCTGCGCCCGCGCTGGCTTCCGTCACGGCGCCGGCTTCGCTGACGACGCACCGCACCGCGCAGCCCCAGCCTTCGAGCAGGACGGCCATGCCCTCGAGAATCGTCGCCTCATTGTCGATGACGAGAATCCGCTGATCGTTGAGTTGGCCGCGCCGCACGAGGGGGGCGTCGCGGGTGGGCTGGGCGCGAGCCGTGCCGAGGGGAATATGGACGCCGAACCGCGATCCGCGACCAGGCGCCGAATCCAGCGTGAGCTGATGGTCGAGCATCCGGCCGGCGCGTTGGACGATCGCCAGGCCCAACCCGATGCCGCGATCGCGATTGCCGTCCCCCAGCCGGCGGAACTCCTCGAAGATCTCGGCATGATGTTCCGCTGCGATGCCGGGGCCGGTATCGACGACCTCCAGATGGAGCCGATCGTCCGCGATCCGGCACAGCACCTCGACCACGCCGACCGCCGTGTAGCGCAGGGCATTGGAGATCAGGTTCTGGAGGATGCGACGCAGCAGGCGCGGGTCGGAATGAACCCACTGGCCCGTCTCCTCGATCCGCAGGGTGAGGCCGCGCTCCCGCGCGACGGGCGCGAACTCGGCCTTCATGTTGAGCAGCAACTCGTCGAGTGCGAAATCGACGGGCTCGACGGCAATCGCGCCGGCATCGAGCCGCGAGATTTCGAGCAGCGCCTCGAGCAGATCCTCGACGGAATCGAGCGCCGAGCCGGTCTGACGCACCAACGCCCGGGTCGGCAGCGCCAGGCGGCGGTCGCCGAGCGCCGCCACGAACAGTCGCGCGGCGTTCAGCGGCTGCAGCAGATCATGGCTCGCCGCGGCCAGGAAACGCGTCTTCGAGATATTCGCCTGCTCGGCTGCCGTCTTCGCATCGCGCAGCGCCGCCTCGACCGCCAGGCGCTCGGTGATCTCCTGATGGAGCTTGGTATTGACCGCCGCGATATCGGCCGTGCGCTCGTTGACGCGGCGTTCGAGTGTCTCGTTCGTCTCCCGCAAGGCCTCGGCGGCACCGAGGCTTTCGGTGATATCGTCGAAGCTCATGACCATCCCGCCGCCCGGCATCAGGGCGCGGCGGACTTCGACCACCTTGCCGCTGCTGTGATGGCGACGGGAAAGCGTTTCGGGCATGCCGTCGGGCAGCCAGGCGAGCGGCTCGTCCGGCTCCATGGCGCCATTGAGATCGGCGCAGGCGGCGACCAGCCCGTCATGGGTGGTCACCAGCGAGATTGCGTCGCGCGGTAGGCCGATCACGGCGAGCAGCGGATCGTTCCAGGCGATGAGCCTGCGTTCCGCGTCATAGACGCACACGCCCTGCGGAATGGTGTCGAGGGTCGCCTGCAGGATGGCGCTTCGCTCGGCCAGTTCACGGGTTCGTTCCCGCGCGTCCTCCGCCTTGACCTCGGTGATATCGGTGTAGACGCCGACGATGCCGCCCTCGCTGGTGCGCAGTTCGTTGATCTGGATCCAGCGCCCGTCGGCGAGGGCATGGACATGGCCGCCCGTCGCCACCATCCGCTGGGCCATGCGCTCCGACACCCAACGATCGGGCGCGACCATCGCGCCGAGCGTGGTGCCGTCCTTCCGGATCATCTCGGCGATTTCGAGGAAGGTGATGCCGGGTACGATGCGGCTGGCGATCCGCGGCCAGATGCCCAGATAGGTCTGGTTGCACAACACCAGGCGATCATCGGCATCGAAGATCGCGAAGCCCTCATTGATACTCTCGATCGCATCGCGCAGCCGGCGCTGCGCCTCGTCCGCGGTCTCCTTCGCCACTCCGAGCGCCGCGTTGCTCTGGGCCAGCGCGCTGAGCGCCCGTTCGAGGTCCGCGGTCCGTTCGCGCACCTTTCCTTCGAGCGAAATCGCCGTTTCGAACAGGGAGAAGGCATTGCCCTGCAGGTCGGTCGATCGCTCGACGCGATCCATCAACGCGGCATTGATCCGTTTCAGCTTGGACACTTCCGCCTCGAGCGCCGCGATGCGCTCGGCATCGTGGTCAACGGTCGGAGCTGGGTGCGTCGCCATCAGCGACCGATCGCCAGGCCGCTGAACGTCTGATTGACGTGGAGCGCGTGGAACTGTTCACCATAGGTGTTGAAGCCGGTAACGCGCCGTTCGACGAACATGGCGGAAACCTTGCGGGTGAGCTGGCGCTGCTCGACTTCGACCTTGTTGAGCACGCATTCGAAGCCGACGATCCGGTCGATCCCCGCAACGGCAGCGTCCAGTTCGTCAAACAGAGTCTCGAGACCCTTCAGGATGTCGCGACCTTCACCCAATGTCAGTACCACTCCCTCGTCGATCGCGCAGTAAAAGGTGAGGCTGCCATCGGGATTCGCCGTCTGGATCGAGCGCACATAATATTCGCCGCCCGCGCGAACCATCGGTGGGCGCGAAGCAAACACGCTCGGGCCCAGCTGGTCGACCGACACGCCCGTGAGGCGCGCATATTCGGAGGCGGCGGGCTCGGCATTGATTTCGGTCACAACGCGGCCGACCGGATCGGCGCCGGTGATGACCATTTTCACCGTGCCCGGCTGATAATGCTGCGACCGAAACACCTTCATCGGGCGCGAGGAGGAGAGGATCGCGACGAGCGCAGCATCGCGCCGAAATGCGCCGTCCTGAAAGATGAAGGTTTCCCTGAAATCGAGCCCGTCGCCCGAGGAACCGCCGATCAGCGGGATATCCCCAAGCGCATCCTGCACCGTGACCGTGAGCATCTCCTCGCGGTGCGAGAGGCCGTCGACGAGGAAGATCGCTGCGCGCGAAATGGCCGCTCCGAGCCCGCGCGAGGCTTCGGCGGCATCGGCGACGAGGCCGCGGATGACGCTTTGTGCGTTACTCGCATCGAAGGAATCGAGATGATCGAAGCGCACCGCATTGAGCGTGAAATGGCTGGCGGGAAAGCCGATCGCGGTGATTGTTCCTTCGGCAATGCCCTGGGGCGTGATCTCGCCCGAGGAGGTGCAGCCGACGACGCACAGCCCCTCGCTGCGGCGATTGATCGCCGCCGCCAGCGCGGCCAGATCATAGCGGCTCGAACTGAACAGCAGCAGGCCGGCGAGGCTGGGCGGGTCCAGTGCAGCAAAAAGGGCCTGCGCCGCAGCATCCGGGTCGTCGACATTCGTTGAAGCCGTGCGAACGGCATCGGGATCGCGCAGGGGCGGGCGGTCGTCGATCATGAGGGGCATGATGTCACGACCTTGATCCCGCGTCACGATTCATCCGCCGCGGGCCGGTTCACCGGCTCCGGCGAGCTGATCCGCCTCGGCGTCCGTGAACACCCGCGAGCGGATCACGAAGCGCAGTCCCTCCGGTCCCTCCAGGGAGAATCCCGCCCCGCGGCCCGGGACGACATCGATCGTCACCTGGGTGTGGCGCCAATAATCGAACTGCGCGGCGCCGATCCACACCGGCACATCGTGCGCAACATGACCCAGCAGAACGTCCTGCGATCCCACCCGGAACTCGCCGGCGGGATAGCACATCGGGGCGGAGCCATCGCAGCATCCGCCCGATTGATGAAACATG
This sequence comes from uncultured bacterium, assembly GCA_903884945.1. Lineage (GTDB taxonomy): Bacteria > Pseudomonadota > Alphaproteobacteria > Sphingomonadales > Sphingomonadaceae > Sphingomonas. The sequence goes on from CAISGR010000318.1 coordinate 12,671, forward strand.
AGCGGACCATGCATCGTGGCGAGCCGGTGGATCAGCTCGACGGCGTCATCGGTGGCGAGGATGCGAGGCGGCGTCATGCGTTGGCCCTTTAAACGAGACAAGCGGCGGGCCCGAAGACCCGCCGCGAATATCGGGCGCCAAGGGAGACCGGGCACCCGGTGGGCGAGGTGTCTCAGAAAAAGCCCATCGCCTTGGGGCTGTAACTGACCAGGAGGTTCTTCGTCTGCTGATAATGGTCAAGCATCATCCGGTGATTCTCGCGACCGATCCCCGACTGCTTGTAGCCGCCGAACGCCGCATGAGCAGGATAGAGATGATAGCAGTTGGTCCAGACGCGTCCCGCCTGGATGCCGCGACCCATGCGATAGGCGCGCGTTCCGTCACGGGTCCATACGCCGGCGCCAAGGCCGTACAGCGTATCATTGGCGATCGCGAGCGCTTCGGCATCGTCCTTGAACGGCGTGACGGCGACGACCGGGCCGAAAATCTCTTCCTGGAAGACGCGCATCCCGTTGTGGCCGGAGATGATCGTCGGCTCGACATAATAGCCCTCGCCGAGATCGCCGCCGTGCTGCGCGCGCTTGCCGCCGGTGAGAATCTTCGCGCCTTCATCCCGCGCGATATCGAAATAGGAAAGGATCTTCTCCAGTTGATCGTTCGAGGCCTGGGCGCCGATCATCGTGGTCGAATCCAGTGGGTTGCCCATCCTTATCGATTGCACCCGGGCGACAGCTTTTTCCATGAACCGGTCATAGATGCTCTCGTGCACCAGCGCCCGGCTCGGGCAGGTGCAGACTTCGCCCTGGTTCAGCGCGAACATCGCGAAGCCTTCGAGCGCCTTGTCGAGAAAGTCGTCGTCGCGGTCCATCACATCGGCGAAGAAGATGTTCGGGCTCTTGCCGCCAAGTTCCAGGGTGACCGGGATCAGGTTTTCGGTCGCATATTGCATGATGAGGCGACCGGTGGTCGTCTCGCCGGTGAAGGCGATCTTCGCGATGCGCTTGTTCTGGGCGAGCGGCTTGCCCGCTTCGACGCCGAAGCCGTTGACGATGTTGAGCACCCCGGGCGGCAGCAGATCCGCGATGATCTCCGCCATTACCATGATCGACATGGGGGTTTGCTCAGCGGGCTTCAGGACGACGCAATTGCCGGCAGCCAGCGCCGGGGCAAGCTTCCAGGTAGCCATCAGGATCGGGAAGTTCCACGGAATGATCTGCCCGACGACACCGAGCGGCTCGTGGAAATGATAGGCGACGGTGTCGTGGTCGATTTCCGAGATGCTGCCTTCCTGGGCGCGGATGCACCCGGCGAAATAGCGGAAATGATCGATTGCGAGCGGGATGTCGGCGGCGGTCGTCTCGCGGATCGGCTTGCCGTTGTCGATCGTCTCGACCAGCGCCAGCAGGCTCAGCTTCTCCTCCATGCGATCGGCGATGCGGTTGAGGATGATCGCCCGCTCCGCAGGGGAGGTGCGGCCCCAGGCGTCCTTCGCCTTGTGCGCGGCGTCGAGTGCCAGCTCGATATCCTCCGCGGTCGAGCGCGCTACCTGGCAGACCGTGCTGCCCGTAATGGGGGAGGGATTATCGAAGTAGCGGCCCTGGACCGGGGCCACCCATTCGCCGCCGATGAAATTGTCATATTTCGAGCGAACGGCGATATCACCCTTCAGCCCTTGCAGCGCTTGCAGCAGCATCGTCACTCTCCTTGTGATGCGGCCGACGCCGTGACCGGCGCCTGAACCTTCATGCCCTGATGCGCCCTTTCATCGCCCGTCCGCTATTGGACCAAAGGGCAATTGGCAGGGGGAGGGCATGTCGGACATCCTCCGAGAGCACAACCAAGCCCGACCAGACCGGGCCCCGGGAGAGAGATATGATGAAGACCGCTCTGGCAATGGCCGCTCTTGCCGCGGCTGCCGCACTGTCCGCCCCCGCCTCCGCCAAGGACATCATCATCCACATGAAGGATCAGGGCGCGGGTGGCGCCATGGTATTCGAGCCCGCCTTTGTGAAGGCGATGCCGGGCGATACGGTCAAGTTCCTCCCGACCAGCCCGATCCACAATGCCGAGACCATAGCTGCCATGCTTCCCGACGGAGTCGCTCCCAGCAAGGGGGCGATGGGCAAGGAATTCGACCTGAAGGTGACCAAGCCGGGGCTCTACGGCATCAAGTGCCTCCCGCATTATTCGATGGGCATGATCGCCCTGATCCAGGTCGGCAATGGGCCATCGCCGAACCTCGCCGCTGCCCGTGCGGCAAAGCTCGCTCCCCTGGCGGCCAAACGCATGAACGCGTTGCTCGCCGGGGCGAAATGACATGACCACGCTGATCGTTACCTACCCCACGCGAGAAGGCGCCCGCTTCGACACGCGCTATTATCTTGCCCGGCACATCCCCCTGGTCCGGGAGAAATGGATGCAGCATGGCCTGATCAGCGCCCGCGCGCTGCTGCCCGATCAGGAGTCGCCGGCTTATCTTGCCGTCGCGCTTCTGGAGTTCACCGACGGCACGGCGCTCGACCGGGCGCTTGCCTCGCCGGAAGCGGCTACGATATTCGGGGATGTCGCCGCCTTTACCGATATCGCCCCGGTGGCGCTGCGTTGTGCGGAATGGCGGGGTTGATCCGCGGGCGGTCCGAAAATCGAAGCGTCGTAAGATGACGCCGCCCGTTCGATCGCGCAAACTCGCCGCGGGGATGCCAGCGACGCGCCTGGGGGAGGCAGGGTGAACCGATGCTGTCTCCTCGCCGGTGTCGCTGCCTTGGCGGCCGGCACGATGGCGATTGCCGAGGAACGGGGGCCCGATATCATCGTTACCGCGCCGACACCGCTGGGCGAGGGGGATGGTACAGTGGCGCGTTCATTCCGGACGGCGACCGACGCGCAGATCGAGGCGTCCCATGGCTCGCTCCCCGATTATCTCAAGCGCCTGACGGGCGGTGTCTTCGTCAACGAGATCCAGAATAATCCGCTGCAGCCGGACATCAATTATCGCGGTTTCACGGCCTCTCCGCTGCTTGGGACACCGCAGGGCCTCTCCGTCTATTTGGACGGGGTCCGCCTCAACCAGCCGTTCGGCGACGTGGTCAGCTGGGACCTGATCCCGAAATCGGCGATCAATTCGGTCAGCCTCGTGCCGGGATCCAATCCGCTGTTCGGGCGGAACTCGCTCGGGGGTGCGCTCTCGATCCGTACGCGGGACGGCAAATCCGATCCTGGCCTCGCGCTCGACGCGAGCCTGGGTTCCTTCCGCCGGCGCACCCTTGCGGCGCATGCGGGCGGTGCCCTGGAGGGCGGCTTCGACTGGTTCCTGAGCGGCGACTATTTCCGCGAACACGGCTGGCGGGATGATTCCCCGTCAGCGGCAGGACAGGGGTTCGGCAAGATCGGCTGGTCGAACGCGACGAGCGCGATTGCGCTGTCTGCGAGCTACGCCGATAGCGATCTCAACGGCAACGGCCTGCAGGAACAGCGGCTGCTCGCAGCGGATCGGGCGAGCGTCTATACTCGACCGGACAACACGCGGAACCGCGCGGGCCTGATCAACCTGACCGGGCGCCACGCCTTTTCGGAAGGGCTGTCCTTCTCCGGCAATGCCTTCTGGCGGCGGATCACGAGCCATACCTTCAACGGCGACATCAACGACGATGTGCTGGGCGAGAATCCGTACCAGCCCAATGCGGCGGAACGCGCCGCGCTGACCGCGGCAGGCTTCACCGGTTTCCCTGTCGCTGGCGAGACCCAGGCGAATACGCCGTTCCCGCGATATCGCTGCATCGCCAACGCGCTGCTCAACAGCGAGCCGAACGAGAAGTGCAATGGGTTGATCAACCGCTCGCGGACCCGTCAGGATGAATGGGGCGCGACCGGGGAGGTCACCCTTGCGGCTCCGATCGCCGGCCTGGGCAACCAGCTCGTGCTGGGGGTCAGCTATGTCGACAGCCGCTCCAGCTTCACCCAAAGTTCGCAGTTCGGCTATCTGACGCCCGATCGCGGGATCGTCAGCGTCACTGGCCCCGGCGCCTTTGCCGATGGCACGCAGGATTCGGAGAATGCCTTCGATGCACGGGTCGATCTCGATGGCCATACGACCGGATTTGGGCTCTATGGCATGGATTCGCTGCATCTGGCGCGCACGCTGACCCTCGATCTCTCCGCGCGGTTCGACCTGACGACGGTGCACAATCGCGATCATATCACGCCCGGTGGCGGCACCGGATCATTGGATGGCGACCATCGCTTCGAGCGTCTCAATCCGGCGATCGCGCTCTCATGGACTCCGACCACGGCCTTCGCGGTCGACGCAGCGGTGGCGCAGACCAGCCGAGCGCCGTCTGCGATCGAACTGGGTTGCTCGGATCCCGCGAGCCCCTGTCGCCTGCCCAACGCGCTCGCCGGCGATCCGCCGCTCCGCCAGGTCGTCGCGACAACCGTCGAAGCGGGCGTCCACGGTGCGCGCGGTCGCTTCGCCTGGCGGCTGTCGGCCTTTCGCACCGACAGCCGCGACGATATCCTGTTCGTCGCTGGCAGTGCTTCCGGCTTCGGCTATTTCCGGAATTTCGGCCGCACGCGCCGCCAGGGCATCGATCTGGATCTGCGCGGCGCAATCGGCCCGGTTCGCCTAACCGGCCATTACACCTATCTCGACGCGACCTATCGCAGCCCGGAGGTGGTGAACGGTTCGGCCAACAGCTCCAACGATGGCCCGGCTCCCGGGTTCGAGGGCAATATCGAGATTGCGAAGGGCGATCGTATTCCGCTCATTCCGCGGAACATCTTCAAGGCGTCGCTCGACTGGGATCCGATCCGGCAGTTGTCCTTGAGCCTGGACATGATCGCCGTGTCGGAATCCCTTGCGCGGGGCAACGAGAACAACCGACACAGGCCGGACGGGCAATATTATCTCGGGGAGGGATTCACCCGCGGCTATGCCGTGGTCAATGCCGGTGCCGAGGTGCGCCTGTCGCGCTCGATCACCCTCTACGCGCAGATCGATAACCTGTTCGACGCGCAGTATGCGACGGCAGCGCAACTTTCGCGCACGGGATTCGATGCAAGGGGGGCTTTCGTCGCACGCCCCTTTTCGGCGCCGGTCGTCAGCGGGGAACGGCCGCTGATATCCTCGACCTTCTATGCGCCCGGTGCGCCGCGCTCGATCGAAACCGGAGTCCGGCTGCGATTTTGACGGGCCGCCCGTCGCAGGCACCGCCACGACATCCTCGGTGCGGTGACCTATGGCGAGCGGGAGGACAGGGTCGCGCGCGTCGGGGGGGGGCGAAATGTTCAGCGACGAGGGCTAGGCTTATTGGATCGCGATCCGGGGCCTCCACGCCTTCACGCGGCTTCATGGGGGCGTTCGGGTTGCAATCACGTTGCCGTTGCGGCGATCCTGGAACAAGCCGCCGAGGAACTGGCAGAAATGGCGCAATCGCTGCGGGGCGCCCTTGGTTTCGAAGCCGGAGAGCAAGCCCCGATTTCCTGGTCTGGCGGGGTGCTCACCCGCGAGCGGATCATACGCGGGGCGTTGGAACGACACCTGGTGGAGATGGGTGGCTTCGCGCTGATCGAACCCCGCTACGCCCCCGGATATGGCGCGGCGCAATATGCCGCTCATCTCGCGACCTGACACAGCGGCGCACCCGCTGGGCGGTGCCGTAGGCGCCTGACCCAATTATCGCGCCTGCGCCGGATAGAGCAGCCGGAGCGAGGAGGGGGCGTGGCACTTGCGGATCGCGACATTGGCATAGCGGGCGCGCTCCACCGTGAGGGCTGCCGTGGCCAGCGCCAACTGTCGCTCGCGTGCTACCTCGTCCCCTGTGAACGGCTTGGTTCCGGATGGTGCGCTGCCTTGGCCGAGCACGAACACCACGAAGTTCATCATGTCCGCGAGCTCGTCATTGTCCTTGATCCGGCTGTGGGCCACGTTGGGAAGGCGCAACAGATAGGCGCGCGATTGCGGCGTGCACATGAACCAGCCGACCCGCCCCCGCAGTTCGGGAAGCTGGGCCGGTGCGGTGCTGCCGTCGACCCCGTGGCATCCGGCGCAATACTCGAGATAGTCGGATCGCGCGAGCTCCGGATCCACCATCAATCGAACGGCTCCAGACTGGGTGGGCGTGGCCCGGAGCTCGCCACGCCAGGCGGCAAGGATGGCCACGGCCAATAACGCCAGAGTCATGGCAAGCCTGCGGGGCGGGGCCAGTATGGCGCGACCGTTCATGTCTGTTCCGCCGCTCCCGTCCGTCGTCCCCCGCCGCCGCTCAGGCCGTGCCGACCAGCACCGCGGTCGAGCAGTGATATTCCATACTGCTGGTGCCGAAACACCAGATCACGTCATTGTTGAGCTGCGGCACGTAAAGTTGCGTCTCCCTGTCGGTATTGTTGCAATCGCACTTGGCGCAATAAGCCTTTCCGCAGCAATCGCGGTACGCGATGAGATAGGCCTTGCCGTCGTCCGGGTTGATGCAGGTGCCAACCCAGGAAACGGGCGAGGGCTCCGCGCCCGCCGGGCAGGTGTGCACACCGCCACCGCAGCAGGTGCACAGCGATCCGTCGATCGCGCAGTAGCGCCAGTAATTGCACTTGGCATCGTCCGTCGTCTGCGCGGCACGGGCGAAAGCGGTCTTTGCTTCGGGCGAACGATCGGGCTTGGCCGCCTCGGCGCGGCTTACCGGCAGAAGCGGGAATACAGGTGCTGCGACCAGCGCCAGCCCCAGCCTGGCGAGGACACTGCGGCGGGATGTGCTCCCGGCAAAGCGGCGGAGCATCGTCTCCCCGATGGCGTCAGCATCGAACTTCTTCATGAACGTGTCCCCTGTGATGCGGTGAGGCGCGCGCCGCCTGGTTCGAGGCCGGTCAGGCCACCTTGGCGGTAAGGTCGCGAATATAGTCCTGCACGGATCGGACCCCCATTTCGTGCGCGACGACCAGGCTTTCGAGATGCTCGCGGCTGTTCACCAGCCCCTTGGAGAGGATGACCCCATTCTCGTCGAGCAGCACGGCATAGGGCAGCTTGCCCACGGCGAACGCCTGGCCGACATCCGGTCCATTGATGAACTGATAGCCGCCAAGGCCATGACGCGCGATCATGTCGCGCTGCACCTGGGGTTCATCGTCGCCAACGAAGATCAGCATTACGCGTTCGTCATGGGCGAAGGACCTGGCCATCGGGATCAAGGCCTTGCAAAGCGGGCAGGTCGCCGAAACGAACATCAGCAACCTGAGCGGCACGCCGGGCAGCGCGCCGCCGATCATTGCCTTCGTGCCATCAAGCGAGACGGCGGGGATGGCTGGAGCCCCGCTGCCGACCGAAGGTCCGCCAGCGGTGGTCAGTGCCCCGGCAGGCGCGACGCGCATGTGGAGAACGCCCACCTGCCGGGCCAGGGCGAGCAGCGCGACCCCGAGCGAAAGGATGATGATCCAGGAGATAATCTGCGAAGCGAGAAGAATCGTGAGCATCGGACCTTAACTCTGCTTGGCCGTGAGCGGAGACGCAGCAAGCGCCCCGATGGCGTTGAACAGGAGGATGATCAGGAAGAGGCCCGCGCCGCCGGCGATGGCGGTGGCACGTTCGAGCCCGTTCGGCGCGGTGGCAGGCAACAGGGCGGGCAGGGCGATCGCCGACAAGACCAGATTGCGCCACACCAGCGGCCAGCTCAGCATTTGCCGGAGGTGCGATTGGCCGCACCCGCAGTCGATATGGCCGCGTCCGCGCCGGAGATTGAACACCATCGCGGCTGCAAAGGCCCACAGCAACAGGATTGCCGGCAGCGCCGCGAAGCGCTGGCCTCCTGCGAGGAGCGCAACCCCGAGCGCGAGTTCCAAGGCCGGGAGCGCGCGTGCTACGGGCGCTACCAGCGGTTCGGGCAAGAGCCGGTAATTGGCGACGATGCCGGGCATCAGCCTGAGATGCCGCCATTTCGATGCGCCGGCCTGGACGAATACCAGCCCGACGCAGATCGCACCGGCGAGGCCGGCCACGTGCAGCGCCGACGAGGTGATGCCCGCGCCCGGCCCGGAGATCATGACGGGTCAGCAGCCACGATGACGCCGCCGCCGGCCTTCTCGAGCTTGAACTTCTCCGCCCACGTCGTCGCATCGAGGATGCGGACGGTACCGCTTTCTCCCGCCACGATCACCTTGGGCGCGGCTTCCTGCGTCACCTCGATGGTCGAGGCCGGTTCATCGAGAGCGACCCGCTTGACGATTTTCCTGGTGGTCAGGTCGAGGTCCCAGACTTCGCTGCCCGCGGCCTTGTGCGACCAATATTCGCCCATGTGCATCAGCACATAGAGATGATTGGACGCCCGATGGAGGGCCAGCGGTTGTCCGCCGCCCGGATACCAGTTGAGCTCGAGCGGCTTGGTCTCGCCCGGCCGAATGCCGACCAGCGCCTGGATCGAGAAGGGGGCGGAAACCGTCGGCGAAGCACCCATCTTGGCGGTGTAGACGAGGCCGGTATAGGTCACGAAGACCGCTTCGTGCTTCACCTTGTCATAGGCGAAATTGTCGAAGATCGGATCCTCGGTCGCCGAGAAGAAGGGCGCGGAGCGGGTTATCGCCGGCTTCGGGCCGCCGGTCGACACAGTCGCCAACGATCCGTCCGAGCAGAGCGCCGAAAAACCGATGCCGGGATTGGGAATCAGGCTGGCGCACCCGGGGAGTTCGATGGTGCGGACGAACTTGCGCTTCACCAGATCGATCATGTTGACCGACGACGCCGGGCTCAGATTGTAGACAAAGGCGGTCTTGCCGTCGTCGCTGAGCACGAAGTTCTGCTTGCGGCCACCGATGAGAATGCGGCCGGGCATGGGGATCTCGGTCTGCAGCTTCAGGCCGGCTGAATCGTAGACAGTGACCATATCCTGCCGAACGCCGCGCCAGCCCTTGGTCCAGAGCGTCTCGGACACATAATAGAACCTGCCTGCGGGATCGACTGCCATGTCCGAGAGGAGCGAGGTCTCCACCATGCCGACCATCTTGCCGTCGGCCGTATCGTAGATCGCAGTACCGGGCATGACGAAACCGCGGGTGACATAGATCCAGCTAGGCTTGGGCGGTGTGAGCGTACGGACGTCGGATTGTTCGGGCTCGTTACCGGCGACGGATTCGGCTCTGCCCAGCGTTGCTGCCGACAGCAGCGCGAACGCGAACGCGGACGTGGCGGAAAGCTTTCCGATGGCGGCGAACTTCATCTTGCCTGGCCCCTTTGCCTGCGATGGACGATCGGATGCCTTGCGGCAGGTTCCCCCTCCGACGACCATCAGTCACTGCGACCAACAAATTGGACGGACGTCAAGTTTTAGTCAAGCGCTATACGCACCGCGGGGCTGGCATTGCCATCGAGATGGGGAACGGCTTCGCCCAGACCGGGGGACGCACCGGCCAGAATGGCCAGTATGACCGCTCCCAGGCCCGCCGACAGCGCCAAGATCACACCGGCAAGCAGCCCGGCAGAGCCGAGCAGGGCCATCATTCCCGTGCCCAGAAGGGGGCCCGCGATCAGGCCGAGGCTGTGCGTGCACGCGACGAAGGTGCGAAAGCGCGAATCGGCGCTGGTGGCGACGGCTCTGCCCGAACAGCGGATGATGATCGCGGTGGAGCCGATGTTCAGAAGAATGATCGAGACGACGAAGGCCATATCGTCTCCCGGCGCGATCAGCACGATTGGCGACGCGAGCGCCAGGCCGGCCAGTATTGCGGTGACCGGCAGCGGCAGCAACGACTTCTCGCGCATCACCGCGAACGCCGTCAGTGCGCCCGCGATCGAGCCGACCGCCACGGCATGGCCGATCGTGCGGTCCTCGATCCCCGCCGACGTCGCGAGACCCGCCGAAAAACTCCAGACCAGCATGGTGGAGCAGATGAACCAGAAAGTCGCGGCCGCGAGCGCCCAGCCGGCAACCGGCACGGTTGTGCTGGAACCGTCCCGGATGCTGGTTGGGCCGTGCGCGCCCTCCGTGCACCTGGACATAAGCGCCAGCGCACCGAGCGCAGCGGCAGGCACGAGCGCCAGGGTCCCGAGCGCGGTTTCCGCGCCGAGGGCCAGTTCCAGTTCGGGCAGGACGAGCGACACCAGCGTCGACAGCAGGAGCTGGATCAGGAACACCGCGCCAAACGCCTTGTTGGGCCGGCGCGCCGCATAGCTGGCCATGGTATAGGCATAGACCATGCCCATCATGAAGCCGTAGCAGCAGCGGATCGGCAGGATCGCGACGATATCGTCAACGAGCGGGGTAGCCAGACTGCATCCCAGGGCGCCGGCCGCCGCGGCGACAACCGCCCGGTGCGGAAGCAGTGCACCGAGCCGCCAAACCGCGAGTGAGCCCAGCGCCGCGCCCGCCTGCGTTCCACCTACGATGATCCCGTGCGCGGCAGACGGCACGTCCCCCGCCTGAGACAGCAAGGTAAGAAAGACGGGATCGATGCCCGGCTGAAGGCATCCTAAAGCGGCGGCGAGTGGTGCCGCAGCGCTTGCATAGTTTCGTTGTGATTCGACCCGTCCCATGGCGCACCCCCCGGGCGTTGCGCCCAGCACGCAACGCAGCCGATCAGTGCAGTCCCCCCGGACGGTGCGACCGCCCCCCGGTCGATCGCTTCCCTATCGCAGGCCGGCAATCTGAGCCGGCGTGATCGTCTTGGCAAGGTCCAACAGCGCGTGCGCCGCGATGTTGATGAAAGCGGGCATTTCGGCTGCCCATGGCTTCCGATAGCCGAGGAAAGGGGTCGCGCCTTCCATTGAAGCGCTGATGTAGAGCGCCACAGTGTGGACATCGTCCGGCGTGAGCGACGGATTCAGCACGGCGACATATTCGCCGATATAATCATGCACCTTTTGGTAAAAGGCGCGGACGCGATCCGCGACGAAGTCGTTCTGGTTGGCCAGCGCCCAAAGCTCGGTAAAGAGTCGCGTGGTGCGCTTGCCGGCAATATCCTCCAGGCAGATGACGATCAGCTGCCTCAGGCGCTCCTCGGGGCTGAGACTCGGCTGGCGGACCCGGTTTTCGAGGACCTTGTCATAGCTTTCCAGCAACTCGTCGAGCAGGATCTGGATCAGCATTTCCTTGCGTGGGAAGTGATAGCTGACATTCCCCACCTTCATCCCGCACTCGGCGGCGATGCGGCGGATGGTGAACGCGCTCGCGCCTTCGTCGATCAAGACGGTGTGAGCAGCCTTCAGGATCGCATCGACCGTCTCTGTCCCGCGGATGTACGTTCCTGGGCGGGTGGCCGCCATCGTATCAGCATCGCCTCTCATGGCCGTGCGCCTAACATTCCTCGTTAACCCTAGCCAGCCCCTCAACGGGTGGAGGACACGCCGGTTGCCTTCGCGATGCCGCTCAAATCGGGCTTGACGAATACTTGAAGGCTGTCCAATATTATAGTGAATATATTAAAACACTAATATCAAACAAGAAGTGGGCGCGGCCACCTCCGGTGGTGTCGTTGTCGTGGCGGTTCGGTCGGCAAGGAAGGGGTGAGCGCACACCATGAAAATCGCATCGGTCATGACGCAATTCCTCGCGATCGCATGCCTTGCGGTCTCTCCGTCGGCGCGGGCGTCCGGTTCGCAGACCTTCGGCGCGCAATGTTCGATGTGCCATCAGCCCAGCGGTGCCGGCTTGCCTGGCTCCTTCCCGCGACTGGCGGGGCGCACGCCGGTGATGGCGGGTTCGCCCGAGGGGCGCCGCTACCTTGCGATGGTCCTGCTGTATGGGCTCTACGGCCCGATCAGCGTCGACGGAAAGCAGATCAGCGGGTTGATGCCGACGATGGGATCGCTCTCCGATCAGGCCATTGCCGAAGTGCTCAATCATACGCTGACGCTGGCGAGGCCGGCACACAAGGTCGCGCCTTTTACTGCCGCGGAGATCGCGGCCGTTCGCGCGGAACCCCGCAAGGGTGGCAGTGACGTCGCGGCGGAGCGCGCACGACTGGCGGGGCGCGGGCTCATCCCTTAAGACCAACGCGGCGGACAGGTTCGAACTATACAGGCAGGGAAGAGGCAGGATGGCGATCTCGCTGACGATCAACCGCAGGAAGCGCGTGGTCGATGTAGAACCGGACAAGCCGTTGCTCTGGGTGTTGCGCGAGGATCTCGATCTTCCCGGTACCAAGTTCGGTTGCGGCGCGGGCCTGTGCGGCGCCTGCACGGTGATCCTGGACGGCGATGCGGTGCGGTCCTGCCAGACGCCGGTCGGCGATGCGGTGGGCAAGCAGGTCATCACGATCGAGCACGTCGCCACCCTTCCCGTCGGGAAGAAGGTGGTCGATGCCTGGGTCGATCTCGACGTGCCGCAATGCGGCTATTGCCAGGCGGGCCAGATCATGTCCGCCACCGCGTTGCTGACGCACACGCCCAAGCCAGCGCCTGACGACATCGCCGCAGGAATGAGCGGCAATATCTGCCGATGTGCAACCTATCTGCGAATCCAGAAGGCGATCCGCAAGGCCGCCGGCCTCGACAGCGTGGAGGAGGCGGCATGAGCGACACAGGTGCGATAACCCGCCGCTCGTTCCTCGCGGTATCGCTCGCCGGCGGCACGGTGCTGACCTTCAAGGCCGATCTCGTCCTTGCGCAGACCGGCGCCGGGGCCGCCGCGCCAGTCATGCTCAATGCCTTCATCCGTATCGGCGCTGACAACCAGGTGACGATCGGTGCCAAGAATCCGGAGATCGGCCAGGGGGTGAAGGTCATGCTGCCCATGCTGATCGCCGAGGAACTCGACGTCGCATGGAGCCAGGTCCAGATTCAGCAGACCGATGCCAATGACAAGCTCTATGGCGTGCAGGTCGCGGGAGGCAGCACCGCCACCCCGACGAACTGGCTGCCCATGCGGCAGGCCGGTGCGGCGGCGCGCCAGATGCTGCTGACCGCAGCGGCCAGGCTCTGGGGCGTCGATGTCGCGACCCTGACCACTGCTGCCGGCACGGTCTTTCACAAGGCAAGCGGGCGCAGCCTGCCCTACGCCGCCCTGGCGAAGGAGGCCGCAACTGTCCCGGCGCCCGATCTGGCCAAGGTGCCGCTGAAGTCGCCCGACGCATTTACCATCATCGGGAAGTCCGTACGCGGCGTCGACACGCCGCGCATCGTGAAGGGCGAGCCGCTCTACGGCATCGATACCAGACTCCCCGGCATGCTCCACGCGGCGCTGCTCAAATGCCCGATCGCCGGCGGCGCGCTAGCCAGCTTCGATGATACTGCGGCGCGAAAGACGCCAGGCGTGATCGCTGTCGTGCCTGTGAACAGTGGCCTTGTGCCGCAGGGCAGGAACGACGCGCTCGCGATCGTCGCGACGAGTTGGTGGACGGCGCAGAAGGCGCGCGAGACGCTGGTGGCCAAATGGGACGCCATCACGCAGGCCGGCTTCTCGACCGAAGGTTATGCGAAACAAGCTGCCGCACTGCTCGGCGGGGTGCCGCAAGCCGATCTGCACAAGGAAGGCGATGTCGACAAGGCCCTGGCGGGTGCGGCCAAGACCGTCACGGCCGACTATTCCTACCCGTTCCTCGCCCATGCGACGCTCGAGCCGCAGAACTGCACGGCGCTCTGGACTGCCGACGGCAAGCTGGAAATCTGGGCTCCGACCCAGAATCCCGGTTCGGGCCGCAAGGAAGTTGCCGCAATGCTCGGCATTGCCCCCGACGCGATGACAATCCATCTGACGCGCATCGGTGGCGGTTTCGGCCGGCGGCTGATGAACGACTATATGGTGCTCGCCGCGCAAGTGGCGAAGGGGGTGCCGGGCCGGCCGGTCAAGCTGCTGTTCGATCGCACCGACGATCTGCGCAACGACTATTACCGGCCGGCCGGCTGGCACCGTTTCACCGCAGGGCTCGATGCCAGCGGCGCGATCGTCGCCTTCAAGGATCACTTCGTGACGTTCGGCGCGGACGGCAAGCCGATCCGCGCCGCCGAGATGAGCGCCTATGAATTCCCCGGACCGGTCGTACCCGATATGCAGTATGGCATGTCGTTCCTTGCGACCAATCTGGCCACCGGCTGGTTGCGGGCGCCGACGTCGAACGCGATGGCCTTCGTGTTCCAGGGGTTCCTCGACGAGGTCGCGGAAGCCGCGGGCCTGGACTTGCCCGAACTAATGCGGCGCACCCTCGGCGCGCCACGCGAGCTGCCGGCGGAAAAGGGGCGCCCGGCATTCCACACCGGACGGGCTCGCGGCGTGATCGATGCGGTGTGCAAGGTCGCGGGCTGGACCGGGAAGCCGTCGACCACCCCAGGCAAGGGGCGCGGCTTTGGCTTCTATTTCAGCCATCGCGGCTATTTCGCCGAAGTGGTCGACATCACCATACGCGACGGCGCGACCGTCATCGTCGACAAGATCTGGGTTGCAGGCGATATCGGCAGCCAGGTGATAAACCCGATCAATGCCGAGCATCAGGTGCAAGGTGCGGCGATCGACGGCATTGCCCAGGCGCTCGTGTGGCAGCCGATCGTGCAGGAGGGGGGGGCGGTCACCCAGGAGAATTTCCACGATTTTCCACTGCTGCGGATCGATGCGGTGCCGCGCGACGTGGCGATCACCTGGGTGAAGACCGACTACCCGCCGACGGGTCTTGGCGAGCCAGCCCTGCCACCCGTGATTCCCGCAATCGGCAATGCCGTTCGTGCCGTGACCGGCAAGCGCCTGCGGAGCCTGCCTTTCCAGCTCGGCTGATCGGGATTTTGGTGGATTTGCTCTGTGTAAACCGGTGCGTGTTGGCAATAAAATTCAGTATATTCAGTAAGATACTATGATTCTGGGGGCGACGGGAAAATCTCTTGTCGCAATGCAGCAAAGTCTATTGACCAATCCTTGACGGTTGTCCAAACTTCCCTTCATGGACAGCGTTCGAATCGAACGCGGTCCGGTCCAAAAGGGGGTTTTGGCGCGCATGGCTTTCCCGGATACCGACCATCCTGCACCGGACATGATGCCGAGCGGGGCTGACGCCCCGGTACGTTCGCGCAGGCGGTTGGTCCGCCTGGGCTCGCTCCTTGCGACGGCCTGCTTTGCGACGGCGGTGGCGGCGCAGGTGAGCAGCACGGGCGATCAGGCGGAGACCGAGGAGGGCATCCCGGTCACCGACAGCATGACAACCGAGAAATGCGGCGCCTGTCATGCGCCGGACGCCAAGGGCAATCTCTCGCGTATCTCGTGGGTGCGGACCACGCCGGAAGGCTGGTCCCAGGCGATCAAGCGCATGGTGAAGCTGAACGGGCTGCAGATAACGCCGGAGGAATCCCGGCATATCGTGCGGTATCTGTCCAACCAGCATGGCCTCGCCCCGGAAGAGGCCAAGCCAGTGATGTATCTTCCCGAGCATCGCATTCTCGACGAAACCAATATCCCCAGTGAATCGGTGCGCGGCGGCTGTGCCGCGTGCCACGCATTCGCCCAGCCCCTGTCGTGGCGACGGTCGGCGAAGGAATGGAAGCTGCTGCAGGACTTCCATGTCGCACTCTATTCGCAGGCGGATGTGCAATATCGCCGTCCGGCGGTCGACGAGCCCGGCCCGGTGCTCGGACAGCCCACGCCGATCGTCCAGAAGCCCGGGGCGGTGCCTGTCACGCAGGGGCAAATCGCCCTGGAATATATCCGCAAGACCGCGCCGCTCCGCACCACCGAATGGACTCAGTGGATGTCGCGGATGCAGACGCCCAGGCTATCCGGGAAATGGCTGGTCAACGCCTTCGTGCCCGGCAAGGGGCGCTATTTCGGTACGATGACGATCACGCCGGGCAGCGACGGGGATGCCTTCAAGACTGGCATCGCGCTGCGATCCGTAGCGGATGGCTCGACCATCACGCGTGACGGTGCCGGCATCGTCTATGCGGGGTATAGCTGGCGTGGCCGTTCGGCATCCGCCGCTGCGCCTGCCTCGCCGGCTTCGCTCGACAACCCGACACGCGAGACGATGTGGTTCTCACCCGATCGGAAGAGTGCCCAGGGGCGCTGGTTCTGGGGCGAGTATCAGGAGTTCGGCTGGGATGTGAAGCTGGTTCGCGCCGATGGCAGCCCGACGATCGCCGGGGTCGCGCCCTATGCGGTCAAGGCAGGCAGCAAGGGCGTGCAGATCCATATCTATGGCGACAGCCTGCCGGCATCAGCGGCGACGAAGGATGTGGATTTCGGTGCCGGGCTGGCCGTGACCAGGATCGTCTCCGCCAGCCCGACCGAGATCGTCGTCTCGGTCGACGCAGCGGCCGACGCGGTCGCCGGCATCCATGACGTCACGGTCGGCACCGCGGTCCTCGGTGGCGCGCTGCCGGTATATCGCAAGGTCGACTATCTCAAGGTCACGCCCGAGACCGCGATCTCGCGCCTCGGCGGTGGCAAGCACCCCAAGGGCTATGGGCAATTCGACGCCTGGGGCTTCGACAATGGCCCGGACGGCAAGCCTTACACAGCCGACGACGTCAATATCGGCCCCATCGACGCTGACTGGAGCATCCAGGAGTTCCAGACCACCTGGTATGACGACGACACGAAATATGTCGGCAGCCTCAGCAAGACCGCGCTGTTCACGCCCGGCCTGGATGGTCCGAACCCGGATCGCAGCAACAACCGCAACAATTACGGCGATGTGTGGGTCGTCGCCACGGCCAAGACGGAGAAGGACGGCCAGGGCAAGCCCCTCACCGCCAAGTCTTATCTCGTCGTGACCGTGCCCGCCTACAAGCGCTGGGACCAGCCGGAGGTATCGCAATGACGACCATGTTGGCTCATCGCTATCGGCGCGGCGAACTGCACCAGTTCCGCGCCGCCGATAACGAGTTCATCTATCTTGTTTCCGCCGGGGCGATCTTCGCGCTCGACGAAGGGACGCGCTCGGTACTCGACCTGCTCGGCGAGGACGAGATGGATCACGACGATCTGATCGCAGCGCTGATCGCCGTGGGCAACGATCCGGCCGATGCGGGCAGCCTGGTGCGCGAACTGCGGATGGTGCGGGCGATCCATTCCGATCAGGTCGTCCCGGCGCCGGCCCCCGCGGCTCCGCCGGCGGATTATCCGCTCCAGGCGCTGGTGCTCAACGTCACCAACCAGTGCAACCTGGCCTGCACCTATTGCTACGAATTCGGCGCCGACAAGATCGCGACGCCGCAGGGCAAGCCCAAATACATGACGCTGGAAACGGCGCGGGCTTCAGTCGACTTCCTGCTCGAAAGCTCGGGCAACCGCGAGGCGGTGCATATCACCTTTTTCGGCGGCGAGACGCTGATGAACTTCAAGCTGCTGCGCGAGGTCGTCGGCTATGCCAACAACCAGGCGGCCGCGGTGGGGCGCAGGATCACCTTCAGCCTCACGACCAACGCAACGCTGCTGACCGACGAGATCATCGATTTCCTCTCCGATAACGCGATCGGGGTCACCGTTTCCATGGACGGGCCGCCGGAGCTGCAGGACAAGCGTCGGGTCTACAAGAATGGCAAGGGCAGCTATGCCGTGATCGAGCCGCGGTTGCGCGCGCTGATCGCCCGCCATCGCACCCGAGCGATCACTGCCCGCGTGACGCTGACCGATGGCGTCACCGACGTCATCCGCATCTATCGCCATCTCAAGGACGATCTTGGCTTCCACGAAGTCGGCTTCGCCCCGGTAACCGCCTCCGATATCCAGGACTATTCGCTCGACGATGACGCGATGGCCGGAGTGCTGGGCGATTTCCACGCGCTTGCCGAGGAATGGCTCGACCATGCGTTGCGCGGCGAGATGCACGGTTTCACCAATGTCAGCGAGACGATCGGCGAACTGATCCAGGGAACGAACAAATCCCATCCGTGCGGCGCCGGGCTCGGGCTGCTTGGCGTCAGTCCCTCCGGCGACCTTTCGCCCTGCCACCGTTTCACCGACGCGGACACGCACACGCTCGGAAACCTCGCCACCGGGCTCGATTCGGCGAAGCGCGAGGATTTCCTCACGCGCGGGCATGTCGGTGCCAAATATGAGTGCCAGTCATGCTGGGCACGGCCGCTCTGCGCCGGCGGCTGCCACCACGAGGCCTTTGTCCGCTACGGCGAGACCGGCCACGCCAACCTGCATTATTGCGACTGGATCCGCGATTGGACCGATACCTGCCTCAAGATCTACGGCGCAGTCGCGGCGCGCAATCCAGGGTTTCTTGAACATTTCGCTCAACGGAAGGGCTTGTCATGAAGCATCTCAAGCCGATCAACATCAAGGCGCAGAAGATCGGGCAAAGCGTCGACTCGCTGGAGGAAGATGTCGTCGCGCTGCAACAACAGCCCCGGCCGCATGTCCCGATGGGCTGCACGCTGTCCTTCTCTCCGGGCTGGGAAGTCGATGCCGGTGGCGGCACGGCCGGCCTGTGCCAGCCGGTGGAGCGCGACATCTACGACTGTTACGTCACCTGCTTCTGGCCGGTGCAGGTGCCGGACCATGTCAACTATTCTCCCGACTGGGCGAGCAATTGCGCCGCCGCCACCAAGGATTGGCGCAATCTCGACCTCGTCTTTCCGTGAGACAGGATTTCCCCGGCATCCATGGCGGCCCGACCGTCTTTTCCAGGAAGAGAAGCAGCATGACGAAGCTTCGCCCTTCAGGCGGCAGTGGTGGCCTGAAATTTCCGGTCGTGAAGACGCTCGTGTCGACACTAATCGGCGCGACGCTCGGGCTCGCGGCTCCGGCCCGGGCCGATACCCTGCTCCTCGGCACCTATCCGGACAAGATGTTCACCGTCGACGAGGCAAGCGGCGCGATCAAGGAGCGTATCCAGCTCGCGGCGGGCCTGCCCACCTCGATGCGTCTCTCCAATGACGGCAAGCGAATCTATGTCACGACGATCACGACCAGCGGGATGGTCGTGCTGGACAGCGCGACGCGCAAGATTCTCAACCAGTTCAGTCTCAATACGCCGACGACGCGCTACCGCTTCAACGGTGGCGTGCCGGACCCGACGGGGCGCTATTTCTACACGCAGCTCATTCGTTTCGACAAGGAAGCTGACCGCTACAAGGTGAGCAAGCCGATGTACGCCGTCATCGACCTGCAGCTCAAAAAGGTCACGCGCACGGCGGAGGTCGACGCGGAGGACGACACCCTTGGCGGATACCGCTCGACCTTCATGATGTCGCCCGACGGCAAGACGCTCTACCTGTTTCGCGACAAGGTGCTGGTGCTCGATGCCGCGACGCTCAAGGTGGTGGAGCGGCTCGACCTCGCCAAGCCCGAAACCACCGGCATGGAGAATGTGAGCTTCGCGGGCGGTGTCGAGGGGCTGCAGAATCCCAACGAATATGTCTCGCTGTTCAACGCCGCCGACCCGTATATCCACAACAAGATATTTGGCCTCGGCCGCTTCGACCTGACCCACCGCAAGTTCGATTTCACGCCGATCGGCCCGGTGCCCACTGCGATGTCCGGGCTCGAGATCACGCCGGACGGGAAGAATGGCTACGCCGTCGTCACCAACGGCACGCTCGGCAACAAGCGCTGCGAAATCTGGCACTTCGAGATGGCGTCGACGAAGCTGCTCGACAAGGCGGAATTCCATTGCCGCTCGCGTTTCACCTTCGGCATGTCCGGCAATGGCGAGAAGCTCTACATCTATGGCGCCAGCTATGACATCGAGGTCTATGACGCCAAAACGCTGAAGCTTGATCGAACCTGGGATCTGGGCGCCGACGCGACGATGGCCGGCATGCTCATTTTGAAGTGAGCGCCGCGCCGGCCAGGGTGCTGATACGCGGCGGCGGGGTATCGGCCGCGACTGCCGCACGGCTGTTGTCCGGTGAAGGCGTTCCCCTGACCGGCGCGGGGGACCTCGTCCGCTCTCCCGCGCCGGTCATCATGCTCAGCGATCCGGCGCTCGCTCTGTTGCGCGATATCTTCGGACGCGCCGATCTTTTTGCCGGAAGGCCGCGGATCGAGCGGCGCATCGTTGCCTGGGGCGGCGGGGAGCCCGTTGCTCCTCCGCACGGGGCGATCATCGTTACCGGTAGCGACATCGCGGCAGAACTGGGTACGCACCGGTTGCCACCTGACGACGGCAAAGCGTCTTTCACGATCAACGGCGCGCCGCCCTTTCCGGATGGTGCTTTACGCCGCTTCGGCGCGCGGGAAGCGGTCGCGGCAACGGTCGAACTCATGCCCGAAGCCGATGGACACGCATGCTATATCGAGGCGACTGCGAGGGGCTGGCTGTTCCTGATCCCGCAGGGCGTCGGCACGGCCTGGCTGCTCGGTGTCGGTGGCACGCCGGACGCGTTGCTCGGGCCGAGCCGGCTGGTGGCGGCGCAGGTCCGGAAGCTTGGTCCGGTCGTGGCCAGGTTCGAGACGGCGCCGCGCATGATCGAGTGCCTGGCCGGCGACGACTGGATCGCTTGTGGCACCTCTGCGATCGCCTTCGATCCGATCTGCGGCGATGGTACGGCGCAGGCTGCCCGGGAGGCGATCCTCGCCGCCGCCGTGCTCGTCGCCATTCGCGATGGCGGAGATCGGAAGGCGCTGCTCGACCATTACCAGTCAATGCTGATCGCGGCGATGCGCCGCCATCTCCAGGTCAGTCTGCCCTTCTACCGCAGCGGCGGCATTTCGCCCTGGTGGCGCGCGCAAGCTGATGCGCTTGCCCAAGGCCACGCCTGGTGCACCGCGCGTCTTGCAACCATGCCGGAGCCGCGCTTCCTGTTGCGCGGCACTCGGCTCGTTCCTAGGGAAGAGGCGGCTTGATCGCCTCCCTTCCGATGCCGCCTGCGCCGCCGGTGGCCGAATGGCGGACCTATCGGCGGCTGGCCCCCTATGTGCGTCCGTACCTGCGGTCGTTGCTGGTCGTTCTGGTCGTCAGCCTGCTTTCGACGGCGTTCGGCCTTGCCCAGCCCTATCTCTCCAAGCTGATGATCGACGATGCCTTGCTGCAACGGAACATGACTGCACTTGTGGCCGTGTCGGGCGCCATGATTGCAGTGACCCTTGGCGGCTTCGTGCTCAACATCTTTGCCAGCTATCGGTATGTCGCGCTCTCGGCAGCGATGCTGTACGATATGCGGGTCGCGCTGCTCCGCCACCTTCAGTCGCTCAGCCCGCGCTTCTATGGCGGGTTCCGGCTTGGCGACCTGATGTCTCGTATCAACAGCGACGTCAGCGATGTGCAGCGCGCCGCCGGGGACACGTTGCTCTCGGTGCTCAGCAACGTGCTGTTCCTGATCGGCTGCGTGGGCATGATGTTGTGGCTCAACTGGCGCTTGTTTCTTGTCGGCACGCTATTGGTGCCCGCCGCCGTGGCGGTGTTCCTCCACCTCCAGCGCAGGGTCACCGGGCTGACGCGTGACATGCGCGAGCGCGGGGCAGATCTCGGCAGCCTGTTGCTCGATACCGTGATGGGCATGCGCGTGGTTGCCGCACTCGGTGCGGAGGAACATGAGGTCGCGCGGTTCGAGAGCCGCAACAACGCCTTTGTCCGCGCGATGCTGCGGATGCAGGTGGCGTCGTTCCTTGCCGGCGCCCTGCCGGGCACGTTGCTGACTGCCTCGACCTCGGCCGTCACCCTCTATGGCGGCTGGGAGATCATCCAGGGCCAGATGTCGATCGGTTCGCTGGTTGCGTTCATGGCCTATCACATGCGCGTGTTCGGGCCGATCCAGGCCCTGCTCGGCCTCTCGTCCGGGCTTGCCTCGACCCGCGTCTCGCTCGCGCGGATCTTCGAATTGTTCGATACGCCGGCCGATGTCGCCGATCCCGAACGGCCGCACCCGCTCGGGCCGGTGCGGTCGGGCATTCGCTTCGAGAATGTCTCGTTCCGTCATGATCGCGAGGCAGTGCTTGTGGGAATGGACCTCGAGATTCCGGCTGGCTGCTTCTGCGCGATCCTCGGCGAAAGCGGTGCCGGGAAGTCGACCATGGCGGACTTGATGGTTCGCTTCCTCGACCCGCAACAGGGGTGTATCCTGGTCGACGGGCAGGATCTACGCGATGTACGACTTGAGGAGCTGCGCCGTGAGGTCCTGCTGGTCGATCAGTCGCCCTATTTGTTCAACGACACGATCGCGGCCAATATCGCCTTCGCCATGGCCGGTGCGTCACGCCTGCGGATCGAGGCGTCGGCGGTGGCGGCTGGCCTCGGGGCACTGCTAGAGCGCCTGCCCAAGGGGCTCGACACCCCCGTCGGCGAGCGCGGCCTCGCTCTTTCCGCGGGGGAGCGCCAGCGCATCGCGCTGGCACGCGCGCTGCTGCGGAATCCGAGCGTCCTGATTCTGGACGAGCCAACCGCTGCGCTCGACGCAATGACGGAGCAACGCGTCGCCGAAGGACTGCGCCAGGCACTGCCCTTGGCGACAATCATCGTCATCACCCACAAGCCGGCGCTGGCCCGCCAGGCTGACCTGGTGGTGAGGGTGGAGCAGGGCAGGGCGCAGGTTTCGCCGATGCGTGCAGTCGGGCATGCGCTGGCCTGAGTCCGGCACCGGTGCCGGGGTGCGCGTCGCCGTGATCGACAGCGGCGTGCAGCCGCAACATTCGCATATTGGTGCCGACAGGATTCTTCCCGGCGCGGCGATCTTTGCGGACGGCACCGTGCGGCTCGGTGAGGACGTCACGCTCGACCGGCTTGGCCATGGCACTGCCGTCACGGCTGCGATCCAGGAAAAGGCGTCCGATGCCGAGATTCTGCCGATCCGCGTTTTCCACGAAGCGCTGAAGACAAGCGCTCGCGCGCTCGCCGTTGCGATCGGCTACAGCCTGGACCTGGGCGCGGATGTCATCAATCTCAGCCTTGGCACGGCCAATTCCGCCCATTGCGCGCTCTTCGCCGATCTGGTCGCCCGGGCGAAGGAGCAGGGGGTGCTCATCGTCGCTGCACGCGAGGCCGACGGTCGGCCCTGTTGGCCCGGCGCGCTGGATGGTGTGCTCGGAGTCGGGCTGGACTGGGATGTGCCGCGCGACATCTGGCGCGTTGAGGGAGGGGTATTCTACGCCTCCGGCTATCCCCGCCCGATCCCCGGTGTGGCGCAGCGCCACAACCTCTACGGCATCAGCTTTGCGACCGCCCAGGCGAGCGGCTTCGCCGCGCGCACCGTCGGCAGGCTACGGGCGGAGGGCGGGGACGAGAGGGATCTGCTTTCCGCATTGCTGCAGCCCCCCACCGCCTTTCCTGCCTGACGCCAGCCGCCAAGCAGGGTATGCCGGCTGGCGCCGGCGCTCACAAAAAACACCCCCCGT
This sequence comes from uncultured bacterium, assembly GCA_903884945.1. Classification (GTDB taxonomy): domain Bacteria; phylum Pseudomonadota; class Alphaproteobacteria; order Sphingomonadales; family Sphingomonadaceae; genus Sphingomonas. The sequence continues at coordinate 35,845 of CAISGR010000318.1, forward strand.
GGCTTGAGCCACGGAGGGTCGAAGGTCTCCTCAGGAAGGATCGTCGTTAGACGGCGCTAGTAGCGCCGGCTGAACTTCAGCCCGAAATATTGCGGTTTGATCGAAAAAGTCCGCGAGGAGCTTGCGCAATATTCGATCGAGCAGAAGGTGTTCTTGCTCAGCTCGCCCCGTCGATCGAAAATGTTCTGAATGAAGAACGTTGCCGTCCAGTCATCCTTTTTCACGCCGGCCGAAAAGTCGAAGCTGACAAAGCCCGCCGTGTTGCCCAGCAGCGAGTTCTTGTACACGTCCAGATCGGACGTGCTGTTCGTCTGGGCGTACATCGTGCCCTGGGCGAAGGATTTGAAGCTGCCCATCGGCATTTCATACCGCGCCGAGAACTGGCCCTTGAACCGGGGCTGGCGTGGCAGGCGGGTGCCCTTCGCCGCCGCGATTTGTGCCGGCAGCGGGCAGCTCGCCAACTGCGCGACCCGCAAGACTGGATCGAGCTTGCAGAAGTCCTCCGAAAGCGCCGCGTCGTTATAGGCGCCGGATCCTGAGAGGGTGAGACCGCCCAGCTTCCAGTCGAAGTCCATCTCCGTGCCATAGACCCGCGCCTTGCCGGCGTTCAGCGTGACGCCCGCGCCCTGGAACCCGAACGGCACGACACCATATTGCACGCCGTCCCACACTTCGTAATAGAAGGCGCCGTTGAGACGGAAATTATTGCCCCATGTCGTCTTGAACCCGACCTCATAGTTGGTCAGCGTATCCGCCTGGTACGGATTGTTCGGCGCGATGCGATTGCCGCCCCCCGGGCGGAAGCCGGTGGAATAGGTTGCATAAACCATCTTGGAGGAGTCGATCTCCCAGGCGGCGCTGACCTTGTGGGTTTCACCACTGCCCTTGAACTTGATGTCCGTGTTGACACAACTGAAGCGCTGGTCGGGGAAGGGGATCGTGCAGGTCTTGGCCCGGCTGGCGGTGGCGACGCCGGAGAAGCCATAGACGGTGTTGTTGGCCTTGAAATAGCGAATGCCGCCCGTGATCTTGAGGCCGTTCAGGGGCTCGAAGGAGCCTTCGGCAAAGGCGGCGTAATCCTTGAACTTGGTATCGGTTTCGACAAGATAGAAGGCGTCGCGCTTGATCGCGGGATTGAAGCTGAAGCCCGGCAGCATGGTCACCCCGTCCGAGGCGAGATGCGGCCCGACGCCCGATTTGACCAGATCGATCTGGCTCAGGCCCGGGATATAATAGTCACTGTCGCTCGACGATTTCTGGAACTGGTAGAACCCGCCGATCGTGAGGTCGAACGGCCAGCTCTTCGGCACCGAGACACGGACTTCCTGGGTGAACTTGGTCTGGCTGATCCGGCCGAGATATTGCTGCGTCGGATTGATCAGCGAGCCATTCTTGTCGTAGAATTTGAGATAGTTCTCATAGCCCGGCCCGAGCTTGTCATAGGTTACCGAATAATAGGTATAGTCGTTGGCGTTCAGGATCTTGCGCTTGAAATAGCCGGTCGAGGAAACGACATCGAAGTCGGCGATCTTGCCCTGAATGGTCAGCGCCGCCTGTGCCCATTTGTCGATATTGTAGGTCTTGCTGAAGTCGTGGACCGTAAGGTCGCCCAGGCGCGGGTCATAGTTGAACCCACCTTCAGCGTTCAGATACTGGGCCGTGATCGACGGCAGGATCGTCCAGTTATCGTCCAGCTTGATCGTCATGTTCAGCCGGCCCCCATAATCGGAAACCGGATTGTAATTGTCGCGCGCGACGTTGGTGCTGTCGATCGTGTAGTTGGTGGTGGGATCGTTGTCGCCCAGTGCGAAGGTGTATTTGGCCGGCTTGTTGTCGATATAGCCGCCTTCATGGTCGTAATAGCCCATCAGGCGGATCGCGACGTCCTGGCTGATCGGCACGTTGATGAACCCTTCGATCATCGCGCCGGGATCGCCCTTGCCGTATTTGTCGACCGTGAGGTCGTAACCGGCCTTGAATCCCGAAGTGTCGGCCTTGTTCGTGATGATGCGCAGCGTACCGGCCAGCGAGCTCGCGCCGAACAGCGTGCCCTGCGGGCCCGAAAGCGCTTCGACGCGCTCGATGTCGTAGATGTGGAGGTCGGGCATGCGGCCGGCGGTAGAAATCGGCACGTCGTCAAGATACGTGCCGGTGGTCGGCAAACTGCCGCCGCCAACCGAAATGCCGCGGAAATAGACATTGCTGCGGCCTGGCCCGAGTGTCGAGAAACTGACCGAGGGCAGCATGTTGACATAGTCGGTGAAGCCGGTGACCTGGTGATCCTCCAGCTTCGCCGGGCTCAGCGCCTGGATGCTGATCGGAACCTTCTGGATGCTCTCGGACTTGCGCGTCGCCGTGACGACGATGTCCTTCAGCCCGTCCCCTTCATTGTCCTCAGCCGCCGAGGTGGCCGGTTTGGCGGCGTCCTCGGCCCAGGCCGTCGCCGGCATGACAAATGTCGAGAGAAATGTTGACGCGCCAAGGATACCGAAAATGCGCTTCGAGCGCGACCTGCGTGCAGCTTTCATGTGTAGACCCCCGTTTTTGCCCGAACCTCCTTTCCTCTCCCGAACACTGGCGGCCCGCTTTCAGGTCTCGCCCTCACCCGCATCACACCGATCGACCACGGCCCGTTGTGCAACTGCGAACTGCATTCGACCGCAGATGCACACGGAGTCTCAAACCGCGAAGCATGCGCCTCCCGGTTCTTCGTCACCCTGTGCCGAAGAAGGTATGGTTGCCGTAACTCTCGGACTTTCGCGTACAACTCAGATTTAGTACGCACGTCCAGAATTGGATACTGCCAGCGAATCGGCTGCTGTCAATAAAATTGTGCCAAATCGGCGGGACCTGCACGGGCTCGACAATGACGCATTCGTGACGCAGATTTGGTGCGCCGCAACAAAGGGATTATGGCCATGGCCGGGAAGCTCGACGCAAGTGGCACAGCTGCCATGGGCACGCTCGATACCGCGTTGGCCCATGCCGCCGGATTGCTCCGCACACAGCCGCATCTGGCGCTGCGCCAGGCCCGCGAGATTCTCCGCGCGGTACCGGGCCACCCTCAGGCAGTGCTCATCGAAGGGCAGGCCCAGCGACTGGCCGGGGATCTGCCCGGCGCCCGCATCACCCTGTCTCGACTCGCTGCAGCCCAGCCGCGTTCCGCCGCCACTGCCTATGAACTGGGATTGACGGCCGCCGCGCTCGGGGAGGTGAACGTCGCCACGTCGAGCTTTCGTCGCGCGATCGCGCTGAAACCCGATCTCTCCGCAGCGTGGCTCAGCCTCGCCGCGACGCTGCGCGAAGCGGGGCGCGAGCAGGAAGCATCGCAGGCGGACCTTAGCGCCATCCGCGCTTCGACCAGGGATCCGCTGCTGCTGGAGGCGGCGGTGGCAATGGGGGAGGGCCGCTTCGAGGCGGCCGAACCCCTGCTGCGCGATCGCCTGCGCACCGACCCGAACGACGTCGCGGCGATTCGCATGTTGGGCGAACTGGCCTGGCGCATCGGCCGGATCGACGATGCGCTCGCGCTGCTTCGGCTGGCGGTGGAGCGGGCGCCGGGATTCGAGGCCGCGCGCGAATTGCTGCTGCGCATCCTGGCGCAGGGCAGCGATGTGACCGAAGCGCTGGTTCACGCCGACCGACTGGTGGCGGACGATCCCGGCAATCCTGCCCATGCGATGCTCAAGGCGTCGCTGCTGGTCCGGGTCGGCGACCAGGAAGGCGCGCGCGCGATCTACGCGACGCTGGCGCGGCACGATTCCAGTCGGTTGCGCGTCTGGCTCAATCTCGGACATGTCGAGAAGACCATGGGCAACCAGGCGGAAGCGATCGCGGCCTATCGCCGGGCTATCGCCATCAATCCGGCGATCGGCGAGGCGTGGTGGAGCCTGGCCAATCTCAAGACGGTCGAACTCGGTGATGGCGACATCGCAGCGATGCTGGCGGCGCTCGACGAGGTGTCCGACAATGAAGACGCGGTTCACCTGCACTTCGCGCTCGGCAAGGCCTATGAGGATGCCGGCAATGCCGCTGAATCCTTCGCGCATTATGATCGGGCAAATCGCCTTCGCCGCGGGGAACTCGACTATGATCCCCGACGGATCACCGCGGCCTCCCTCGAACATGCGGGGTTGTTCTCCGCGCCATTCCTGGCCGCGCGGGCGGGGCAGGGTTGACCCGCCCGCGACCCGGTATTCATCGTCGGGCTGCCCCGCGCCGGCTCGACCCTGGTGGAGCAGATCCTTGCCAGCCACAGCATGATCGAGGGCACGATGGAATTGCCCGACATGATGATGATCGCCCAGCGTCTCGAATCGCGGGTCGAGGAGGGAGAGTTCGCCGGTCTCGGTGCTGCGATCGCCACCCTGTCGTCCACCGACCTCGCACGGCTCGGCGAGGAATATCTCGACCGCACCCGGGTCCATCGCAAAACCGGCAAGCCCCGATTCATCGACAAGATGCCGAACAACTGGCAGCATGTCGGCCTGATCCGCCTCATCCTGCCCAACGCGGTGATCATCGACGCACGGCGCCACCCGATGGCGTGCTGCTTCTCGGGCTGGAAGCAGCATTTCGCGCGCGGGCAGGTGTTTTCGTACGATCTGGCCGAAATCGGCACCTATTACGGGGACTATGTCGCGCAGATGGCGGCCTTCGACCGCGCGGCGCCCGGTGCCGTCCACCGGGTCATCTACGAGCGCATGGTCGCGGACACCCCCGGCGAAGTACGCCGGCTGCTCGACCATGTCGGGGTGCCGTTCGAGGAAGCGTGTCTCGAATTCTGGCGTACGCGCCGCGCAGTGCGCACCGCCAGTTCCGAACAGGTGCGGCAGCCGATCTTCACCGATGCGGTCGAGCACTGGAGAATGTTCACGCCGTGGCTTGGCCCGCTTGAAACTGCGCTTGGCCCGCTCGCGACATCCTATCCGGCGGTGCCCGAGGACCTTGGGCGAGACAAACCGGCGGAAGTCGGCTGAACGCCACGGGCGGGAGGATCCCGCCCGTGGCGTGTCACCGCTTCGTGCGATTCAGCCCACGGGTGCGAGAGCCGCAATATTCGCCTGCGCGGGCGCGGAATTCTCATCCTCGAAATCAAGGACGATCCGCCCCTCGATTTCGCCCCGGTGCATGCGCCCGAACACATCGTTGATGTTTTCCAGCCGGTCCGTCGTCACCGTCGCACGGACCTTGCCATGGGCCGCGAAGTCGAGCGATTCCTGAAGATCGAGCCGCGTGCCGACGATCGATCCCCGCACGGTGATGCCGTTCAGCACTGTATCGAAGATCGACAGAGGAAAGTCACCCGGTGGCAGCCCGTTGAGCGAGACGGTACCGCCCCGCGCGACCATGCCGATCGCCTGTTGGAACGCCTTGGGCGATACGGCGGTGACAAGCACGCCCTGCGCGCCACCGATCTCCTTCTGGATGAAGGCGGCGGGATCGGCATGAAGCGCGTTGACGGTGAGGGCGGCGCCGAGTTCTTCGGCCAGCCTCAATTTCGCATCGTCGATGTCGACTGCAACGACATTCAGGCCCATCGCCTTGGCATATTGCACCGCCATATGGCCCAGCCCGCCGATACCCGAAATCGCCACCCAGTCGCCGGGCTTGGTATCGGTGACCTTCAGGCCCTTATAGACCGTCACGCCGGCGCACAGGATCGGCGAGATCTCGGCAAAGCTGATATTGGCCGGCAGGTGCCCGACATAGTTGGGATCTGCAATCACATATTCAGCGAAGCTGCCATTGACCGAATAGCCGGTATTCTGCTGCTCGAGACACAGCGTCTCCCAGCCACCCAGGCAATGCGTGCAGTGCCCACACGCGGTATAAAGCCAGGGCACGCCGACCCGGTCGCCTTCCTTCACATGGGTCACGCCGGCACCAACCGCGACGACATGGCCCACGCCCTCATGTCCCGGGATGAAGGGCGGGTTGGGCTTGACCGGCCAGTCGCCCTCGGCGGCGTGGAGATCGGTGTGGCACACGCCGCAGGCGGCGATCTTGACGAGGATCTGGCCGGGGCCGGGCATCGGTACCGCAACCTCCTCGATGACGAGCGGCTGACCGAATGCGCGGACGACGGCTGCCTTCATGGTCTTCTGCATGGAATGTCTCCGTTGGTCGAAGGGATCAGAACAGGCCGAGCGCTGCGTCGTCGTAGCTGACGAGCAGGTTCTTGGTTTGCTGGTAATGGTCGAGCATCATCTTGTGATTTTCGCGCCCGAAGCCGGACTCCTTGTAGCCGCCAAAGGCCGCGTGTGCCGGATAGGCATGGTAGCAATTGGTCCAGACGCGGCCCGCCTGGATCGCGCGACCGAGCCGATAGGCGTCCGATCCGTTGCGGGTCCATACGCCGCTGCCCAGGCCGTATACCGTGTCGTTGGCGATCTCGATCGCATCGTCGATCGTCTTGAACTTCGTCACCGACAGCACCGGCCCGAAGATCTCTTCCTGGAAGATGCGCATGCTGTTGTCGCCCACGAATACGGTGGGCTTGACGAAAAAGCCTTTGTCCAGCTCGCCGCCGGGCAGGGCGCGCTCGCCGCCGGTCAGGCACTTGGCACCTTCCTGCTTGCCGATCTCGATATAGCCCAGGATCTTGTGAAGCTGGTCCTCGGACGCCTGCGGCCCCATCTGAGTCTCGGGATCGAGCGGGTCGCCGACGCGGATGGCGGCGACCCGGGCGACCGCCCGCTCGACGAATTCGTCGAAGATCGATTCCTGCACCAGTGCGCGCGACGGGCAGGTGCAGACTTCGCCCTTGTTGAAAGCGAACAGCGCGAAGCCCTCGATCGCCTTGTTCAGGAAGGCATCATCTTCCCGCATGACATCGGCCATGAAGATGTTGGGGGATTTGCCACCCAGCTCCATCGTTTGCGGGATCAGATGCTCGGCGGCATATTGCATGATCTGCCGGCCCGTAGTCGTCTCGCCCGTGAAGGAGACCTTGGCGACGCGCGGATTGGCGGCGATCGCACGCCCCACCAGCGCGCCCGGACCGGTGACGATGTTGACGACGCCGGGTGGCAGGATGTCGGCGGTCAGTTCGGCGAACAGCAGCAGCGACAGTGGCGTTTGCGAGGCCGGCTTGATCACCGTGCAATTGCCTGCGGCGATGGCAGGGGCGATCTTCCACGCCGCCATCAGCAGCGGGAAGTTCCAGGGAATGATCTGGCCAACGACGCCAAGCGGTTCCTTGAAGTGATAGGCGATCGTCTTCTCGTCGATCGTGGAGATGGCGCCTTCCTCGGCGCGGATGCAGCCGGCGAAATAGCGAAAGTGATCGATCACGAGCGGAATGTCGGCGCCACGAGTCTCCCGGATCGGCTTGCCGTTGTCCATCGTCTCGGCCAGCGCGAGCAGTTCGAGATTTTCCTCGAGCCGGTCGGCGACCCGGTTGAGAATTTTCGCGCGCTCCATTGGCGAGAGGCGCGCCCATCCATCCTTCGCCTTGTGGGCGGCGTCGAAGGCGGTTTCGACATCCTCGGCGGTGGATTTCGCAATCTCCGCCAAAGGGCGGCCGTTGATCGGGCTGTGATCCGTGAAATATTCGCCATGGAGCGGTGCGACCCAGCGACCGCCGATGAAATTGCCGTAACGCGAGGGGGCGTGGCCCTTGGCCCGTACTGTGTCGATCGCTTGCTGGAACATGGGGTACTCCTGCTGTCGGCGTCCGTGACCTTCCGGGGGGGAGGGGAGGTCGTGGCCGAGGGCCGGGGAATTGCGCGTTCGGACCGCGACTCTGTATGCGGATTGTTACGTAGGAACGGAGCGCAAGCCCGCACAATAGTGCGGATATCCACTCCGCGGTACGACACGGTCGGGCGGCACGCCGCGAATCATGGCGTTCGCGGTCGCAAGCCAATAGAGCAGCGCGAGCAGGGCGTGGGCCGCGTCGTTCGCGATGCCGGCCTTGCGGAGGGGCGCGGAAGGAATGTCTGAACCGATTTGCGAGGCGCGTGCCGATGACGCGGCGGCGGTCATCGAGCTATGGGAGGCCTGTGGCCTGACGCGGCCGTGGAATGATCCGCGACGCGATTTCGCGCTCGCACTGGACGGCGCCACCTCGACCGTCCTGATCCTCCGTCAGGGGGATATCCTGGCTGGCTCGGTCATGGTCGGATTCGACGGCCATCGTGGCTGGATCTATTATCTCGCGGTCGCGCCGGCGCGCCGTCTTCATGGGCATGGCCGTGAATTGATGGCAGCCGCCGAAGCATGGCTGCGCGGGCGGGGCGCGCCGAAGATGCAACTCATGGTCCGGGACGGCAATGCGGCTGCGCTTGGCTTCTATGCGGCGCTTGGGCTGGAGCGGCAGGACGTGGTGACGCTTGGGAAGTTTCTGAAGGATTAGAGGATGGCGACGACGCTTTACGGCATCAAGAATTGCGACACGATGAAGAAGGCGCGCACCTGGCTGGAAGCGCACGGGATTCCCTATGTCTTTCATGATTATAAGGCCGCCGGAATCGACGCGGAAACCCTCGCGCGCTGGGCGGCCATTGTCGGCTGGGAGGTTCTGCTGAACCGGTCCGGTACCACCTTTCGGGCGCTTGCCGATGCCGACAAGGCCGACATCGATCAGGGTAAGGCGATCAGGCTGATGATGGCCAATCCGTCGATGATCAAGCGGCCCGTGCTGGAGCAGGGCGGCAAATTGCTGGTGGGTTTCAAGCCCGATGCCTATCTTGCGGCAGGACTTGGATAATCGAGGAACCCATCATGCCGACCGCCCGCTGGAATGGAGCTGTCATCGCTGAATCCGATGATACCGTCGTCGTCGAGGGCAATCACTATTTCCCCCCGGAGAGTGTCAACCAGGCCTTCTTCGAGGCAAGCGATTCCCATACCATCTGTCCCTGGAAGGGCGAGGCACGGTACAAGTCGATCGTTGTGGACAGAAAGCGGAACCCGGACGCGGCATGGTATTATCCCGATCCGCTGCCTGCGGCGGCACAGATCAAGGGCCGCTTCGCCTTCTGGAAGGGCGTTACGGTCGAATAGGACCGATCCTGTCCTGATTATTGCCTTTCCCAAGGAAAAATAGCAATTTCCTCCCCCTCACCAGATGGAGGGGAGACATCATGACAGAGGACGGCGAAACGCCACCCGCATGGTATTATGTTGTCAGCGGCCTGCTTGCCCTGTGGAGCGCGATTGGCTGCTATTTCTGCTACATGCAGTTCATCCACGGCGCCGATGCCATGGGCGAGGCGACCGATTACGATCGTTCGCTCTACGCAAGTCTGCCGGACTGGTATAATTTCGTCTTTGCGCTGGCGGTGCTTGCTGGCCTGCTCGGGGCGATCGTGCTCCTGACGCGCTCGACCGGCGCGCGCCTCCTGCTGATCGTGTCGCTCGCCGCGTCTGTGATCCAGTTCGCCTATCTGTTCGCAACGACGGATATCATTGCCCGCAAGGGCGCCGTGATGGTCCTGCCGTTCCCGGCCATCATCATTGCGATCGGCATTTTCTCGGTCTGGTTTGCCGGTCTGGCAAAGCGCAACGAATGGCTGCGCTGAAGCGGTGATAGCCCCGGCGGGAGGAGGCCCTTCCGCCGGGCAGTTGTACCGTTGGATGACCGGGCAGGCCCGCGCGATGATGCGTGAACGCCCAACTCTTGCGACGCGGCACTATGGTCACGCGCGATTGGATCGACGCGTATCGCTCTTTTGCCGCTGCTTCGCATGCCGGCGCATCAGTCCTTCCACTGAAACACCTCGTCGAGTGGCTTGCCAAACACCCTGGCGATGCGGAACGCGGCTTCGAGCGAAGGCGAATATTTGCCCGCCTCGATCGCCGCGATCGTTTGCCGCGTCATGCCGATCCGCGCACCCAGATCGGCCTGGGTCATCTCTCCGGCCATGAAGCGCAGCCTACGGATCTGGTTCGCGATAGGGGTGTCAGCCATGCCGGCCGCGCCCGTCGTCGAAGGTGATCGAGCCATGCGGCGCGGATTCGGTGACGAGCGGTGCCGACGACGCGGCGTTGGTGATCGCCCGGCTGCGATTGCAGAACGAATTGATCATGCCGACCATGTCCAGAGGGCTTTCTCGCAGAATGGCGTTGCCTGTGCGGGAAGGGCGGATACCGATGGTGATCGGTCCATTTCAGCTCCCCCGGCGATAAAGCAACACCAGCGTCCCCGAGCGGACCAGTTCGGCCAGCACCAGGGACAGTAGCAGCGCGTTGCTGATGACGATCGGCACGACGCTGGACGGCTTGCCACCGAGCCAGGCGGGGGCGGTCGCCATGGTCAGGGGGGCGACCACTGTCAGCATCGCGACCAGCACGCTGAGCGTGATGAAGGCCGGGCGATAGGCCCGCAGCGCGAATTCCCGGTCGCGATCATCCGCGGGCGCGCGCGCTTCGGCGGGTGAGGAGATCGCGAGCACGATGGCCACGACGACTTGCACGACAGTGAGCGCGACCACCGCGAAGATGAAGCTGCCAACCTCGGTGCTCGTGTCGAAACGAGGTCCTGTGAGCGCCGCCAGGAACCCCAGGAAATACCAGCCCCAGATCGCGACCGTTGCCGCGAGCGAGCCCCACAGCATCTTTTCCCGAAACGCCATTCCTCCCTCCTGTGTCAACTCGATATTACGTAATGTAAATAATAGTTAACATAGAGTCAAGGTTATAGGACATTGGAAGCGTGAATGAGGCGGGGCGGCTGGCATCCCCCCGGTTGGGGCGCTATCAGCCTCGCCATGTCCACGACCTTCACGATCGACACCTCGACCAGTCGCGCGAACCCGACGCCCGCGCCGATGAAACGCCTGACGATCCCGGCGCTCCGCCGGGCAAAGGGCGGCACGCCGCTCGTGATGCTTACCGCCTATACCGTTCGCACCGCGCAGCTGCTGGATCCGCACTGCGATCTGTTGCTGGTCGGCGACAGCCTGGGTCAGGTGGTGTACGGGCTGCCGTCCACGGTTCCCGTGACGCTCGACATGATGGCCGCGCACGGCGCGGCCGTGGTGCGGGGCAGCTATCACAGCGTCGTCGTCATCGACATGCCGTTCGGCAGCTATGAGGCTTCCCCCGAAAAGGCGTTCGAAAGTGCCGCCTGGCTGCTCAAGCAGACCGGCGCCGCTGCGGTGAAGATGGAAGGGGGCGAGGCGATGGCGCCTGCCGTCCGCTTCCTCACCGAGCGCGGCATACCAGTGATGGGGCATGTCGGGCTGACGCCACAGGCGGTGAATATTCTCGGCGGCTATGGCGCGCGTGGCCGTACCAGCGAGGAAGCCGCGAAGATCGTCGCCGATGCCGTTGCGGTGGCCGAAGCGGGGGCCTTCTCGATCGTGATCGAAGGCGTGGTCGAGCCGATCGCGATCGAGATTACGCGGAAGGTGGCTTGTCCGACGATCGGCATCGGCGCTTCAGCGCAATGCGATGGGCAGGTGCTGGTGGCCGAGGACATGCTCGGCATGTTCGAGCGGACCGCACGCTTCGTGAAGCGATTCGATGACCTCGCCGGCCGCATTTCCGCCGCGGTTGAGACCTATGCCGCCGACGTGCGGTCGCGCAGCTTTCCAGGTCCAGAACAGACCTACGCACCCAAGGATTGATCTCTTCCGTTTGCCTGCGGCCATCGCTAAGGTCCGCCCCTTTCCAGCCCAGTCCCGATGGAGCACCCCTTGGCCGTTACGCCAAATACCGACGAAGCTTTCCTGCGCGAGGTGGACGAGGAGCTCCGCCGCGATCAGCTGGCGAGCATGTGGACACGCTATGGGCGCTGGCTGATCGCTGCGATTGTGGCCGGCCTGGCTGCGTTCGGTGGCGTGCTGTACTGGCAATATCACGGCGAGCAGACGGCTAGCGAGCAAGGCGAGAAGCTGCAGGTCGTGTTCGACGATATCGGCGCGCAGAACCTGGCCGAGGCGAAGAAGCCGCTGGACGAGCTCGCCGCTTCGAAGGTCGCCGGCTACCGAGCATCCGCGCTCTTCACGCAGGGCGATCTCCTGCTGGAGAAGCAGGACCTGAAGGGCGCAGCCGCCAAATTTGCCGCCATTGCCGGCGACGCTTCGATTGGGCAGCCGCTGCGCGATCTTGCGCTGATCCGCCAGACCAGTGCTGAATTCGATGCGCTGAAGCCGGACGTCGTGGTGAACCGCTTGCGGCCGCTGGCGGTAAAGGGAAGCCCGTGGTTCGGCAGCGCAGGCGAACTTGTCGGCGTCGCTTACCTTCGTATGAACAAGCCGGAGCTCGCAGCGTCGCTGTTCGGTCAGATCGCCAGCGACGAGACGGTGCCCGAATCCATCCGTCAACGCGCGGTTCAGATCGCGGGCACCATGGGCGTCGACGCTGTCGGCCCAGCTGAGGAAAAGAAAGCGCAATGATATACAAGAATAGGGCGGCGCTGGCGCTTGCGGCGCTGTTGGCGCTGAGCGCCTGCGGCGTGTTCAAGGGCGGCAAGAAGAAGACCCCGACTCTGGGCGATCGAATTCCGATCCTTGTCTCGGAGAGTGAAGCCACGGCTGACAAGGCGCTGGCCGACGTGCAGGTATTGCTCCCGCCTCCCGAGGCGAATGAAAGCTGGGCGCAGCCGGGCGGCAATGCCTCCAAGTCGCTGGGGCAGTTGGCGCTGGGGAGTTCGATTTCGCGTATCTGGAGTGCTTCGATCAATGGCGGATCGAACCGGCAGCGCCTCGCGGCTGCGCCGGTCGTGGCTGGCGGCAAGCTCTTTGCGATGGATGTCGACGGTGCAGTGCACGCGTTCGCGGCTGACACGGGCGCGCAGGCCTGGACGACCAATATCGCCAAAGGTGACAAGAAGACGCGGAGCGCCCGCTTCGGTGGCGGCGTGAGCTTCGATGACGGGAAGGTCTACGCGACCGACGGCCTTGGGGACGTTGCCGCGCTCGATGCGAACACCGGCACGGTCATCTGGCACGTGAAGCCGGGCGGCCCGCTGCGCGGTGCGCCGACCATTTCCAATGGCAACCTCTATGTGCTCAGCCAGGACAACCAGTTGTTCGCGCTTTCCGAGGCCGATGGCTCTGTTGTCTGGACCCAATCCGGATCGCTTGAGACTCAGGGCGTCTTCGGCGTGGCAGCGCCTGCTGCGAGCCAGGGTACGGTCGTGGCCGGCTTCTCTTCGGGCGAGCTGAACGCCTATCGTTACGAGAATGGCCGCACGCTCTGGCAGGATGCCCTGTCGCGTTCGAGCATCTCGACCTCGGTTTCCTCGCTCGCCGACATCGATGCCGATCCGGTGATCGATCGCGGTCTGGTCTTTGCGGTCGGGCAGGGCGGCCGAACGGTCGCGCTCGAGATCGTGTCCGGGCAGCGGATCTGGGAGCAGAATTTCGCCGGCATCTCGACCCCCTGGGTCGCGGGCGAGTGGCTGTTCCTCGTAACCGATGATGCCCGGCTCGTCTGTCTTGCGCGCGCCACCGGCAAGGTCCGGTGGATTCGCCAGCTGCAGCACTACAAGAAAGAGAAGTCCCACAAGAATCCGATCACCTGGTACGGTCCGGTGCTTGCAGGAAACCGGCTGATGCTGACCAATTCGCGCGGCGAGATCGCCGCGGTTGCGGCGGATACCGGTGAAGTCGGCACGGTGATCGACGGCGGCAATTCGTACAGCCTGCCTCCGATCGTGGCGAATTCGACGCTCTATACGCTGGACCAGAAGGGCCGGATTACAGCCTATCGTTGAGCCCCTGCGCGCGTTCGTTGCCCGATATCATGTCCGGGGTGACGAACGCGCCGTAGCAGGCTAAGGCGCGCCATGCCCAAACTTCCCGTGGTCGCGATTATCGGCCGGCCCAATGTCGGCAAATCGACACTGTTCAACCGCCTTGTCGGCAAGAAGCTCGCGCTGGTCGACGATCGGCCGGGTGTCACCCGCGATCGGCGGGAGGGCGACGCGACGCTGGTCGGCATGGAATTCCGCGTCATCGACACGGCTGGCTATGAGGATGAGGACGCTGCGTCCTTGCCCGGGCGGATGCGCGCGCAGACAGAGGCGGCCGTCGCTCAGGCCGATGTTGCCCTGTTCCTGATTGACGCCCGGGTTGGCCTGGTGCCGCTCGACGAAGAGATTGCGCGCTGGCTGCGGGGCTCGAAGACGCCGGTCATCCTGGTCGCCAACAAAGCCGAGGGCCGGGCCGGCGAGAGCGGCATCCTCGAATCGCTATCGCTCGGCTTCGGTGACCCCGTTGCGCTCTCTGCCGAGCATGGCGAGGGTATGGTCGAACTGTTCGAGGCTTTGCTGCCGCACATCGAGCCCGAGGGGGATGAGGGTGCGCCCGAAGAGGAAGACGACGAATCGGACAATCCCGACGCACCCTTGAAGCTGGCCATCATCGGTCGACCCAATGCGGGCAAGTCGACTTTGATCAACCGGATGCTCGGTGAAGAGCGGTTGATCACTGGCCCGGAGGCGGGGATCACGCGCGATTCGATCGCGATCGACTGGACCTGGGAGGGGCGGGCGGTTCGACTGATCGACACCGCGGGCATGCGCAAGCGCGCCAATGTGCAGGACAAGCTCGAGAAGCTTTCGGTTGCCGATGCCCTGCACGCGATCGATTTCGCCGAGGTGGTCGTCCTGTTGCTCGACGCGACGCGCGGCCTCGAGTCGCAGGATCTGCGCATCGCCGATGCGGCGCTTCAGGAAGGGCGCGCGCTGGTCGTGGCCCTGAACAAATGGGATGTGGCGGAGAATGCGTCGAGCCTCTTCAACGGCGTCCGTGCGGCGCTTGAAGAGGGCTTGAGCCAGGTCAAGGGCATGCCGCTCCTCACCGTGTCCGCTGCGACCGGCAAGGGCATCGACACGCTGATGAAGGTCGCGTTCGAGACGCGCGAGGCCTGGTCGCGCCGTGTCGGTACCGGGGAGCTCAATCGCTGGTTCGAGAAGGCGATAGAAGCCAACCCGCCACCCGCCCCCGGCGGCAAGCGAATCAAGCTGCGCTATCTTACGCAGGCCAAGACCAGGCCCCCCGGTTTCGTGTTGTTCGGCACGCGGGTGGACCAGCTTCCGATGAGCTATCAGCGCTATCTCATCAACGGAATCCGGCGGGATCTGGGCTTTGGCGCAGTTCCGGTCCGACTGACATTGCGCGCGCCGAAAAACCCTTTCGACCGCTGATCGGTCTTTGTTGACGGTGCCCGTGAATTTCGTGGTTAGCCCGATGATTTGCTGTCGTTTTTGAGACGAACTTCACGGCTGATCGTCAACGCATCATTTACTCCCGCGCCCTATGTAGGGGCAGCATCTTCGCGATCCATGCGCCGCGGAGGAGGAGACAATGGTGCCATCTCAAGATCGCGGCCTGGTTGATTGGACGGCGTTTTCGCGGGCTCGCAGCGAGCTCGGCGCCGGCTTTGTGCGCATTCTCGGCTATTTCCGGGAGGATGGCGTCAAGTCCGTCGCCGCGATCGAAGCCGCCATGCGTGCGCGGAACGCCGCTGCGTTGGTGATTCCGGCGCACACGCTGAAAGGCGAGGCCCGCCAGTTCGGTGCGGAGCCGCTTGGCGCATTGGCGGAGAAGATCGAAACGATTGCCCGCGATTGCGTGGAGAATCGCGATACGCCCGACGAAGCGCTGGAGCTCGTCGTCGAACTGGGGCCCCTGTTCGAAAATACGCTGCAGATGCTGGAGCGCGAAGCGAACCCGCTGGTGGAGCGCCGTCCCACCTTCGGGCGTCGCGTCCTCGGCTAGCTGCGCAGCCGCTCGATCGCCTGGGCGAGGGCGACATAGAGCTTGCCCATATCCGATGACAGGAGGGTCACGCCAAGCGGCGACCCGTCACGCTGGGCGAGAATCGCGCGCAGCATCGCCTCGAAATCATGGATGTAGCGATTGACCTGCTCGCGGAACGCCGGGTCGTCGTCGTAGAGGCGGGCAATCTCGCGCGCTTCCCCGGTATCGAGCAGCCGAACCGCCCGGCGTGTGAAGACGCCGCGATCGCCCTTGAGATAGGCCGACCATGCACTGTCCGATACTTCGGCCGAGAAGGACTTGGTGATATCGATCGATGCCGAGTTGAGCGATTCGATCAACAGCGACACCCGGCGCGCAAAGGTATCCTTGTCGGCCTCTTCCCGCTCGGTGCGGGCGTCCTCGATCCGGCTTTCGACCATCGCAGTCGAATCGGCGATCGCGAGCATCTGGCGGGTGAGGCGTTCCGACGCTCGCGACGCGGCTTCGGCGGCGGCTTCACCGGCTTCGGCCAGCGCGGAAATCTGCTGTTCGACCGCGGCGGATGAGGCGCGTCGCATCGCCGCCGCGCTTGCCGCTTCCAGCGCTATCGCTGCCTCGGGGATGACGGTGGCGAGGGTCTCTCGCGCGCGATCAGCCGCGGCACTGGCGGTATCGCGGACGCGCAGCAGGGCCTCCACGAGGCGCGGTGCCGCTTCTTCCGCGAAGCGGTGCGTCCGGCCGATGGTTTCCTCGACCATCTCGCCCAGCGCATCCGCCTTGGTCCGCCCGCTGTTGAGCGTCTCGATGAGCTTCCCCGACAGCTTGTCGAGCGTATCGCGCTGGCCGGCGATGACATGAGCGATCGCCTCGATCGCGTCATGGGTGCTCTCGGCCGCGGTCACCAGCGCGAGCAATTCGGGCTTGGCGTTGCCGACCACGCGGCGGCTGTCGGAAATCCGGGCATCGAGGCGATTGAGCGCCTCGGGCAATGTCTCGTCGATCTCGCGCGCGGCGGCATCGAGTGCAACCATCAGCCGCTCCGTCGTGTCGATCGCTGACGTGGCCATGGCATCGCCGGTCTTCAACGCTTCCGTCATCGCATCGGCGGAGCCGCCCAGCGCGCTGATCGAAGCCGCCAGCATCTGGGTACGGTCGACCCCCTGAAGATGAAGCGTATCAAGCCGGCCAGACACCTTGGTGATGCCGCTATCGAGTTCGGCAATGATCGCCTCGCCGGCGCTGCGCTGCTCGCCAAGGCGTGCCGCGATGCGATCGATGATCTCCTCGATCGCCGAAATGCGCGACGCCAGCGCCTCGGCGCTGTCGCGACCGGCCCGATCGAGTGCCGCCTGGTTGGTCCCGAGCATTGCAAGCATCGCGTCGCCTTGCGCAGCGATACCCTTTCGCGCTTCGTCGACCGCCGAAGCGGTCCGATCGAGCAATCCGTCGACCGCGGCCGACATCTCGCCGGTGACCGCTTCGAGGCGGGCGCCCGCCGTCGCGCTGGTCGCTTCCATCCGGGTGATATGGGCGGCAAGCTTCTGCGCGGCCCCGCCAGCGACGGCGTCAGCTTCGCGCCCGCGCTCGGCGAGCGCCACCAACTGGGCATCGAGTGCGCTGGCATGGGCGCCCGCACTGATGCCGGTCTCGTCGAGCAGCTTCGCCAGCCCTTCGGTCTCGCCATGCGCCTTGGGCAAGGTCGCCAGCAAGACGCTCAGGCTGGTCTCTGCCGCGGCGGCGGCGGCGGCGACTTTCCGGGCATGCTCGTCGGCCAGATTGGTCTGGGCCGTCAGGCCGGTGCCAACGCCGGCGAGCTTGGCGATCGCGCCGTCGCCGATCGCCATCAGCATCGTGGTCTGCTCGGCAAGCCGCGTGCGGTTCGCATCGATCGTGCGCGACAGGGCAGCGACGGTCCGTTCAAGGCTTGCGGCCTCGGCGCGCATCGCCTCCGCCGTCCGGCCGAAACGCTTGGCTTCGGCAGTGCTCGAGCGCCGGGCAAGGACGAGGAGGATCCCGATCAGCGCGGGCGGCACGCATAGCGCGGCGATGAAGCCGGTCAGTTCGATCGGCGCGATCGCCCCCAGGCCCGGCGCAGCGAGCCACAGCATCGTGCCAATCCAGGCGAACGATAGCAGAATCGCCAGAACGGGGACGATCCAGCCGCCACGCGATCCGTCGTCACTGTCGATCGTTTCGTGCAGCTCGAGCGGATCGGTCGCCATTTGACCAGGCGCCGGCACCGCTTCAGCGGGCTCGGCGGCGCCGTTCCCGGGTCTGAGGTCGATGATGCGCGAACCCCCGTTCATTTCCGCCATTTACCATGAATTCCGTTCGCGGAAAGCGAATAGAGAAACCTTCCCTTAAGCGCTTCGCTGTAGGAATGCGATATGGCGTATGATCCCGGTGCAATCGATGCGACGCTGGCGGCGGCAGTGGGCGACGAGCCTGCGCTGATCGCCGAGCTGCGCGAGGCTTTCCTCGATGGCGTGCGGCGCGGGCTGGACGGCCTCGAGCGCGCCCGCAATGGCGACGAATGGCGCAGCGCGGCGGCTCGGCTGAAGGGCCTGGCGGCGAGCTTCGGCGCGATCCGCCTCATGGCGATCGCAAACGAGGCGGCAGATTGCGAGCCACAGGACATGAATATGCTCAGGCGCCTGCGTCGCGCGGTGGAGCGCCTCTAGGCTGGGCCGTATTGGCTCGGGAGGGCGACCCCCGATCCTGCTGATTCGTGCTTTCGTGCCCGCGATGGCCGGCACCTTTGCCATTGGCGGCTCTTCCGCCTAACAGCCCAGCATGCTGGCAGGCCTGATTTTCGCGACTGAAGATGCTGACGACCGACCGGGTGTGCTGGCGGCGACCCTGCCGTTCGGCGGGCTCACGCTGATCGAGTTCCAGGCCCGGCTGCTGGTGGCGGCGGGGGCGTCGCAGATCATCCTCGTTATTGCCCGACTGACTCCGGAGCTCCTGGGCGCCATCAATCGCATCGGCCGTCGCGGGGTATCGGTCGACGCGATCCGCACGGCGGCGGAAGCGATGGAGAAGCTGCATCCGCTGGCGCGAGTCCTGGTCGTCGCCGATGGGCTGATGACCACCGGAGAGGTGATGAACCTGATGGCGTCGGAGATCGCCGATGCCTTGCTGGTCACGAACGACCAGGGCGGGAATAGTCGCTTCGAGCGCGTGGGGGCGCTGACGGCCTGGGCGGGGCTGGCGTTGCTCGATCCGAAGCGGATCGCTGAAGTGGCGGCGATGCCGAAAGATTATGATTTTCAGTCGACCCTGTTGCGTGTCGCCGCCCAGGCAGGAGCCATGCAGGTGCGGTTGCCGGCTGGCGCCGCCGGGGACGCGCACGGCATCGAGCGCGATTCCCGTCACCTCGCCGAGCGCGGCAAGGCGATTTTGTCGGCCTTGATGCCGATGCCGGTGCCGTGGGCCGATCGCTACATCCTTGCACCGCTGGCGCGGCTTGCGCTGCCGCATCTGATCGGCCGCAGCGTGCCGACCTTCGCCGTTGCAATTGCCGCTGGAATGATCGCGCTGGGTGCCTTTGGCGCGCTCTATTTCGGCTGGGCAATCCCGGGTCTCCTCGTTGTGGTGCTCGCGATGATCGGCTTCTCGATCGGCATTACGGCTTCGGCGTTGCGCGACGAGACGGTGCAGCGCCGCATCCAGCAGGGCGCCTTGCTCGCGACGCCGGCCATTGCCGCAGTGCTGCTCGGGCGCGAGTCGGCGGCGGGGCTGGTCGCTGCGGGATCGGGCATCGTGGCGGCCGGTTTGGTCGAACGCGCCGGCGATTCCCGGATTCGCCGTCGCTGGTGGGCGAGCGCTGCAGCCTATCCCCTGCTGATGCTGCCCTTCGCGATTTTTGGACAGCCCCTGGCCGCCCTGATCGCCGCGGGATTTTATGCATCGGTCACGTTGAGCGGCGCCATTGAGGCATTTCGCGAAAAGCCTTAGGCTGGTCTTAACGACAAATCCCTAAGCCGAGGCGCATGTCGATCAATGATGGCGACATGGATGATGGCACCCACTGGGGGGTCAGCCAGCTGCTCGCTCGCGCGGCGGCCGCAGACGTGTGCGCAGAAAACAACCTGTCTGTTGCCGTGGAAGATTTCTTCCTGCCCGAGGATTCGCGGCTCGATGAACGGCTGCGAGCGGCTCTGTCGACCGCGCTCTCCGCGCTCGTCTCGGCTGTCGAAAGCGCGGTGCGGCAGCATGCGGGGCGTCTGCTCGCGACCCGCGATGCGGCAAGTCTCGGCGGGCTGCTGGCGCGGCCGGACAAGCCGATCCTCGAGCGGCTCGTGTCGAGCGGCGTCGTCCGCGATGCCGATCTGATGCGCGAACTGGTTGGCCGTGTCCGCCAGGATGTGCTGGCGGCGGCGCTGCCCGTCGCGGCGCCGGAGGATCCGGATCGGGCATCGCTGCTGGCCAGGCTGGTCCAGAATTCGGATGGCGTGGTCGCTGCATCGGCCATGGCGCTGCTCGCGGCGGAAAGCCGGCGACACGGTGACCCCGAGGGCATGGCGGTGCGGACCGACCTGCCTGCCGAGCTGCATCACCGGCTCGTCTGGTGGGTCGCTGCCGCGCTGCGCGGCCGATTCGCCGCTGATGCCGGGGAGATGTTGCCCGTGTTGGATCGAGCCCTTTGCGACGCCGCCCTCCGCAGTATCGCGACGCATGACGAGGGCGACAGGCTGGAGGCTGCCGCGATGCGCCTCGCGGCGGCGCTCGACTCGCGCGCCGACGAACTGGCGCCGTTGCTCGTCGAGGCCCTCGCGGATCGCCGGCTCTCCCTGTTCGTGGCGCTGATCGCGCACGCGCTTGGCCTGGCATATGACGATGCGCGCGAGATCGTGCTCGATCCGGAGGCCGCGAGGCTCTGGCTCGTGCTGCGCGCGCTCGAGGTCGATCGCGAATCGATCGCCCGGATCGGGCTGGCGCTGAGCGACGCCGACCCGCGGCGCGACCTGGACAGCTTCGCCGAAGCGCTGGACAGCATCGTGGCGACGCCGACCGGCAGCGCTCGCGCCGCGCTCGCTCCATTGCTGCTGCATCCCGACTATCGGGCCGCCTTGCTGGCGGTGTCCCGGGGGCGGCGAGCATGAACGTGACTGATCCGATGCTGCCACCGGTCCGCGGACGGATCGATCGCATGGGCCGTTTGCTTGAAGCGGACCAGCGATTGCAGGATTTGAACGCCCGCGCCGGCGGGGGGGTGGGCCAACCGGTGGCCGTTCCGCAGATCGCCACGCTGGCGCGGCTGGCGCAGCGCCTGGGCATTCTGGTCTCGCGTGGGGTCGTGGCCGCCGACGGAGACGACGACGTCGAATTGTGGGTCCGCGCGGAACCCGACACGGACGGCGTGCGCCTGATGATCACTGGCTGGCGCACGCGCGCTGCGTGGCATCCGGAAGCGGCGCAGGGCGAACGCGACGGCGATTTCCTGCGTAGCTCCGGGGACTGGCTGTGGGAAACCGATTCGGCACTGCGCATCACCTTCGTGTCGATCAGCGCGGGTGCCAAATATGGCTTCGATTCCGCAGCGATGCTCGGCCAGCCGCTGACCAGGCTCTTCTCGCTTGGCGAGGATCGCGAAGGGGCCTTTCCGATTCTCGGTGGAATCGCGATGCATCAGCGCTTCGACGACCAGCGCGCGACGATTCGTGCGACCGGGCGCGCCGTGCAGCTGTCCGCGAGTCCACGAACCGACCCGAGCGGTGCCTTTGCGGGCTTTATCGGCGCCGCGCATATGATCGACGATGCGCCGGCGGCCTCGCCCGTGTTGCAGCCGCAGCCGGCGCTCGGGGACCTGACCGAGGCTTTCGCCGCACGGCTCGATCATGCCCTGCGCGCGCCGCTTGGCCGGATCATCGCCAATGCGGACAGTATCAACGCGCAGTCGGAAGGGCCGCTCCGCCAGGACTATGCGGATTATGCCGCGGATATCGCGAGCGCCGGCCGTCATCTCATGGGGTTGGTCGACGATCTCGTGGACCTGCAGGCGATCGAACGCCCGGATTTCATCGTGGGGCGGGAGCCGCTCGATCTCGCGGATGTCGCCCGCCGCGCCGCCGGCCTGCTCGCGGTGCGGGCATCCGAGGCGCAGGTACGCATCGACAAGCCGGGGGCGCAGGACTCGCTGCCCGCCACCGGTGAATTTCGCCGCGCGCTCCAGGTGCTGGTCAATCTCATCGGTAACGCAGTGCGTTATTCGCCGGCCGAAGGCATGGTATGGATCCGCACCGAGCGCGAGAACGGCATGGCCGCGATCATCGTCGCTGACCAGGGCAAGGGTATCGCACCGGAGGATCAGGCGCGCATCTTCGAGAAGTTCGAGCGCGTCGATCCGCGCGAGCCGGGTGGCAGCGGCCTCGGGCTGTACATCGCGCGCCGGCTGGCGCGCGCGATGGGCGGCGATGTGACCGTGGATAGCGCGCCGGGGCAGGGCGCGCGCTTCGTATTCACCCTGCCCTATCGGGCGTAAACGCTCGGCGACCCGCGGAAGCGGGTGTCAGCGCCGTCCGATCCGGATCAGTACGATCCCCGCAACCGCAAGCAATGCGCCCCAGACTGCCCAGATCCGCTGATCGAGCATGAAGCTGGAGGCCGGCCAGTGGATATAGCCGGTGCCCTGGCCGATCCACAGCAGGCCCATCAGCAGGGCCAGCACGCCGAGGATCGCGACCAGGGTACGCATCAGCGTGCCGTAACCGGGGTGTAATCGCGCTGCGTCGGGCCGGTATAGAGCTGGCGAGGACGGCCGATCTTCTGCGCCGGGTCGGAGATCATCTCGTTCCACTGCGCCACCCACCCGACGGTGCGGGCGAGCGCGAAGAGCGCGGTGAACATCGTCGTCGGGAAGCCGATCGCCGACAGGATGACGCCCGAATAGAAATCGACGTTCGGGAAGAGCTTCTTCTCGATGAAGTACGGATCGTTGAGCGCCATTTCCTCGAGGTGAAGCGCGACGTCGAACACGGGATCGTTGACACCCAGCGCGCCGAGCACTTCACGCACCGTCTGCTGCATCACCGTCGCGCGCGGATCGTAGTTCTTGTAGACGCGATGGCCGAAGCCCATCAGGCGGAACGGGTCGTTCTTGTCCTTGGCGCGCTCGATATAGTGCGGGATGCGATCGACCGTGCCGATCTCGCGCAGCATGTTGAGCGCTGCTTCATTGGCGCCGCCATGGGCCGGGCCCCACAAGCAGGCGATGCCGGCCGCGATGCAGGCGAACGGGTTCGCGCCCGAGGAACCGGCGAGGCGCACGGTCGAGGTCGAGGCGTTCTGCTCGTGATCGGCGTGCAGGATGAAGATCCGGTCGAGCGCCTTTTCCACGATCGGGTTCACGACATAAGGCTCGGCCGGAACGCCGAAGGTCATGCGCAGGAAGTTGCCGGTGTAGGAGAGGCTGTTGTCGGGATAGAGGAAGGGCTGGCCGACGGAATATTTATAGGCCATCGCCGCGATCGTCGGCATCTTCGCGATCAGGCGGTGGCTCGCGATCATCCGCTGGTGCGGATCGGTGATGTCGGCCGAATCGTGATAGAAGGCGGAAAGCGCGCCGACCACGCCGCACATGATCGCCATCGGATGGGCGTCGCGACGGAAGCCGCGATAGAAGGTCGCCAACTGCTCATGGAGCATCGTGTGGCGGCTGATCGTATAGGTGAACTTGCTGAGTTCGTCGGCGGAGGGAAGCTCGCCGTTCAACAGCAGGTACGATACTTCCATGAAGCTCGACTGCTCGGCGAGTTGTCCGATCGGATAGCCCCGGTGCAGAAGGACACCCTCGTCGCCATCGATATAGGTCAGCGCGGATTCGCAGCTCGCGGTGGAGGTGAAACCCGGATCATAGGTGAACATGCCCGTATCGGCGTAGAGCCGCCGGATATCGATGACGTCGGGTCCGGTACTGCCGGACATCACCGCATAATCATGCGCGGTGCCTGCCACGTCCAGCTTCGCGGTGTTGCTCATCGATATGTCCTTTCTCGAACCTTCAGGCGGCCATGCGGTCGGCGATGCGGCCTAGGCTCTCCTCGCGCCCGAGCAGCTCGAGCACGTCGAAAATCCCGGGTGATGTCTTGCGCCCGGTCAGTGCCGCACGCAACGGTTGCGCGACCTGCCCGAGCTTAACACCCGCATCCTCCGCGACCCGGCGGACCGCTTCTTCGAGAGCCTCTGCATCCCAGTTGCCGACTGCGTCAAGGGCAGCATGCAGCTGTGCGAGCAATGCGGGTGCATCACCGGAGAGCAATGATGCTGCATCGCCGTCCATTTCCAGTGGGCGCGTGCGAAACAGAAACGCCGCCCCGCTGGTGAGGTCGTTGAGATTCGCCGCTCGCGGCTTCAGCGACTCCATGCTGCGGCGAAGCATTTCCGCCTGCGATTCGCTCGGTTCGAACCCGAGTCGCGCCGTCACCAACTCGGCCAGGCGGGCATTGTCGGCGGTGCGGATATAATGGCCGTTCAGGTTCTCGAGCTTCTTCAAATCGAACCGGCTTGGTGACTTTCCGACATCGGCCAGGTCGAACCATTCCGTGGCCTGCTCGCGGCTGATGATCTCGTCGTCACCGTGCCCCCAGCCCAGGCGAAGAAGATAATTGCTCAGCGCCTCCGGCAGGATGCCGAGCTCGTCGCGATAATATTCTACGCCCACGGCGCCGTGGCGCTTGGACATCTTGCCGCCGTCGCTGCCATGGATCATCGGGATGTGCGCGTAGATCGGCTCTGGCCAACCCATTGCCCGGATGATCGGCAATTGGCGGAACGCGTTGTTAAGATGGTCGTCGCCGCGAATGACGTGCGTCACGCCCATGTCGTGATCGTCGACCACGACCGCGAGCATGTAGGTCGGCGTCCCGTCGGAGCGTAGCAGGACGAGATCGTCGATCTCTTCGTTCTGCACCGTGACAGAGCCCTGGACCCTGTCCTCGATCGTCGTCGCGCCTTCCTTGGGGGCCCTGAGCCTGACCACGAAAGGGGCGCCCTCGGGGGCCTCCGCCGGATCACGGTCGCGCCAGCGGCCGTCATAGCGCATCGGCTTGCCGGCAGCCTTCTGGCTCTCGCGCAGCGCCGTCAATTCCTCGGGCGTGGCATAGCATTTGTACGCATTGCCCTGCTCGATCATCTGATAGGCGACCTCTGCGTGTCGCTTCGCGCGCTCGAACTGGAAGACGACATCACCGTCCCAGTCCAGACCGAGCCATTTCATCGAGCTCAGGATCGCGTCGATGGCGGGCTGGGTCGAACGCGCCCGATCGGTATCCTCGATGCGCAGCAGGAACTTGCCGCCGTAGTGACGGGCAAACAGCCAGTTGAACAGCGCAGTGCGTGCGCCGCCGATATGCAGATAGCCGGTCGGCGACGGCGCGAAGCGCGTCACCACGGCGGATGTTTCGGGCGTGCCGTTATCGGCCGCCGCGGTTTCAGACCTTGCGCCCAAACGCGCTTGCTCCCAGACTTGAAAATCGATGGCCAGTACAGCCGCCGAGGCCCCTAGCATGCGACTGCGGCTGCTTCAAATCGCGGCCTGCGACAGGCTTCGCGTGGCCAAGGCGGCGATCGAGCGATGGCTTGAGGCGGAGCGTGATCAGCTGCCCCTCTGGGTGCCGGTGACGCTGGGGGCGGGGATCGCAGCCTGGTTCCTGTTGCCCGATCCCGCCTCGTGGTGGACAGCGCTGCTGACGCTTTCCGGCCTTGCACTCTTCGCATTCGCGATCGGGCGTGGAGGCCGTGCGGGCCGAATGGTGGCGCTAGGCGCGCTGCTGGGCGCCGCCGGAATCGCGCTGATCTGGTGGCGCGCCACCGGCGTCGCGATACGGGTGCTGGAACGACCGGTGATCGCCACGTTCGAGGCGCGCGTGGAACGGGTCGAGCCGCTGCCGGCGCGCGATCTCGTGCGACTGCGCCTGACGCCGCTCAAGGTCGTCGCCACGCCGCCGCGGCCGCCGCGAACGCGCGGCAGCGCTGGCCCTTTCGGGCAAAGCGCGCCGGAGGCCGTTGTCCTTCCCGCTCATGTCCGGGTCAATCTCGCGGCAGTGGACGTGCCGGCCGGCCTCGCGCGCGGCGCGACGATCCGGCTCGGGGCGCGGCTGATGCCGCCACCACAACCGGCGGTGCCGGGCGCCTATGATTATGCCCGGGTCGCATGGTTCGACCGAATCGGGGCGACGGGGCGGGGCTTCGGACCGGTCAGGGTCCTCGCCTCCGGCACCGCGCCTGCCGGGGGGCTGCGCGAGCGGCTGTCGCGGCATATTCGCGAGAGCGTGCCCGGCGGCGGGGGTGCAATAGCCGCGGCACTGGCGACCGGCGACCAGGGCGCGATTCCCGCGGAGGACGCCGAGGCGATGCGGCGATCGGGGCTTGCCCATCTTCTGTCGGTGAGCGGCCTGCATATCACCGCGGTCGTGGGTGCCGTGATGTTGCTCGTCCTGCGCCTCCTCGCCTTGAGTCCGTGGCTCGCGCTTCGCTTCCGCCTGCCGCTGATCGCCGCCGGGGCAGGCGCGGTGGCGGCGATCGGCTACACCTTGCTGACCGGCGCCGAGGTGCCGACCATCCGGTCCTGCGTGGCGGCACTCCTCGTCCTGATTGCCATGGCCATCGGGCGGGAGGCGATCACCTTGCGGCTCGTCGCGGCGGGGGCGTTCATCGTGCTGCTCCTCTACCCGGAAGCACTTGCGGGCCCGAGCTTCCAGCTCTCCTTTGCGGCGGTCGCTGCGATCGTCGCGCTCCATGAGCATCCGCGGGTGAAAGCGTGGTTCGCGCCGCGCGACGAAGGGAGATGGCGCAAGCTGGGACGCGGCCTTGCCTCGTTGTTGCTGACCGGGCTGGTCGTGGAACTGTCGCTGATGCCGATCGCGCTGTTTCATTTCCACAAGGCCGGCATCTATGGCGCGGTCGCCAATATCGTCGCGATCCCGCTGACCACCTTCGTGGTGATGCCGCTGGAAGCGCTGGCGTTGCTGTTCGACCTGATCGGGCTGGGCGCGCCCTTCTGGTGGCTCGCGGGGCATGCGCTTGGCGTTCTCCTCTGGATCGCGCACGCTATCTCGACCATGCCCGGATCGGTGACGGCGCTGCCCGCGATGCCGGCTGGCGCCTATGGCCTGATGGCGTTCGGCGGTCTCTGGATCGCACTGTGGCGTACGCGCTGGCGCCGAAGCGGCGCCGTGCCCTTTGCAATCGGCGCGGGCTGGGCCCTGATGACGCCGGCGCCCGACCTGCTCGTGACGGGGGATGGCCGGCATGTCGGGCTTCGCACTGCCGGTGGTGGCCTTGCGCTGCTGCGCGATCGCGTCGGCGACTACACTGCCGATATGCTGACCGAGAATAGCGGCGTGGATGACGAGCCGCTGCTCCTCGCCGACCAGCCCGGCGCGCGCTGCAGCCGAGACATCTGCCTTGCCGAGCACGTGGCCGGCAGGCGAACCTGGCGCATTCTCGCCACCCGGAGCGCCTATCTCGTCCCTGCCAGCGAACTGATCGCAGCTTGTCGCACCGCCGACATCGTCGTCAGCGAACGTCGGCTTCCTGCGGCGTGCACGCCACGCTGGCTAAAGCTGGATCGCGCCCTGCTGGCCAGAACCGGCGGCGTCGCGATCACGCTCGCCACCGGCCATGTCACCAGCGTCCTGCACCCCGGCGACCGCCATCCCTGGCGTCAGACCCCGACGCCGATCAGTCGTAGCGGCGCAGCAGGCCAGCGAGCTTACCCTGTACGCGCACCTGATCGGGGGCGTAGCGCTGGGGGTCATAGGCGCGGTTCGCCGGGTCGAGCCGGATCATCGCGCCTTCCCGACGGTAATATTTGAGTGTCGCCTCGCTGTCGTCGATCAATGCGACAATGATCTCGCCGTCGCGGGCCGTCTCGGCGCGACGGATCAGCGCGTAATCGCCGTCCAGGATTCCGGCGTCGACCATCGAATCGCCCGAAACCTCCAGCGCATAATGCTCGCCGCTGCCGAGCAGCGCGGCGGGCACTGCCAACATCGAATGCCCTTCGAACGCCTCGATCGGCACGCCGGCGGCAATCCGGCCGTGCAGCGGGATCTCGATCACGTCATTGGCAGGCTCGGGCAGGTTCCGGACATTGCCGGGCGCGGGCGGGGCGGCTGGCGCCTTGCGCGCCGCCTCGGGCCGCTCGGGCATGCGCAGCACTTCGAGGGCACGGGCCCGATTGGGCAGGCGCCGAATGAACTTGCGTTCCTCGAGTGCGCTGATCAGCCGGTGCACGCCCGACTTGGACTTGAGATCGAGCGCCTCCTTCATTTCCTCGAACGAGGGCGACACGCCGCTCGCTTCGAGTCGGTCGTTGATGAAGCAGATCAGCTCATGCTGCTTGCGGGTAAGCATCCCAGGTCCTCCGTCGGAACAGACTGGGAACGTTTATGCAATGTTCCGCACTGCTGTCAAGCAATGGTGACGATTTCCACCGGTTCGCCGGCGGCGATCGCCGGCGCGCCGGGCGTACGGACAATCAGGCAGTTCGCCCGCGCAAGCGTGCGCAGCATCGAACTGTCCTGGATCGACGAAGCATAGACATGCCGGTCGCGCAGTTCGGCACGGAGATAGTCCTGGCGGTGATCATTCGCCGGCAGATCCTCGCCGAGGATGGCGGAGCTGGTCCGGGGCAGGGGATCGCGGGCGCCGGCCATCACGGCGATCAGCGGGCGGAGGAACAGCAGGGCGGTGACGAATGCCGAGACCGGGTTCCCCGGCAGACCCAGGACGATCGCCTCGCCCAGCCGACCGGCCATCATCGGCTTGCCGGGGCGTAGCGCGATGCGCCAGAAATCGAGCCTGCCGCCGGCTGCTTCCAGTGCCGGTCGCACCAGATCGTGATCGCCGACCGACGCGCCGCCGGTGGTCACCAGGATATCCGCCTGCACGGCTGCAAAGGCCGCCGTCATCACGTCGAGCCGGTCCGGCAGGATCCCGAGATCGGCGATCTCGACCGGCAGGTCGGCGAGCATTGCCGAGAGCATCGCACCGTTGGATTCGGGGAGCAGCGCACCGGTTAGGGCAGACCCGGGCGGAACGAGTTCGTCGCCGGTGGCGACGATCGCGACGCGGATCCGGCGATTGACGCAAAGTGCACCATGGCCGCCGGTTGCCGCGACGGCGATGCGGGCGGGCGTGAGCCGCTCCCCGCTGGCTACGAGCGGATCCCCCAGCGAGAAATCGAGCCCCTGGCGCCGGACATTGCGGCCCAGCGCGCGAGGTCCTTCGCCGGCCAGCAGGATGGAATCCCCGCTGCGCGCGGCCTCTTCCTGGACCAGTACCGTATCGGCGCCATCGGGCATCGCCGCGCCGGTGAAGATACGGACGGCTTCCTGCGGCCCCACGACGCTGCCCGGATAGGGGCGCCCCGCCGCGCTCTCGCCGATCAATCGGAACGGGCCGGGAAGATCGGCGAAGCGAATCGCATAGCCGTCCATCGCCGAGAGGTGCGTGGCGGGCTGGGTCCGCAGCGCTAGGATGTCGGAAGCTGCCCAACGTCCGCTTGCGTCGCGCACCGGGACGATTTCGGCCGGGACGGCCGGTGCCATCGCGAACAGGCGCGCCTGTGCTTCTTCGACCGGCAGCAGGGAGGGAGGTTTTTTGTTCATCGCATCTCCCTAACGACCGGACAGGATGTACGTCGAGGGGCAGGGCGGATCCGGCGGGCGAAGCGTGTCGCCGCGGAGCAGCGCAGGCACGGCTATTCCGGTGCTTTCCAGTCGCCCGATTTGCCCCCCGTCTTGGTCAGCAGGCGCACGCCACTGATCGTCATGCCCTTATCGATCGCCTTGGCCATGTCGTAGACCGTCAGCAGCGCAACCGAAACGGCAGTGAGCGCTTCCATCTCCACCCCTGTCTTCGCGTCGGTCGCGGCGGTAGCGGTGGCGGTCACGCCGGTTTCGTCGACCACGAGATCGATCGCCGCGCGGGTGAGGGGGAGCGGATGGCAGAGCGGAATCAGGTCGCTCGTCCGCTTGGCGGCCATGATCCCCGCAATGCGCGCTGCCGCCAGAACGTCTCCCTTGAGTACCGTTCCGTCGCGGATCGCGCGGGCCGCCTTCGGGGTCATGTCGATGCGCCCGGTGGCGACTGCCTCGCGCATGGTGCTTGCCTTGCCGCCCACATCGACCATGTGCGCGGCACCGGCGGAATCGAGATGCGTCAGGTCGCTCACCCGACCAGGGCCCGGGTCGCGGCCTCGACGTCATGCTGGCGCATCAGGGCCTCCCCGATGAGGAAGCAGTGAATGCCGTGCTCGGCCATCTGGTCGAGATCGTCACGGATGGTCAGGCCGCTCTCCGCGACGAAAGTGCAGCCCGCGGGTGCCTTGCCGACCAGGCGGTAGCTGTTTTCGAAATCGACGCTGAAGTCGCGCAGGTTGCGGTTGTTGACGCCGATCAGGCGCGACTTGAGCTTCAGCGCGCGGTCCAGTTCCCGCGCGTCGTGCACCTCGACCAGCACGTCCATGCCGCATTCGATCGCGCTTGCCTCGATCTCGGCGAGCAGGCCGTCGTCAAGCGCCGCCACGATGAGCAGGATCGCATCGGCACCGATCGCGCGCGATTCCGGGACCTGCCAGGGATCGACCATGAAATCCTTGCGCAGCACCGGGAGGCTGCACGCATCGCGCGCGGCGGTGAGATAGCTGTCTGCCCCCTGAAACCAGGGCTCGTCAGTCAGCACCGAAAGGCAGGTCGCGCCGCCCGCTTCATAGGCGCGGGCATGGGCGGGTGGATCGAAGTCGGCCCGGATAAGGCCCTTGGAGGGGCTCGCCTTCTTGATCTCGGCGATCAGGGCATGGCCGGTCGCCGCCCTGGCGTCGAGCGCGGCGCGAAATCCGCGCGGCTTGCTCTGTCGGGCGATGCCGGCGTCGATCTCCGAGAGCGGCATGGTCGCCTTGCGAGCGGCGACCTCGGCGCGCTTGGTTTCGAGAATACGTTCGAGAATATCGGTCATGGGTATGCAATCCAGCGGTCGAGCAGGGCCTTCGCCCTGCCCGAATCGAGCGCGGCTGCCGCCTGCTCGGCGCCTTGCGGGAGGTCAATGGCGATGCCGGCGACCATCAGGGCCGCAGCGGCGTTGAGAAGCACGGCGTCGCGGTAGGCGCCGTGTTCACCCATCAGCAGGCGACGCAGCGCGGCGGCATTATAGGCAGGATCCCCGCCCCGGATCGCCGCGATGCCATGGCGCGCCAGATTGGCGTCCTCGGGCATGATTCGATCGGGCATGGCCAGCGTCCCGACGCTGACCGCCACGGTGGGGCCGGCCCCGGAGACTTCGTCCAGTCCTTCCTCGCCGGAGACGACGAGCGCAGCTTCAGTGCCAAGCTGCTCGAGCGCCTGGGCATAGGGCGCGACATAGTCGGGGCGGGCGATGCCGATCAACTGGCGGGTAACGCGCGCCGGATTGGCGAGCGGCCCCATCAGGTTGAAGATCGTGCGGCGCCCGATACGGCGGCGGATCGGCGTGATGCGCTTCATCGCCGGATGATGGTTGGCCGCGAACAGAAAGGCGATCCCGATATCGCGCAGGCTGCCCTCCGCGTTGAGGCCGGCCCGTTCCATGTCCAGGCCGAGCGCCTCCAGCGTGTCGGCCGCACCGGCCTTGCTGGAAGCAGCGCGGTTGCCGTGCTTGGCGACGGGTACGCCACAGGCAGCAACGACGATGGAAACGGCGGTCGACACATTCAGCGTGTGGTGGCCGTCGCCGCCCGTGCCGCACACGTCGATCGCGCCATGGGGGGCCTCGATCGGGATGAGGCGCGCGCGCAGGGCCCGGGCCGCTTCGGCGATTTCGATACTGGTCTCGCCGCGGTCGCTGAGCGCGATCAGGAAGTCGGCGATTGCCTCCTCGGAAGTCTTCGCATCCAGGATATCGGCGAACGCCTGCGCCGCGCTCTCGTGCGAAAGCGGGGTGGAGGGATCCGGGAGAAGGGCCAGGGTGGTCATGCCGCCGCTGCCACGGCCATCCCGGCGGGAAGCCGGCCTTCGCCCGGGAAGCGAGAATAGCGTGGGTGGCAGAGGTGGTTGAGAATCACGCCGGCACCGTCACGTCGATGCCGGCAAGGCGCACGAAATTCGCCAGCAACGCATGGCCATGCTCGGTGGCGATGCTTTCCGGATGAAACTGCACACCGTGAATCGGGAGCGTGGCATGGCGGAAACCCATCACCGAGCCGTCGTCGGCGGTCGCGTTGACGATCAGGTCGGCGGGAATGTCCTCGACGATCAGCGAATGGTAGCGCGTCGCGATGAACGGCGAGGGGAGACCTTCGAACAGGCCCGTGCCGTCGTGCGAGACCGGAGACGTCTTGCCGTGCATCAGGCCGCCGCGAACGACGTGCCCGCCGAAATACTGGCCGATCGCCTGGTGGCCGAGGCATACGCCGAGCAACGGCTTTTCGGCCGCCGCGCAGGCCGCCACCAGATCGAGGCTGATGCCGGCCTCGTTCGGGGTGCAGGGGCCTGGCGAGATCAGGAAGCCCTGCGCGTTCGATTCGATCGCGTCGCGCGCGGTCAGGGCGTCGTTGCGCACGACCTTCACCGCTGCGCCCAGTTCCATCAGATAATGGACCAGGTTCCAGGTGAAGCTGTCGTAATTGTCGATGACGAGGATCATGGGCGAGCGCGCTAACGCTTTTGCCGCACGACCACAATCGGCCCGATTCCGTGCGACGCCCCAATCGCGCGACGAGCGGGCCGGCAATGCGGATGCGCGCGGGGCGCCGGCAACAGCGAAACCGCATCTTATCGGTGCCGCCGGTTTGAATCGCGCGCGGCAATCGCCATATCCCGCAACGTCATAGCCGGTCGTCAGGGAAGCAACGCCCCGATTGGAACATGATTCGGGCGATGTCGCGCTTCATTCAGGGTGGAGCAATCGCTAGGGGCGGAGGTGAACGCCGCCAGGAGGTCGCAGAATGTTTCGTATCGTCGCTATTGCCGCTTTGATGTCGCTTCCCGCAGTGGCGGTCGCGCAGGACAAACAAGCCGACGCAGGCAAGCCGCCAGAGCGGATTCGCAGCGTGACCGTGGCGAGTGGCCAGAAATGTCCCGAGGCGGTGGGAAACGAGGTCGTGGTCTGCAACACCCTCGAAGAGCCCTATCGCATTCCGAAGAAACTTCGCGAGACGAAGAAGAGCGCAGCGACCAATAGCTGGGTGAACCGCGCCGCGACCATGGACGAGGTCGGCCGCGAGGCGGGCGGGCTGCCCGACACCTGTTCGCCGGTCGGCTCGGGTGGCCAGACCGGCTGTGCCCTGAAGCTGAACCAGCAATATGCGGCCGAGAAGGCCGAGAAGAAGCGTCAGGAAAGCGTCATTCCCTGACGCTGGCGGCCTATTGGCCGAAACCGGTGTCGGCAGCGCGCGCGATGGCTTCGCGCGCGGCTGCCAGCAGCGCGCCCGCCTTCGCCTCGCATTCGCGCTGTTCATAGGCGGGGTCGCTGTCGGCGACGATGCCGGCCCCGGCCTGGACATGCATCGTTCCGTCCTTGACCACCGCGGTGCGCAGCACGATGCAGCTGTCCATGGAACCGTCCGGCGAGAAATAGCCGACGCCGCCGGCATAGGCGCCGCGCACTTCCGACTCCAGTTCAGCGATCACGCCGCAGGCGCGGACCTTCGGCGCGCCGCTTACGGTTCCGGCCGGGAAGCCTGCGAACAGCGCGTCGAGCGCATCATGATCCTTGCCCAGCCGTCCGACCACGTTCGAGACGATGTGCATGACATGGCTGTAGAGTTCGGTGGTGTAGCTCGCCGTGACCTTGACCGTGCCGGCCTCGGCGACCCGCCCGACATCGTTGCGGCCGAGATCGAGCAGCATGAGATGCTCGGCCCGTTCCTTGGGATCGCCCAGCAGGCTCAGCCGGTTCGCCTCGTCCTCCGCCGCGGTCCTGCCACGCGGGCGCGTGCCGGCGATCGGGCGGATGGTGACTTCCCCGTCGCGCACCCGCACCAGGATTTCCGGGCTCGAGCCGGTCAGGGCGAAGCCGGGCAGGTCGAGATGGTAGAGAAAGGGTGAGGGATTGATCCGGCGCAAGGCGCGGTAGAGCTCGAACGGTGGCAGGGCAAAAGGCGCCGTGAAGCGCTGGGCCAGCACGACCTGGAAGATGTCGCCGGCGACGATATATTCCTTCGCGCGGGCAACCATCTCGGCATAGCGCCCTGCGGGCAGGACCGGCGTCAGCGCGATCTCGGCCGGATCGAGCGCCCGGATGGGCGGCGGCAGCGCCGCGCTTGCCAGTCGCGCGGCGGTCGCGTCGATCCGGTCCCATGCTTCGGCGACGATCGCGGCGGGATGGCGCGTGGCATCCGGCCACACCGGCGCGACCAGGAACAGGGCATCGGCAAGCCGATCGAAGATCAGCACCACCGTCGGGCGCACGAACATCATGTCGGGCAGGCCGAGCGGATCATGCGCAGGGCGATCGAGGCGTTCGACCAGGCCGACCGTCTCGTAACCGAAATAGCCGACGAGACAGGCGAGTGCCGGCGGCAGCGCGTCGGGTACGTCCATGCGGCAGGCGGCGACAAGCGCGCGAAGCGCTTCCAGCGTCGGTATGTCGCAGGGTGTGAAATCGTCGCGGTCGGTCAACCAGTGGCGATTGATCTCGGCGCGGGCGCCCTGGGCGCGAAAGACGAGATCCGGGGCGAGCCCGATCAGGCTGTGTCGGCCGCGCGTCGCGCCACCCTCGACCGATTCGAGCAGGAAATCGCCGCGCCCCGGCTCGATCAGTTTGAGCGCTGCGGCGACCGGCGTCTCGGTGTCGGCGATCTGCCGACGCCACAACAGCGCCGGCCGCCCGGCTGAAAGCGCGGTGGCGGCGGCGTCGGACTGGTCGTGCGTTCCCGGCTTAATTGGAGTCGCCCTGACCGGTGAGCGTTGCCTTGACCTGGGCGATCGCCTTGTCGTTCTTCTTTACGCCGATCTGGCGGCGTACGGCTTCGCCGAGCTGGCGGACATATTCGCTGCCTACCGTCGCGGCGAGTTCGGCGCGCTTGCTGTCGATCACCGCTTCCTGGCCGGCTGCGTTCCCGTGTTCGATATGATTGAGGTAGATGACGAACCAGCCGGCCTTGTTCGGCGCCTCGAGCATCTTCGCCCGCTTCTCGACCATGTTGAACAACAGGACCAGCGGCGCGGGCGCGCCGCGCGGGTCGGCGGAAAGCTGCTGGCGCGAAATATCGATCGGCCGCGGCGCGGGGAGCGACAATTTCGTTTCCGCAAGCGCCTGGGCCAGCGGCGTGCCCTTGTTCACCTTGGCGGCGACATCGACGGCGACCTGGCGCGCGACGCGTTGCGCCCGTTCGATATAGAAATCGCGGGTGAGCACGTCGCGGATCGCCGCGGCCGGGCGTGGTGCGGCGGGCACGATGCGCGCGAGCGACACGATGCCGAAGCTGCCGTCCTGGCCAAATTGCACGAGTTGCGGATCGTCACCCTGCTCGGCGCCGAACCCGGCGGCGACCGCCTGGGCGAAGGCGGGATCGGGCTTGGACGCGGGGTCGTCCGGATTGACGCCGGCCGTAGTCAGCGGCGGCGTATCCTTGGCCTGGAGCTTCTGGTCGGCGACGATCTCGTCGAACGTGGCGTTGTTGCTGATCGCGTCGTCCAGCGCGTCGTGGATCTTGCTCAGCGCGACGGTGGTCTTCTCGGTGGTCAGCGCCTTGGCCAGTTCGGGCTTCGCCTGGTCGAGCGTCTTGCCCGGCACCTTCTCCACCGCATCGACGCGCGCCACGATATAACCGAGCGCCGAGCGGAGCGGGCCGACCACTCCCCCCTTGGGCGCAGCAAACACCGCGTTGGCGATCTCGGGCGAACTCTGGCCGGCATAAGCCGCTTTCTCGACCCCGGCGATCTTGTTGGGTTCAAGCCCGATGGCGCGAATTGCGGCGTCGATCGGAGTCCCCGCCTTCACCTTGGCGGCGAGCGCGGTCGCGGCGGCCTGGTCGGCGACGACCACCTGGATGATGGTGCGCTTCTCCGTCGGCTGGAACTTTGCGCTCTGGGTCGCATAGGCCTTGGCGATTTCCGCCTCGGTCGGCGTCGCGCTCGCCTTCACCTGGTCGGGCGTGACGATCGCGTAGCGGATCACGCGGCGCTCGGGCACCGTGTAGCGGGCGATGTTGCGCTTGTAGAAGGTGCCGAGCTCGGCGTCGGTCGGCGGGGCGCCCTTGCCCACCGCGGGCGTGGCGATGAAGCCGATGAGGCCGTTGCGCTTTTCGAGCTGGAGCGAGGCATAGGGCAGGGCGAGGCCCTTGGGCACCTGCTTCGCCCGGAGGGTCGGCAGGATGAGGTGTTGCGTCAGCGTATCCTGGGCAATGCCCTCGCGGACCTGCGCATCGGTCATGCGCACCTGCGCAAGCAGCCGGTCATAATTGGCCTGGCTGAACTTGCCGTCGATTCCGTGAGTCTGGGGCAGGCTGGCGATGCGGCCGTCGACCAGCCGCTTCGACGCGATCATGCCCTGGTCGCCGGCATATTCGCTGAAGGCGAGCGCGCTGATGCTGCGCTCCAGCGTGCCTTCCACGCCGCCGCCGGCGACGAACTGCACCATGTCGAGCGTGGGCTGCTGCTGCCGGGCGCCATCGAGTTCGCCCTGCACGCGCTGGCGCAGATCGACCGACGTGATCTTTTCCTTGCCGACCGTCGCGACCGAATCGGCGCCGATGCCGCCACCGCCGTTGCGGATGCCCGTCACGTCGCCGAGGCCGAAGGCAAGGGCGATCACGCCGAGCACGACGAAGGTGACGATGACGCCCGCCTTGGAATTGATGAGGCGGCGGATGAAACTGAGCATGGGCGCGAAAAGCCGATCTGATGGAGGCGTAACCGTCTCGCTTTACGGGGAGCGCAGCGGTCCTTCAAGCTTGTGCGATTATCGGATCGCGCTATCGGCTTTCCGCGCAACAGGGGAGACGACGCTTGGAAAGACGCCGGCTGATAGCGGGAAACTGGAAGATGAACGGCAACCTGGCCGCGCTGGCGGAGCTGGACGGCATTGCCGCCGCCGCTGCCGGATCGCCCCGGGTGGACGTGGCGATCGCGGTGCCGGCCACGCTGATCGCTCCCGCGGCGGCGCGGGTGCCCGGGCTCGCGATCGGCGCGGAAGACGTTCATCCCGCCGACAAGGGCGCGCATACCGGCTGCATTTCCGTTGGCATGGTGAAGGAGGCGGGGGCCCGCTTTTCGATCGTGGGGCACAGCGAGCGCCGCGCCGATTGCCATGAGAGCGATGCCGACGTGAAGGCCAAGGCGGAAGCGCTGCACACAGGTGGGCTGGGCGCGATCCTGTGCGTAGGCGAGACGCTCGAGGAGCGGGACGCGGGACGTGCCGAGGCGGTGGTGACGGGCCAGCTCGCCGCGTCGCTGCCGGATGGCGCGGCGGCGTCATGGCTCTCGATCGCCTATGAGCCGGTCTGGGCGATCGGGACAGGCCGGACGCCGACGGCGGGTGATGTCGCGGCGATGCACGGCGCGATCCGGCGGCAGCTCCGCTCCCTGATCGGCGCGGAGGCGGATGCGGTGCGGATCCTCTATGGCGGATCGGTCACCGGCGACAATGCGGGCGACCTGCTTGCGGCCGGAGACGTCGATGGCGCGCTGGTCGGCGGGGCGAGCCTGACCGCGACGAAATTCGTGCCGATCATCGCCGCAGGTGAGGCACTCGCCTGACGCCGCCGGTCGTCGGATCATTCCGAACTGTGTGGCGTTCCCGGTCACTGGCCGATCATTCTTCTATATGTCGCGGCGGGTGCTTTCGACCGCTGCGAACAGGGGGTATCGTCAGCGCCCGGGGGCTTTGATCCGGAGGATGACCCTATGATTCGCCCCGTCCTGTTTGCGCTCGCGCTGTCCGTTGCCGCGAGCACCGCCGCGGCCCAGTCCCCCGACAGCGTCGAGATCGATCTGTCCAATTTCAGGTTCACCCCCGCGACGATCACGCTGCACCATGGCCAGCCCTATGTGCTGCATCTCGTCAACAAGGCCGGCGGCGGGCACGATTTCGTCTCGAAGGGATTTTTCGCCGCCGCGACCGTCGAGCCGCGCGACCGCGCTGCGCTCAGCAAGGGCGGCGTATCGCTCGATGGCGGCCAGAGCATCGATATCCACCTGACCGCGCCCGCGCCGGGCCGGTACGAGGCGCATTGTTCGCACTTTCTGCATTCGAGCTTCGGCATGACCGGTGCGATCGTGGTGGATTAGGCGGGAAATCCCTACGATCGGCACGGGACGATGGGAGCCCGTCGTTTCGGCTTCCGGTGACCACGGAAGACATCGTCCGCCGCGGGCAAAAAAATGGCGCCCCTTTCCCGAAGGGAAGGAGGCGCCAGTGGGGGCAGGGTTTCAGAATTTGTAGCTGGCGCTGAACCGGGCCGAACGGCCGAGGATCGGGCGGGCGAAGATCACGCCGGTGCCCTGGGAGCCGATGGTGCGCGGGTTGCCCTCGGTCAGGCCGATCGTGTCGGTGATGTTGTCGACCGTCGCCTGCAGTTGAATCCGCTGGTTAAGGTCGAAGGTCACGCCGGCGTCCCATTTGTAATAATGCGGCAGGAGCTGCTGGTTCTGCACGTCCGAGAAGCGATCGCCGATATAGCTCACGCTCGTGAAGACGGTCGCCTTGGTCTCCCCGCCGAAATTGACCTCATAGGAGGGCGCAACCCGCCACTGCCATTTCGGCTGGCGCTGCACGACATTGCCGCCGAGCGGCGTCGCGCCGTTGTTGGTGAAGAAGTCATGATATTTCGCGTCGAGATAGGCGCCCGAAAAGGCAAGTTGGAAGCCGGCCACCGGCCGCAGCGCGCCTTCGAGCTCGACGCCGGTCGCCCGCGCCCCGCCGATCGACGCGATCGGCGCGCCACTGGTGATGACGGTGGTCGCCAGCCCCTTGAAGTTGTTGTGGAACACGGTGGCGTACAGGTTCAGGAAATCGAGCGAAAGCTTGGCGCCGCCTTCATAGGTATCGACCTGCGGCGCCACGGTGATCCCGTCGCGCAGATTGTCGAAGAACGGGAAGCTGTTCCCGCGGCTGTAGCGGGCGAAGAAGCCGATCTGGCGCGTCAGGTCGTAATTGGCGCCGGCGGTCCATGACCATTTCCCGCCGCGATAGCGGATGGTCGAGAACGTGCCGTTCAGAACTGCAGTGCCATTGTTGTAGAGCGTGTTGGCGTTGCCGTCGGTATCGACGCCAAAGCTGTTGTTCTCGAGCGTGCCGTTGACCGAATGGTGCTGGTAGCGGATGCCGCCGTCGAGGCGGAGCTGGTCGGTCACCTGGAACTCGTCGACCGCATAGAAGGCAGCGTCGCGGCCGTCATAATCGGCATTGACGTTGAAGCTGGAGCCGCTGCTGAAGCCGTTGCGGGTGACGACCTGCCCATTGGCCAGGGTCAGGTTGAGCACGCGCGCATTGGGCTCGGCCGTCAGCAGCAGGTTGTTGCCGAGGTTCCACTTATCCTTCGAGGAATAGTCGGCATAATAGCCGCCGATCGTCAGCTTGTTGCCGCCGGCCTTCCATTCCAGCGAGACGTCGTTGACGAAGGATTCGATGTCCTTCTGCACCTGCCACAGGCCGGCCGTGACGACCTGCTGGCTGCCCGAAACCGCGCCGCCGCCATTCGCGTAGGTCA
Organism: uncultured bacterium; assembly: GCA_903884945.1. Classification (GTDB taxonomy): domain Bacteria; phylum Pseudomonadota; class Alphaproteobacteria; order Sphingomonadales; family Sphingomonadaceae; genus Sphingomonas. The sequence continues at coordinate 75,136 of CAISGR010000318.1, forward strand.
GGCTGGCGACCGTGCTGCCGAGGCCGGCCGCATATTGTGCCGCCGTCTGCGGGGCGCCGCCGCCGGGAACCAGCCCGGTGGTGTCGGCGCTGCCCTTCAGCCAGCTGACGCGGTCGCGGATCTTCACATTGTCGGCGATCTCATAATCGAAATTGGTGCCGAGATTGACGATATTGGCGCCGCGGCCGTTCGACAGATCGACATGCGTGCCGTCGTTGAGCACGGCGAGTCGCGTCTCCGGCCCGGCAAGCGTGCCGGAGCTGGCGTCGAAGCCCTGCCACTGGCTGATCTTGCTGCCGTTCTGCACGACGGGGATCGGCAGCAGCCACTGGCCATGGTCGTTGAGGTAGCGGCCAAAAACCAGGATCGAGCCGCGGCCGAGATCGTGGCGGATATTGGCGGTGATCTGGCCGCCCTTTTCGGCGGTGAACTGCGGATCGCGGATGCCGTGGCCCGACGCATAATAGCCGCCGACCATGAAGGTCGTGTCCTTGCCGAGCGGGCCGGAGACATAGCCGTCCGCGCGCAACTCGCCGAAATCGGTGGCCGAGATCTTGCCCAGCCCTTCGAACGCGTTGCCGCCCTCGCGCTGCACGAAGTTGATGGTCAGGCCGGGCTGGCCCGACGAGAAGAGCGCGCCGGTGCCGCCGCGCACGGCCTCGACCCTCTTCAGCGTCTCGTCGACGCGGATCAGCTGCGTGTTCTCGAGGAAGGAGAGGGTGGACGGCGGGAAGAAGGGCACACCCTCGCTCTGGATCGTCACATATTCGGCGTCGCCGCCCGAAGGATAGCCGCGGACGAAGATGTTCGCACCGTTCTGGCCGCCCGAGGATTCGGTGCTGACGCCCGGCACGACGCGCAGCACCTCTGCGGTGCTGGCCGGTGCGAGCTGCTGCAGCGCCTTTTCGTTGATGGTGGTGACGGCGAATGCGGCATCCTGGCGGCGGGCGCCGGCGCCGGAGGTGCCGACGACGACGATGTCCGGACCGGTCTCACCGGCATCGGCCGCGGCGTCCGGGGTGGCGGGAGCCTGCTGAGCGGAAACCGGCGCAGCCGTGACGGCCAGCGCCATCCCGAGCGCCAGCGGCGCCAGGCGGGCAGAAAAAACCGACGAGCGGCAAAAAGAGCGAGTCATGCGTCCTCTCCTGAATAGGCATGCGGCGGTTTGCGGTTCGCCGTCAGGACGCTTGCTAACACATCTGAAATGCATTTCAATCATTTTTGAAACGGCGTCGCAACGGCAATGCCTTGCCAGTGACCGCGCGACGCCTAGAAAGGTTCGCCATGGTGCAATCGCGCCGTCACAGCCGGAGAGGTGCCCAGTCGATGGCGGATACCGAACAGCCGCGCGAGTCGCGCACCCCGCTGTCGATGGCGGTGAGCATGGCCGATATCGCGCGTCTGGCGAAAGTGTCCAAGCCGACGGTATCGCGCGTTCTCAATGACAGCCCGCTGGTCAACAAGGAAACCCGCGAACGGGTGCTCGAGGTGGCGCGCGCGCATGGCTATGCCGTCAATCGCAATGCCCAGAAGCTGCGCCAGTTGCGCACGGACATGGTAGCGGTCCTGCTTGACTTCGGCTCGCACCGCGGTGGCCGGATCGGCGATCCGTTCATCTTCGAGCTGCTTGCCGGCGTGTCCGAAGCGCTCTCGATCCGCAACCAGGACCTGCTGCTGTCGCCGCCGGGCATTTCGGAGGCGAAGCACTGCCTCGACATGCTCGCCGCGCGCGCGGCCGACGGCTTCATCTTCCTCGGCCAGGGCGGTCGCGAGGCCATGCTGAGCGAACTGGCGCGCAGCGATGCGCCTTTCGTGGTGTGGGGGGCGGTGGATCCGGCGAACAGCTATTGCGCGGTTGGCAGCGACAACCTGCTTGGCGGGGCGCTTGCGGGACGTCGCTTCCTTGACCGCGGGGCGAAGCGCTGGATGTTCGTGGGCGACATCAGCCATGCCGAGATCGCATTGCGCTATCGGGGCATGTGCGAGGTCGCCGAAAAGTCGGGTGGCATCGTCGTCGACCTGATGCCGGTGCCCGACATGGCGTTCAACGCAGTGCACGGCGCTGCGGCTGCCTGGGTGCGGACCCATGCCGCGCCCGATGCGGTGTTCACCTTTTCCGATACTGCCGCGATGGCGGTGATCAGCGCGTTCCGCGATGCCGGGCTGCAATCGCCGAAGGACTATGCGCTGGTCGGCTATAACGACATTCCGCCGGCCGCGCATTTCATGCCGGCGATCACCACCATCGCGCAGGAGACGCATCTCGCCGGCGCGATCCTGGTGGAGAAGCTGATGCAACGGATCGAAGGCGTGCGCGCTCGTTCCGCCACGCTGCCGACGCGGATCATCGTCCGCGATACCTGAGCCGGCTAGGTCGCCAAGGCGGCGTCGAGATCGATCGCGGCCGTTGCCGGATAGACGATGTCGGCCTCGCCCAGCACCTCCGGGTCGCCGACGCCGATCGCATACATGCCCGCCGCCTTGATCGCCGTCACGCCGGCGGCTGCGTCCTCGACCCCGATGCAGCGTACGGGATCAATCTGCAGCGCCTGTGCGCACGCGAGGAAGATATCGGGCGCCGGCTTGGGCTGCGCCACCGCGCCGGCGTCAGCGACCACGTCGAACAGCCCCGCGATGCCGAGTCGATCGAGAACCAGTGGTGCATTGCGGCTGGCCGACGCGACGCCGCACGACAGGCCCCGGCGCTTTGCGAGATCGATCAGGGCGCGCGCGCCCGGGAGCAGGTCGGCCGGACTCATCCGGGCGACTGCCTCCAGATAATAGGCGTTCTTGCGCGTCGCCATCGCAGCCATGTCCGCGTCGCTTGCGGTTCTCCCGCCGAGCGCCAGGATGTGCCGCAGCGACCCCATCCGGTCGACGCCCTTCAGCGCTTCATTGTCCTGTTCCGTGAAGGGAATGCCGAGTTCGTCCGCCAGCCGCTTCCAGCCGGCAAAATGGGCGGTGGCACTGTCGGCGAGCACGCCATCGAGATCGAACAGGATCGCGGCGAACCGGCTCATGCGGCGAGCTCGCGGGTTACCGGCTGGCCGGGCAGCAGGCGGAAGGGGATTCCGCGCTCGGAGAGGGTTAGGGCGTCACCCGAGACGAGGCTGTATTCAGCGGCTTCAAGGCTGACCGAGACGTCGATGCGGCGGCCATGAAAGTGCAGCCTGAAACGATAGGGGCCAAGCACGGGCACCGCGATCGGCGCGAAGCTGAGACCTCCGTCATCCGCGCGCATGCCGGCAAAGCCCATGGCCAGCGCGGTCCAGCTGCCGGCCAGTGCCGCCATGTGCAGGCCGTGATCGCTGTTGCCGAACAGGTCGCACAGATCGGTGAGGGCGCTGACCTGCCAATAGGCTGCGGCGCGCGGCGCATCGCCGATCCCGGCGGCAGCGGTAGCGAAGGCGCTCGCCGACAATGTGGAATCATGCACCGTCACCGCCTCATAGGCATCGAGCATCCGCGCCCGCATGTCCGGGTCGAAGCTGTCGCGCAGCACTGTCGTCGCCAGGATCGCATCGGCCTGCTTGGAGACCTGGTGGCGATAGATCGTCAGCGGATGGAAATGCATCAGCAGCGGATATTGCTCGGCCGGCGTCGTCGCGAAGGGCCAGGCCTGCTTGCCGAAGAAGCCTTCGTCCTGCGCATAGATGTCGCGGGCCGGATCACGGGGGAGGAGCATCGCCTCAGCGGCGCGTTCCATCGCCGCGACTTCCTCGGGGGTGAGCAACGCCTCGAAGCCTGGCTGTCGCGCCACGGCGGCCGCGAAGCGCAGATGCGCCGCCGCCATCATGTTGGTGTAGAGATTGTTGTCGACGATCGCGCTGTATTCGTCCGGCCCGGTCACGCGGTTGATGACGAAGGCATTCCCCCGGGCGGGATCGTGATAGCCGATTTCCAGCCAGATCCGTGCGGTTTCGGCGAGCATCTCGGCACCGCCCTCGGTGAGGATCGTCCGGTCGCCGGTCGCATCGACATAGAGTTGCAGCGCATGGGCGATGTCGGCGTTGATGTGATACTGCGCCGACCCGGCCGGGAAGAAGGACGAGCATTCCGCGCCGGCGATGGTGCGCCAGGGATAGAGCGCGCCCCGCTCATGCCCCATCGCCCGGGCATTGTGTCGCGCCGGCTCCAGCCGGGCGATCCGCCATCGCAGCATGGCCTGCGCGATCTCGGGGCGCAGGAAGACCAGCGCCGGCAGGACATAGCTGTCGGCATCCCAGAAGACATGGCCTTCATAGCCTTCGCCGGTCTGCCCCTTGGCGCCGATGGAGGTCGTGCCGTCGCGCCCTACCGCCTGGACGAGCTGGAACAGAGCATGGCGCAGCGCCTGGGTTGCGCGGGGGGCCGCATCGAAGTCGACCTGCGCGTCCTGCCAATAGCCGGCGAACCACTCGGCCTGTTCGGTGGCAAGCCGATCGAACCCGGCTTCGCGTGCCGCCTCCAGCGCGGCCTGCGCTGCCGAGAGCGCGGATCCGCTCGAATCGGGTCCCTGGCAGGCAGCATAAGCAGCGATGCACCCGGAACCGGAAGCGACGGCGTCCCCGCCGCCCGCCGCCAGCGCCGCAACGGCAAAGCCGCTGCGCCGCAGCCGGTCCACGCGCCCGATCGCCACGGGCGTATCGATGGTCGCGGTCTCCTCCCACGGGGAGGCACCGAAACCGGGGCCGACACGGGGGTCATAGACGGCATCGCTCCCGGTATCGGTGGTGCTGGCCGGTGGCGGCGATACGACGGGACGCACCTCCAGGCGATGCGCGCCGTCCGCGGCGATCCGGACCCGGGTTGCAACCACACCAGGCCGTGTCATCGACACCAGCCGGTCGATCTCGACGATCGTTCCGGCGACTTCATGGCGGCTGGTCAGCATGCCCTGTGCCATGTCCAGCGAGAGGGCCGCGGGGGCGGGCAGGGCGTTTCCGTCCAGCGTGACGCGCACCTGAGTCGCATCGGCCACGGCCAGCCGGCTGTCGCTCTCGCGCGCATAGCCATGCGCCGCCTCGTGATAGGCGATCGGCATGATCTCGTAGACGCCGTTGAGGTAGATCTTGGCATCTTCCGGTCCACCGCCCGGGCCGCGCATCCCGACAAAGCCGTTGCTGAGCGCGAATACCGAGGGAACATGGGGCAGCGTCACCGCCGCGCCATCGGCTGTCAGCCGCCAGCCATCGCCTCCGAAGGGCACTGATGCCAATGCCGCGTCCGGAATTACTCGACCCACGTCTTACCCTCTCTAGAAACTGGTTGCGCGAACAGCGCGCTTGTTATGATATGCATTTCATAATAGATTTCCCGGACGTGACAAGCCCATCGGAGAACGGTGGCGCGCCCGGGGAGGGGCCAGAATGACCCATTTGAGACTGAAGCTCGCCATCCTGCTGAGTTACGCGATCTTCGCGGTGCTGCTGAACAGCGTCGGCACGGTCATCCTGCAGTCGATCGAATATTTCCGCGTGGGCAAGGTTTCGGCGAGCACGCTCGAGGGTTTCAAGGACCTGACCATCGCGGTCGTCAGCTTCGTGGTCGCCTCGGCCCTGCCGCGGATCGGCTATCGGCGCAGCATGATGATCGGCCTCGGCAGCGTGGGCGTCGCCTGCCTGATGATGCCGATCGCCAATGCGTTCTGGATGACGCGGCTGCTGTTCATGGCAACCGGCTTCGGTTTTGCGCTGACCAAGGTGAGCGTCTACTCGTTCGTCGGGCTCCTCACGGACAGCCCGCGCAGCCACGCCAGCCTGCTCAACGTGATCGAGGGCGTGTTCATGCTGGGTGTGCTCGGCGGCTATTGGCTGTTCAGCGGGTTCATCGAAGCGGGCAACCCTGCCTCGGCATCCTGGCTGTCCGTCTACTGGTATCTCGCCGCGGCATGCGCGGTGGCGGTCGCGCTGCTGGCGATCACGCGATTCGACGAATCGGCGGCGCATGCGGATGGAACGGCGTCCTCGCTAAGGGGCGATTTCGCGGCGATGCTCGCGCTGGTCGTGCGGCCGCTTACCCTGGTCTTCATCCTTTCGGTCTTCCTCTATGTCCTGGTCGAGCAGGGCATTGGCTCGTGGTTGCCGACCTTCAACCGCGAACTGCTCGGGCTGTCGGCGCCGATGAGCGTTCAGGCCGCGTCGATCTTCGCCTGCGGCCTTGCGGTGGGGCGGCTCGCGGCGGGGGCGATCGTGCGGCGTACGGGCTGGTATCGCCTGCTGCTCGGATGCTTTGTCGGCATGGGGGTGCTGATCCTGCTGGCGCTGCCGCTCGCCCCGGCCCATCCCGGCGTGGTCGACACCTGGGCACAGGCGCCGCTTGCCGCCCTGATCTTTCCGCTGATCGGAGTCATCATGGCGCCGATCTATCCGGCGCTCAATTCGGCCATCCTCAGTGCGATGCCCCGCAGCACGCATGCCGCCATGGTCGGGCTGATCGTCGTCTTTTCGGCGCTCGGCGGCACGACCGGCTCGCTGATCGTGGGGCGGACCTTTGCCGCCACGGGCGGTGCGACCGCTTTCTATCTGCTGCTCGTCCCGATCGCGGGCTCGATCGTCGCGATCGTCCTCCTGCGTCGCCGGATCGAGCAACAGGCGGAGGAGCGCCGGGTCGCCGATGCGGCGCAGCCGTCAATGACCTAGGCGCCGGGCGGACGGGGGCGGCGCGTCAGCCGTACCTTTCCTTGAGCATCGCCCAGGCCGCGCGCAGGCCAAGGGCGTCACCCCCCTTCGGGCGACCGGGCTTGCTCGCGGGGCGCCAGGCGAAGGTGTCGAAATGGGCCCAGGGCGTCCCCTCGGGTACGAACCGCCGCAGGAACAACGCTGCCGTCACCGCGCCGGCAAAGCCGCCGTCGGGTGCATTGACCATGTCGGCAATGTCGGACTTGAGCATTTCGTCATAGCCGTCCCACAGGGGAAGGCGCCACAGCGGGTCATCCACCGTCCGGGCGGCTGCGAACAGCGCCTCGGCGAGCGGTTCGTCATTGACGAAGGTCGCCGGCAGGTCCGGCCCGACCGCGACGCGGGCGGCGCCGGTGAGCGTGGCGAAATCGAGGATCAACTCCGGCTTTTCCTCGCCCGCGCGGGTGAGCGCGTCGCCGAGGACCAGTCGGCCCTCGGCGTCGGTATTGGTGTTCTCGACCGTCAGGCCCTTGCGCGTCCTGAGCACGTCGCCGGGCCGGAAGGCGTTGCCGGCGATCGCGTTCTCGACGGCCGGAATCAGCAGGTGGAGCCGCACCTTGAGGCGCGCCGCCATCACCAACCCGGCCAGCGCGAGCGCGTGCGCGGCACCGCCCATATCCTTCTTCATCAGCCGCATGCCCGAACTCGGCTTGATATCGAGCCCGCCCGAATCGAAGCAGACGCCCTTGCCGACGATTGCGATACGCGGGCTCTTCGGATCGCCCCATTCGAGTTCGATCAGTCGCGGCTCGCGACCCTTGGCAGCGGCCTGTCCGACCGCCTGGACCATGGGATAGCCCTTCGCGAGCGCTTCGCCCTTCGTGACGTGGATCGCGCCCCCATATTTCTCGGTGAGCCCGCGGGCCTCTGCCTCGAGCTCGGCCGGACCGAGATCGGCGGCGCCGGTATTGACCAGATCGCGAACCTGCGTGGTCGCGGCGGCGATCCTGGTCACCTCCTCGAAGCGCGCGGGCTCCGCCGAGAGCAGGACGCGGGGGCCGTCGCCCTCCGGCTTGCGATAGCGATCGAAGCGGTATTGCCCGAGCAGCCAGCCCAGCATCGCCGCGCCGGCCTCGCCCGACAGGCGATAGCTGCCCTCGGGCAGGGTTTCGGCCAGCTTGGCGATATCCCAGGCGCCGAGCGTGGCGGATGCGACTGCAAGCGCGACGGACCAGTCATCGGCGGCCTCGCCCGGGACGATCGCGCTGCTCCCTGCCTTCTCGCTCATCTTCTGCGCGGCGATCGCGGCCCGGGAGCGCGGCGGCTGGGCCTTGAGCCATGTGTCGAAGCCCGCAGCCTCGATGATTTCGATGGTTCGGGCCGGCTGGCCGCGATCGGGCTGGAGTAGATCGGTATAGGTGGTCATCAGCGGTTCGTCGGCGCCAGGAGGAACTGTTCGAGCCGGCCATTCTCGCCCGGCTCCGCATAGGTGCTGACCGCCAGCACCTTGTCGCCATAAGTGACGCGGTAGTTGCGGTTGACGAAGCCGCCCCGAAGGCGCGCCTTGCCGCTCTGCTCGAACTTGGCCGGCTCGCCGAGCGGGGACAGGCTGTTGCGGTAATCGTCGAGCGTTACCGGGGTGAAATAATAATTGGCGTCTTCCGTGAGCAACGCCCGGTCGAGCGTACCGCCCCGCAGCTGGTCGAATACCCGCCTGACGCGTACCAGCGCGGCGGTATCCGCTGCGTCGGCGGGCGGCGCGGGCAGCGCTGCCTTGGCGACGCCCTGCGCGATCGCCATGAAGGCATCGCCCGACCAGCTGTTGGTGAGGACGACGATGGCGGCCCGATCGTCCGGGAAGACGATGTTCTCCGACAGGAAGCCCACCGCCTCACCGCTATGCTCGACATAGCGGCGGCCGTTGGCGCTGCCCGTGGCAACGCCCAGGCCATAGCCGTTGCTTGATCCGTCGGCGAGCTTCACCGGCGTTTCCTGGAGCATCCAGTCCTCGGGTGCGAGGATGCGGCGGTCGAGCCGCGCAATATCCCATTTGGCGAGATCGCGGGCGCTCATCGACAGTTCGCCGGCCGCATACAGCCAGCCATGCGCGGCGGGGGTCACCGCGCGGACCGGACCCATCGCGGCGCGGCCATAGCCCTGCGGGAAACCCTTGCCGATCGCGAGATCCTGGTCGAACGCGATGATGTCGAGCGGCTTGAAGATGCGCGCCTTGAGAAAGTCGAGCAACGGCACCCCGGCCACTTTCTCGACGATCATCCCGGCGACGACATAGCCGGTATTCGAATATTGCCACTGGGTGCCGGGGGCGAAATCGAGTTGCTTTTTGGCCCAGCGATCGACGATGCCTTGCGGCGACACGGGGGTCGCCATTGCCTTGAAGCTATAATCCTGCGGCCAATAGTCCTGCAGGCCGGAGGTGTGCGAGAGCAGCTGGCGGATCGTGATTGCATCGCTGCCCGTGATGTCCGGCACATATTTCGCGACCTTGTCGTCAAGGCTCAGCTTGCCGTCCCGCGCGAGCAGCAGGACTGCGGCGGCGGTGAATTGCTTGGAGATGGATGCGATCTGATAGGGCGCATCGTCGCGCGCGACGGGCATTGCCTCGGACTGCTTGCCATAGGCCTTGGCGAAGACGACCTCGCCGCCGCGCACGATCGCGACGGAAGCCGATGGCGTGCCGCTCTTCGCCAGCGCGTCGGCGACGATCTGGTCGACCTGGGCGCGTTCGCCGGCGCTAAGCGTCTGGGCGAGGGCCGGCGTGGCGGCGAACAAGGCGAGGGCGGCAACGGCGGTACGGAAAATGGGCATCTGTCTGGGGTTCCGGGAGCAGCTGAACGGCAGCGACCATAGGAGGCCGGAGCGCGCTCGTGAAGCCGGTGCCACCCGCATCGGCGGATCATGACGGCTTTGTCATCGGAACAATGGAAACGCCCGCCTGTTGGGCCCTCGGGTGGGAGCGTCGGACAGGGAAGTCGTCATGGGCAATCGCCACAGTTGGTCAGCCATCGTCCTCGGCGCAGTGATCGCGCTGATCGGGCTCGTACTGGCGGTAGGGGGCGTGTGGCTCGCGGCGCTGGGCGGCTCTCCCTATTATCTGGTCACCGGCACGGCGATGCTCGTAGCGGGCTGGATGCTCGCGCGGCAGCGATCGCTCGGGGGCTGGATCTATGGCGCCGTCGTGGTGCTGACCCTGGTTTGGGCGTTCTTCGAGACCGGCACGAATCCATGGGCGCTGGTACCGCGTATCATCGCGCCGATCGTGTTGCTGATTGCGGTGATCCTCGTGATGCCAACTCTCTCGAGGGCGCCGGGCCGCTGGCGGGTCGCGCTCGGATCGGCGGCGGGCGTGCTGGTGGCGACCGCGATCCTGTTCGTTGCGCTGGCGGGCGGGCGTGACAGCGCCGTTGCCGCATTGCCCGCGCAGCAGTCGCCGGGCATGGGCGATCCGTCCGGGCAGGCGACCGGCGCCGACTGGCCGGCCTATGGTGGCACCTACAGCGCGCGGCGCTTTTCGCCGCTGACCGAGATTACCGCAGCGAATGTCGGCAAGCTGCAGCGTGCCTGGCTGACGCATACCGGCGACATGCCTTCCAGCCCGGCGATCGCCAAGACCTATGGCGCGGAGAACACCCCGCTCAAGATCGGCGACAGCCTCTATGTCTGCACCCCCAAGAACCTCGTGATCGCGCTCGACGCCGCGACGGGCAGGCAGCGCTGGCGCTTCGACCCCAGGGTTTCCGACGAGGCCATTCCCTATACCGCGGCATGCCGCGGCGTGAGCTATTATGCGGTGCCGGGGGTTGCTGCCGGTTCGGCCTGCGCGACGCGCATCATCGAAGGCACGCTCGACGGGCGGCTCTTCGCGCTCGATGCGGCAACGGGTAAGCCCTGTGCGGATTTCGGGGCCGGCGGCCAGGTCGATATCAAGGCCGGCATGGGTGTCGTGCCGCCGGGCTATGTGTCGATCAATTCCGCGCCGACGATCGTGCGCGGAGTGATCGTGACCGGCCACCAGGTGCTCGACGGGCAGGATCGCTGGGAGCCCTCGGGCGTGATCCAGGCCTATGATGCGGTGTCCGGCAACCTGCGCTGGGCGTGGGACATGATGCGGCCGGACATCACCGGCATGCCGCCGGCGGGGCAAACCTATACGCGCGGTACGCCGAACATGTGGACGACCGCTTCGGGAGACGAGCAGCTTGGCCTTGTCTACCTGCCGATGGGCAATTCGACGGCGGACTATTATTCGGGGCTGCGCCGCCCCGCGGAAAATGATTTCGCCACCTCACTCGTCGCGATCGACGTGATGACGGGCAAGCCGCGCTGGCGCTTCCAGGCCGTGAAAAAGGACGTATGGGATTACGACTTCGGCAGCCAGGCGACGCTGATCGACTATAAGGGCACGCCCGCGCTGGTGCTCCCGTCGAAGCAGGGCGACCTTTATGTGCTGGATCGCCGTACCGGACGCCCCCTGACGCCGGTCGGCACGATCAAGGCGCCCGGCGGTGGCGTGGAGCCCGGGCAGCGGGCGCCGACCCAGATCGTCTCGCTATGGCAGACGCTGCGCAAGCCGGCGCTCACTGAGCGCGACATGTGGGGCATGTCCCCGATCGATCAGATGGTCTGCCGCATCCAGTTCCGCCGGGCGAGCTACAAGGGCTTCTTCACGCCGCCCGAGGCGGACCGCCATTCGATCCAGTATCCCGGCTATAATGGCGGCAGCGACTGGGGCGGTATCGCAGTCGATCCGCAGCGGGGCGTGATCGTGGCGAATTACAACGACATGCCGAACTATGTGCAGCTGGTACCCCGTGCCGAGGCGAACAAGCGCGGCTGGACGCCCCGCGATCAGGCGCGTGGCAAGATCGGCGGGGTCGAAGGCGCGGGCGATCCCCAGGCGAACACGCCCTATGCCATCAACGTCAATGCCGGCTGGCGGATGCCGTTCACCGGGCTGCTGTGCAAGCAACCGCCTTATGGTGGGATCCGGGCGATCGACATTGCGACCGGCAAGACCCTGTGGGACCGCCCGCTCGGGACCGCGCGCACCAATGGGCCGTTCGGCATCCCCTCGCATCTGCCGGTCACGATCGGAACGCCCAACAATGGCGGCTCGGTGGTCACCGCGGGCGGGGTGATCTTCGTTGCCGCGGCAACCGACAACCTGATCCGTGCGATCGATCTGCGCACGGGCAAGACCCTGTGGTCCGACGTGTTGCCGGCGGGTGGCCAGGCGACGCCGATTGTCTACGAACAGGGTGGCCGCGAATATCTCGTGATCGTCGCGGGTGGTCATCACTTCATGGAGACGCCGATCGGCGATGCCGTCATCGCCTATGCGCTGCCCAAACGCGCCTAGGCGGCCGCGCTTGGCCGGGTGATCCGGGCGCGCTACACTCTCCCCGGGAAGGGGAGGATCGATGGAGCGGATCCAAGTGCGCCATGCGCTGATCGCCCTGGCGTTGACCGCCTTCGCTGCGCTGGGCACGGTTGCGCTGCTGCTGGTGCTTGGGCCGGACTGGTCGGTCTATGCGCCGGCGACCTGCACCGCGACACGTTGCTTCTGCGAGATGCCGCGGATCGGGTCGCTGATCCTGCAGCCGGCCGATAGCTGGTCGTCGCTTGGCTTCGTGTTCGCGGGCTTCCTGATGATGGTGCTCGCCCGCGCTCCGGCGCGCGGCTCTGCGATGGCGCCGGTCGCGGCCATGGCGTTCGGGATCACGGCGGTCATCGTCGGATTGGGATCGTTGCTCCTGCATGCGACGCTGACCCTGTGGGGCCAGTTCTTCGACGTGCTCGGCATGTATCTGGTCGGATGCTTCCTGTTGGTGAGCGCCCTTTCCCGCTGGAAAGGCATTCCGGACCGGCACGCGATCGCGTTGTATGTCCTGTTATGTGCTGCCTTGGTCGCGGTGCTGATCGCGGCCCCGGAGGCGCGACGCTGGCTGTTCGCGGTGGTGCTGATCGCGGCGATCGCGGTTGAGCTCGGCCTTGCGCGGCCGCGGCGGCCGGGCGCGCGCCTGCGCTTCTATGGGGCTGGCATCCTGGTCAATGCGATCGCCTTCGGCATCTGGAACCTTGACCAGCATGGGCTGGTCTGCACGCCGTCGAGCCTGGTCCAGGGACACGCTGTCTGGCACCTGCTCGGCGCGGTCGCGACGTGGCTGACCTTCGCTTATTATCGCAGCGAGCGGACCGTCACGCTCTGACCCGCGCGACATGGCGACGAAGCTTCGTGCCCTGGCTGCTTAGGCGACGGGCACGCCGAACAGGTCATGCTCGTCGGCGTCCTCGATCTCGACCGGGACGATATCGCCCTGCCGCAGATGCCCGGCGTCGCGCAGATGGACCTCGCCGTCGATCTCGGGCGCATCGGCCTTGGAACGGCCGGTTGCTCCGTCGCCTTCGACCGCGTCGATGATCACGTCGAGCGTCCGGCCGATCTTCGCCTGCAGCTTGTCCGCCGAGATCCGCGCGGTCAGCTCCATCAGGCGGGCGTAGCGTTCTTCCTTGATCTCTTCGGGCACCTGGTCGGGCAGGGCGTTGGCGGCCGCGCCCTCGACCGGTTCGAAGCGGAAGGCGCCGACTCGATCGAGCTGGGCTTCTTCGAGCCAGTCCATCAGATATTTGAAATCGTCCTCCGTCTCACCCGGGAAGCCGACCACGAAGGTGGAGCGGATCGCGATGTCGGGCGCGATGGCGCGCCAGTTCTTGATGCGCTCGAGTATCTTCGCCTCGTTGGCCGGTCGCTTCATTGCCTTGAGCACGGCGCGCGAGGCGTGCTGGAACGGAATGTCGAGATAGGGGAGCACCAGCCCCTCGGCCATCAGCGGGATGACCTGGTCGACATGGGGATATGGGTAGACATAGTGAAGCCGTACCCAGGCGCCGAGCTTGCCGAGTTCGCGCGACAGGTCGGTCATGTGCGCGCGGACTTCCGCCCCGTGCCACATCCGCGGCTGGTGGCGGATATCGACGCCATAGGCCGACGTGTCCTGGCTGATGACCAGCAGTTCCTTCGTGCCGGCCTCGATCAGCTTCTCCGCCTCGCGCAGGATCGCGTCGGGGCGCCGCGACACGAGATCGCCGCGCAGGCTGGGGATGATGCAGAAGGCGCAGCGATGGTTGCAGCCTTCCGAGATCTTCAGATAGCTGTAGTGGCGCGGGGTGAGCTTGAGCCCGCTTTCGGGGACGAGGTTGAGAAAGGCGCTGGGCGGCATCGGCGCCGCTTCGTGCACCGCGCCGACCACTTCCTCATATTGATGCGCGCCGGTGACCGCGAGCACATTGGGGAAGCGGGCGCGGATCGTTTCCGCTTCCTTGCCCATGCAGCCCGTGACGATGACCCGGCCATTTTCGGCGATCGCCTCGCCGATCGCCTCGAGGCTTTCCTCCTTGGCGGAATCGAGGAAGCCGCACGTGTTGACGAGCACCACGTCCGCCCCGGCATAGTCCGGCGACATGGCGTAGCCGTCCGAGCGGAGCTTGGTGAGGATGCGCTCGCTGTCGACGAGATTCTTCGGACAGCCGAGCGAAACCATGCCGATTTTCGGCGGGGTGGGAAGGATTGTTGCCATGGGAAGCCGCGCACATAGGCGTATTGCGCGGGATTTTCCAGTCGCCGTGGATTCGGGTGGCGTCGCCGTTGGAATTCTGCCGGATTGAGCATAGCCAGGGGGATTGGAAAAGCCGGAGCGAATCCATGAAATTGCATCAGACGCGGGAGAAGCTGGAGGTGCTGGATTGCGGGCTGGTGGGCTCTTCGTTCGAGGATGTCGACATGTCGTCCTCGTCGTTCCGGAACGTCACCCTCGCAGGGGCCAGGATCAGCGACGCCGATTTGGCGGGCGTGGCGATCACGGATTCGGCGGTCGAGGGGATGACGATCGACGGGATCAGCGTTGGCGATCTCTTCAGGGCCAATTGGGCTTCGAACGAGACGTGATGGACTGAAAACCCATTCATTAACCGTCCTTCCCCAGCGAAGGCTGGGGTCCAGTTGGGGGACATTTCTTGGATGAGCAGTTCTGCGTTTACATCATGGCGACCTTGAATCGGCAAGGGTACGGGAATTTCGAATGAAAGCCTGGAAGCGGGCATGGAAGGTGCGCGAGATCGAAGGATTCAATCCGGATTGGGGAGACCTTTACGACCGGATCGCGCAACCATGAACTTCTCCTTTTTCCTTTCTGCCTTCCTCAGCGAAGGAGCATCGGGTCGGATCGTCCCCTGGACGATCCTTGAATGTGCGGGGCACATTCGACCCGTTGCTGGCCCGGTAACGACACGCCCGACGCATCGTCACGAAGGCCGGCGTAGATCATGACCGATATCCCGACTGGGCCCCAGCCTTCGCTGGGGAAGAAGGAGTGGAGGTTGGAACCTCACCCTGATTTCCCGAGCCATGCCATCCAGTCGATCTCGGTTGATGTCGATCGGGAAGCGGGCGGTGGCCTGTTTCTGAACTATTGTGTGACCGGCGCGATCGAGGATGTACTTTGGCCGGATGGCGAGCCGCCCCAAACCTCCGGCCCCACCGATCGGCTATGGGAACATAGCTGCTTCGAGGCTTTTGTGGGGCGCCCCGACAAACCGGACTATATCGAGCTCAATGCCACGACATCGTTGCGATGGGCTCTCTACGCGTTCGAAGATTATCGCACGGGCATGACTGCCGTCGATACAGCCTTCAGCGTAATGGTGAGGTTCCGTACGGACAGTCTTGAAGTGCGCGTTTCAGCCCTGCCTCCCGACTGGTCGCGTGCGGGTGAACTGCTCCTCGGCCTCTCGGCCATCATCGAGGCGAAGGACGGCAGCAAATCCTATTGGGCGCTAGCCCATGCGCCGGGCCCGCCGGATTTTCACAACCGGGATTGCTTTACCGCGCGCCTCGCGGCACCCACCGGGCCATGAAATTCGGTATCGATCGCCTCCTCGCCGACCCTGTCTTGCGCCAGCCGCTGGAGGGGAAGCGGGTCGCATTGCTCGCCCATCCGGCCTCCGTAACCGCCGATCTGACCCATTCGCTCGACGCGCTGGTCGCGAGCGGGCTGAACGTCAGCGCGGTGTTCGGGCCGCAGCATGGCGTGCGCGGCGACCTGCAGGACAATATGATGGAGTCGCCCGACTTCACTGATCCGACCTATGGCATGCCGGTCTTCAGCCTGTACGGCGAGGTCCGCCGTCCCACGGGCCAGTCGATGGGCACGTTCGACGTGATGCTGGTCGACATGCAGGATCTGGGCTGCCGCATCTACACCTTCATCACGACCCTTCGCTACGTGCTCGAGGCCGCGGCCGAGCATGGCAAATCGGTATGGGTGCTGGACCGGCCTAACCCGGCGGGGCGCCCGGTCGAGGGTTTGACCCTGCTGCCAGGCTGGGAGAGCTTTGTCGGCGCCGGGCCAATGCCGATGCGACACGGCATGACGCTGGGTGAACTGGGCCACTGGTTCATCGCCACGCTGGGACTCGATGTCGACTATCGGGTGATCGAGATGGAAGGGTGGGCGCCCGAGGCGGGCCCCGGCTATGGCTGGCCGCTGGGCGAGCGGATCTGGATCAACCCCAGCCCGAATGCGCCCAACCTGCCCATGGCGCGGGACTATGCCGGCACGGTGATGCTCGAGGGCACCACGCTGTCCGAGGGGCGGGGCACCACGCGACCGCTCGAACTGTTCGGCGCGCCCGATATCGACGCGCGCGCGATAATCGCGGCGATGCGTGGGCTTGCCCCGGATTGGCTGGCCGGGTGCCTCCTGCGCGATATCTGGTTCCAGCCGACCTTCCACAAGCATGTCGGGCAGCTTTGCAACGGCGTGCAGATCCATGCCGAGGGGCCGGCCTATGATCATCACGCCTTCCGGCCGTGGCGCGTGCAGGCGCTCGCCTTCAAGGCGATCCGGCGCCTCTATCCCGACTATCCACTATGGCGCGATTTCCCGTACGAATATGAGTTCGGCAAACTCGCCATCGACGTGATCAACGGCGGACCGGGGCTGCGCGAATGGGTCGACGACGCGACGGCGGGCCCGGCCGATCTGGACGCCGTGACCGAGCCGGACGAGGCTGCCTGGGCGGTCGCGCGTCGCCCGTATCTGCTCTATTGAGTCGGGACCGGAATCAGGCCGGATCGCGATCGGTGAGGCTGACGAAGCCGACCACCAGGATGAAGAACAGCATCGACGCGACTACCAGATACAGAAACCAGTCATCTCCCGAAAATGCCATCTCGACGCTCCCTTGTGTGTTGGACGGACCATGGTGCGACGCGCACGCGCCCGTTCCTTTGATTCCGGTCAAAAGGCACGGCTTCGCCTAGCCGGACGACAGGATGGATCAAACCGGGTCCAAACGCTGAACCGCGCCACGGCACGCGCTTTCGTCGGGACGGCAATGCTGGAGGGGACCAATCTGCCGGAAGGCCGGGCGCGACCTGACCGCTCGAGTCATTTGGCGCACCGGATATCGATGCACGCGCCGTGGTGGCGGGGATGCGCGGCTCGCGCCCGGTGGGCTGCGCGCGTGCGCCGGCTGAGGTCTCGGCCGGCGAGCGGGCCAGCTTGAATAGCCCCATCCTCCAATGGCATGACCGCGCGGGGTTGATCTGCGTTGGGGGGGATTCGGATGCGGAAGATGATGGTGCGCGTGGTGGCGCTGGGGCTCGGCTGCGTCTCGTCAGGGGCTATTGCCCGGCAACAGGCCGCCCCGCCACTGCCGACGCCTGCGCCGGAACAGGCGCCGCCGGCGGTGGCGCCGCCAGTCGTCGCGCAGATGCCCGCGCCGGCGTCCAAGGGTAAGCCGCCATCGCATTATCTGCGCTGCGATGGCTTGCCTGACAATATGTCTGTTGGCGAAAGCGCGGCCCGGCTGATCTCGCTCAGTCTCGTCGTCGGGCTGCTGGCGCCGCCGCACGAATCAGCGGATATTTCCAAACGTTATGTCGGGGCCGAGGGCGTTGCGGCGTGCGATGCGGCGCTGGCCGGAGAATCGGACGAGGTTCGCCGTGCGCAGTTGATCCTGGCGCGGGCGATCCATCATATCGAGGCGAAGGAGTATGACGCGGCGATCGCGGATACCCGCGAGGTGCACGCGATGAACGGGCCAGTCGCCTCTTCGATCGGATTTCGCCAGAGCCTGGCGCTGTCCGCCCTCGAACTGGAAGCGGCTGCGCTGCTGCGCCAGCGCAAGCCGGACAAGGCGGAGCAGACAGCGATCGCCATGGCGGAGGAATCGCCCTGGGATCTGGATAATTTCGTTCACGCCTTGCGCTATGTCGGGGTGTCACCGGCGTTGCCGCCGGAAAAACGGGCCTTTGTCGATAAATATGCCCGATTGCGTCCGGACGGCATCACGGTCCGCGCCGCAGCGAGAAGATGGAACGGCGATTTCGCCGGGGCGGCGGATGATCTGCAGACGTTGCGGGCGCTGCTCGACTCCATCCGCTCCGAGGAGAAGGGACCCATCAAGCTTCCCGCGCTGACCTCCGGCATCGCCGTCGATTATGCGCTCGCGGGTCAGATGGACAAGGCGCGAGCGCTTGGCGCGGAAGCCCGCAAGGATGTCGAGGAACTCGCGGCCGGCCCCGAAGCGATGTCCCGCAATACGGAGATCAGTCAGGCGGCCGAGGCGCTCGATTTCCTCGGCGTGATCGAAAAGCTGGCCAATGGGCAGCTCGATGCGGCGCGTGCGGCATTCGCGGCACGCTCGCGCTGGCTTCAGCCCGGAGCGGCCGCCGTTGCGACACTGAGCGAGCGGCTGCGGGCCGGCGCGAAGCCGGACCAGCTGACTGGCGCGCTCGCGACGGAGCCGGAGGCGATCCGCAAGACTTTCTTCGACGTGCGCTATGCGGCGATGACGGAGGGCAAGAATGCGGCTGGTCTGTTGTGGGGGGCGATTCGCAATCCCATCTCCGGTGGTGCCTATAGCGGGCTTGCCCGCAACACGTGGCGGATCGAGAAATCCAAATATCTCACTGCGGCCAAGAGCGGCAATCTCCGGGGGTGGGAGGGGATCGTCGTCACCAACGGGGACGGCGTGCCTGCGGGGGAGGCCCTGTTGCTTCACGCGGCATTGATCGCGAAAGCCCGGGGCAAGACCGGATTCGTGATCGCGCCCGTCCGCCAAAGGATCGACGTCGCCTTCGTGAAATTTGCCAATGCGGGTGATTCCGGATTCCCGGCGGACCTCCTCGTCGACGCGCAGGCGGTGACTGACGGCCTGGCACCCGTCATTCCACAGCCGGTGACGAAATAGACGGGCCTAACGCTTCCGGGTCAGCTCGCGCATCGCGTCGTCCAGCCCCGCTAGGGTCAGCGGGTACATGCGGTCGTTCATCAGTTCGCGGATGATGCGGACTGACTGCGAATAGCCCCATTGCTGTTCGGGCACCGGATTGAGCCAGACCGCCGCGGGATAGGTGGTGGTCAGGCGGTGCATCCACACCGCGCCCGCCTCCTCGTTGAAATGCTCGACCGAGCCGCCCGGATGGGTGATCTCGTACGGGCTCATCGAAGCGTCACCGACCAGCACCAGCTTGTAGTCATGGCCATATTTGTGGAGCACGTCCCACAAGGGCGTGCGTTCGGTGAAGCGGCGGCGATTGTCCTTCCACACGCCTTCGTACGGGCAATTGTGGAAGTAGAAGAATTCGAGATTCTTGAACTCGGTGGTCGCCGCCGAGAACAGCTCCTCGCAGAGCTTCACCCAGGGATCCATCGAGCCGCCGACGTCCAGGAACAGCAGCAGCTTGACGGCATTGTGCCGTTCCGGCCGCATCACCACGTCGAGCCAGCCCTGGCGGGCCGTGCCGTCGATCGTCGCGTCGATGTCCAGTTCGTCGGCGGCGCCTTCGCGCGCGAAGCGACGCAGGCGGCGCAGCGCGATCTTGATGTTGCGGGTGCCGAGTTCGCGGGTGTTGTCGAGATTCTTGAAGTCGCGCTGGTCCCACACTTTCAGCGCGCGCTTGTGCTTGCTCTCGCCGCCGATCCGCACGCCCTCCGGATTGTAGCCCGAATTGCCATAGGGGCTGGTGCCGCCGGTGCCGACCCATTTGTTGCCGCCCTGGTGACGGCCCTGCTGCTCCTCGATCCGCTTCTTGAGCGTCTCCATGATCTCGTCCCACGAGCCGAGCGACTTGATCGCCTCCATCTCCTCCGGGCTGAGATATTTTTCCGCGACGGCGCGCAGCCAGTCCTCGGGAATCTCGGCATTCTGCGTGCCGAAGGTCGTGGAAATGCCCTTGAACACCTTCGCGAACACCTGGTCGAAGCGGTCGAGCAGGCCCTCGTCCTTCACGTACACGGCGCGGGAGAGATAGTAGAAATCCTCCGGCGTGCGCTCGATCACGTCGCGATCGAGCGCCTCGAGCAGGAGGAGATGCTCCTTCATGCTCGCGGGAATGCCGGCGGCGCGGAGCTCGTCGAGGAAGTTCAGGAACATCGCCACGCCTTCGAGGTCATTTGAGGGTATTCGGATTGATGTTGATGGCCGAGTTTCCGTCGGGTGTGAAGGTCGTGCTTGAGCGGATCATGCCGCCTTGCTTGTCGGCGCCGCTCAGGATGTCGCCGATCTGCGCCAGGGTCGGCATGGCGTCATAGCTGCCGAGAACATCGACGGTGCCGATGCCGTAACGCTTCACGACAAAACCCTTGCCCAGCAACAGGGCCGGCTCGACCGCGAAGGTGCCGCCCGCATCGTCGAGCAGGATCAGCGCGATCCGGCCGTCTTCCGGGCTGGCCGGCGACAGCACGTCGAGTTTGCGCCGCCCGGTGTCGACGACGCCGCTAAGGCACAGCGGCCTTGCACCATTCTGTGGAAAGGTGAGCGGCAACTTCGCCTCGGCGGCGGTTCCTGCCCCCTTGTCGATGACGATCGATCCGCCCAGCAGCGATGCGAGCAGCGCGTTGCCGGTGGAGGCCTTGTTCCTGAGCAGCCTGGCGCGCTTCCCTTCCGGAGCGGGGCAGGGCGCGGCAAGGTGGAGCGGAGTAGCCTCGATGGGCTTGTCCTTGCCGTCAAACCGCATGCCGGCCAGCAAGGCATCGAGCGCGCCCTCGACATCGGCGCTCCGTTCCGCGGGACCGCTCACGCGCAAGGCCACGATCCAGCTCCCGGCCCGGACGAAGCCCGCGGCCGTCGTCAGGGGCTTCCCCGCCGTCAGTTCACCCTTCTGGTAGATACGCCGTACCCCGGCATGCGGTACGCCCGCCACCGTGACCACGCTGTCGCTGCCGAGCGTTATGGCCGGGCCGAAGCGATCCCGAATCGCGCGGTCGGTCGCCCAGGTCGCGAGCGCCGTGTCGGCATAGCTTGGATAAAAGACGTAGATCGTCCCCTGGATCTCGTGATCGTCCGAATCATATTGCGCGACATTGTCGAGCCCCTTGCCCTTGAGCGATGCCTCGCCGGTCTGCGACAGGGACAGCACCCCCGCTTGCGCTGGCAGGCCGATGCCGCCCGCGGTGACCATGGCGAAGGGGCCCTCGAGCTTCCACGCGCCGGCGCCGGGATCGAGCTGGGCAACGGCCGGCCGGGCAAAAGCCACTGAAAGCATAAGCAGAAAAATGTGCCTGGCGGCCATGTGACCCCTCCCGGGTGGCATCATGCCATGCCGCGCGGCAGGAGCAAGCTCAGCGCGCGTAGACGTCGATCAGCGCGCCGACATAGTCGGGATCGTGCCCGGTGAGCTCCGCTGCCGGTCGGGCCCGCGGCGCCTTCCGCATTTCGGGTGTGCCATAGATGAAACCATAGACCGGGTAGACGGTCGTGCCGAGACCGTTCCGGTCGCGATACCAGACCTTTACCACGCTCCAGTCGTTGCCCTCGGACACATCGGTGAGCGTCACGTCCTGTTCGGCGTGGCCGCGCTCCCCGTCGATGCGCGACCAGTTGGCATGGGTGACCATTGCCACGCGCGGCGTGACGACACGACTGATCACGGCGACATGGCCGAGCGGGAGGCGGCTGGTTCTGGCGAAGACGATGACGGCGCCGACTTTGGGCGCATAGCCGCGCCGGTACCGGCCGTCCGCCTGGTCCCACCAGGTCCAGGCGTCGCCATAGATCTGGATGCCGGATGCGGCCCGCGCGAACGGGACGCACTCGCCCACATAGTCCAGCAGGGAGGTCGCCGCGGCGGGCGCAGCGGCAAAGGCCGCCGCGATCAACGCGATTTTCGACAGAAAGATACGCATACTCGGGCACCGTGACAGGTCGCCCCCCAAGCAACGGTATCCGCTATTGGTTTACATCGCGTAAATCATGATCGGCCGCAGAGCGCCGTGGTGCGCAGGGCAGGGGCTAGCCCTTGTTGGCCTGTCGCTTCGCCATGAAGGCCAGTCGCTCGAACAGCATCACGTCCTGCTCGTTCTTGAGCAGGGCGCCGTGCAGCGGCGGGATCGCCTTGGTCGGATCGCGGTTCTGCAGCACCTCGAGCGGCATGTCCTCGTGGAGGAGGAGCTTGAGCCAGTCGAGCAGTTCGCTCGTGCTCGGCTTCTTCTTCAGCCCCGGTACGTCGCGAACGTCGTAGAAGATATCCATCGCCTTGTTGACGAGGATCTTCTGGATGCCGGGGAAGTGCACGTCGATGATCGCCTGCATCGTCTCGCGATCGGGGAATTTGATATAGTGGAAGAAGCAGCGACGCAGGAACGCGTCGGGCAGCTCCTTCTCGTTGTTCGAGGTGATGACCACGATCGGACGCTCGACGGCACGCACCGTTTCCCTGGTCTCGTAGACATGGAACTCCATGCGATCGAGCTCCTGGAGCAGATCGTTCGGGAACTCGATATCGGCCTTGTCGATCTCGTCGATCAGCAGCACGGGCACTTCGGGGGCGGTGAACGCCTCCCACAATTTTCCGCGGCGGATATAGTTGGAGATGTCGTGGACGCGCTCGTCGCCGAGCTGGCCGTCGCGCAGCCGCGCAACCGCGTCATATTCGTAGAGGCCCTGCTGCGCCTTGGTGGTCGACTTGACGTTCCACTCGATCAGTGGCGCGCCGACCGCCTTGGCGATTTCATAGGCGAGGACGGTCTTGCCGGTGCCGGGTTCGCCCTTGACGAGGAGCGGGCGGCGCAAGGTGACGGCGGCATTGACGGCGACCTTCAGGTCGTCGGTCGCCACATAGCTTTGCGTACCCTCGAAGCGCTTCATGCCGCCGTCCAATCCCGTTTCGAATATCGGGTTTGGGGATAGAGGGATTTTGGGGCGCGGCGCAAGCGGGTGTTTACTGGTGGTTCCGTGCGCTGGCCCGCGCCTCGAGCAGATCCCACAGGCCGCGATGCTGCGCCAGGATCTGCTGCGCGCCAAATGCCATGGCGCGCTCGATCGCCGGCGTCTCGGCCAGGGCGGAAACCAGCGATGCCGTCTCCATTTCGTCCGGGAGGGTGGAAACCCTTGGCTCCAGGCCGAACCGGCGGGCCGCGCCGTCGAGCATGGTACGCACGGCAGCCCAGTCCAGTACCAGCATGATCGCGGCACCGGTGGCGCAGCCCGTGCGGTCCGATTGAGCGAGCATGTCGAGCGCGTGGCGCTGGCCGGCGACGGCCGATTCCGACTCGGCTTGCCCCGGCGTGGAGGGCAATGGGCCGGCGACGGCGGTCAGGCGCGCGAGATAGGCGCGCTCCTCGGTGAAGCCGATGGCGGCATCCTGCAGCCATTCCTGCGCCGCGGATTGCCGGCTGTGCTCGGCTGCGTGATCGATCACGCCGGGATGGCGGCCGTGAAGCCAGCAAAGCGCATGAACGGCGTCTGCGAGATCGCGCACCGCGACGTTCGGGCCGGTGAGCGCACGCGGCATCGGATGAGTTGCGGTACCGTCGACTGACGCAAGCGTGGCGATGGTGCCCCAACTGCCGCCGATGTTCCGTCCTAGTGCCGAATCGAAAGCCATGACCCCCCGGGGTTTCGTGTTGAGGCGTCCGTGAAAAAGGGCGCGCATGCCTATGTGAACGAGTGGATTATACCGAAGGACGTAAAGACCTGGTTTAGGGCGAGTTAAGTCTGTCCTAACCTTGAGGTTTCCGCGAGCCATCCTCGCGGCAATACCCGCGCCGGATTCGGTGCCGTCGCACCGGGCGCTCATGCTGTCGGCCAAGGGTAACGCGCTGCGCCGACGACAGCGTCCCGCCCATGGCGGCGGCGCTACGTCTATGGATTTCCGTGGGGTGCTTGGAAGAACGGCAGGCTGCGGGACGGCTCGGGCCTGTTCCCGCCCGGTCACCGCTGGAGCCGGTGCCAGGCACCGAACTCATATTGCGCGAAGGATTTGGGCCCCGGAGGATCGCTCCGGGGCCACATATCCTATTGGTCGAGGAAGCTGCGCATCTTGCGGCTGCGCGACGGATGCTTGAGCTTGCGCAGCGCCTTCGCTTCGATCTGCCGGATGCGCTCGCGCGTCACCGAGAATTGCTGGCCGACTTCTTCGAGCGTGTGATCGGTGTTCATGCCGATGCCGAAGCGCATGCGCAGCACGCGCTCCTCGCGCGGGGTGAGCGAGGCAAGCACCCGGGTGACCGTTTCCTTGAGGTTCGCCTGGATCGCGGCGTCGACCGGGATGACGGCATTCTTGTCCTCGATGAAATCGCCGAGATGCGAATCCTCCTCGTCGCCGATGGGCGTTTCGAGCGAGAGAGGCTCTTTGGCGATCTTGAGAACCTTGCGTACCTTTTCGAGCGGCATGCCGAGCTTTTCGGCGAGCTCTTCCGGCGTCGGCTCGCGGCCGATTTCGTTGAGCATCTGGCGCGAGGTGCGCACGATCTTGTTGATGGTCTCGATCATGTGCACCGGAATGCGGATGGTGCGCGCCTGGTCGGCGATCGAACGCGTGAT
>CAISGR010000319.1 GCA_903884945.1 uncultured bacterium
AGATCTGGATCCGGTTCGCGCACTCCCATACGGGCCAGCAGCAAAGGCTGCTCAACAGGCCGGACAGAAGGCAGCATCCGATCTCGTGCCAATACTCGAATTTTACGCTTGCTTCCCTGGGGGCGTCCACAGAAGGGAATTCGACGCGGATTTCGCCGCGTTCGACTCGGTCCCGGGAGCAGCGGCTCTCTCCCGCGCTATGCCGGCTTTCGCTTCAGCAATGCCGTGCGCAGGCAGGAGCAGACCTCCTCGTCGCGCTGGTTCAGCATCCGGTGGCGGAAAGTCACCAGGCCGGCATCGGGTCGCGACTTGCTCTCGCGCAGTTCCACGATTTCGGTCTCGCCGCGCAACGTGTCGCCGATGAACACCGGCTTGGGCATCACCAGCTTGTCATAGCCGAGATTGGCCACCAGCGTGCCCAGCGTCGTATCGCCGACGGACACGCCGACCATCAGCGCGAAGGTGAAGGTGCCGTTGACGACGATCCGGCCGAACTCGGTCCCGGCGGCATAGTCCGCATCGAGGTGCAGCGGCTGGGGGTTATGGGTGAGGGTCGACATCAGCAGGTTGTCGGTCTCGGTCACCGTGCGGCGGATCTCGTGGACGATCCGGTCGCCGACCTGCCATTCGTCGTAGAATCTTCCCGCCATCAGCCGATTCCTCCCAGGCCCCGCCCCGCGGTCCAGCCGCCATCCGCGGGCAGGACGACGCCCGATACATAGCGCGCATAGTCGGATGCAAGGAACAGGCAGACATCGGCGACATCGTCGACCGTGCCCATCCGCCCCAGCGGCACCGCCCTGGCGGAGCGGGCCTTGGCCTCGGGGGTGGGCGCAAGGCGTTCCATGCCCTCGGTGCCCTCGATCGGTCCGGGCGAGACCGAGTTCACCCGCACGCCTTCCGGGCCCCATTCGATCGCCAGCGTCTTGGTGATCATGTCGACCCCGGCCTTGGCCGCGCAGACATGGACTTGCATTGCGGTCGCGATGAAGGCCTGCGGTGCCGAGATGTTGATGATGCTCGCGCCGGGCTTGGTCAGATGCTCATAGGCGGCGCGCATCACGTGGAAGGTGCCGAGCGTATCGATCTCCGTCACGGCCTTGAAGCCGTTCGAACTCAGCATTGCGGCCGGAACCGGGAAATTGCCCGCCGCGCCCGAAACCAGCACGTCGATCGTGCCGCGCTTCGCCCGGAAATCCTCGATTGCCGCTTTCACTGCGTCATAGTCGCGGACGTCGAGGCTATAGCCCAGCGCGGGCGTGTCGCCCGACAAGGCGGCGACGGCGGCATCGACCTTGTCCTGGCTGCGGCTGGCGACGGCCAGCTTCGCCCCACGTCGCGCGAAGGATTTGGCGATGCCCAGGTTGATGCCGCTGGTCCCGCCAAAGACCATCACGGTCTTGCCCGTGAAATCGAATCCGTCGGCCATCTCCATCTCCCTGTGTCTTGCTGCGTCTTGTCGTTCAGAGCTTCAGCTTGAACCCGGCATGGCTCTTGTTCCAGCCCATTTGCTCGTAGAAGCGGTGCGCGTCCACGCGCGTCGACATCGAGGTGAGCTGCGCCATATGGCAGCCCCGCTCGCGGAAAAGATCGACCGCCCATTCGATCATCTGCTTGCCCAGCCCCCGGCCGCGCAGGTCGCTCGCGATCCGCACCGCCTCGATCTGCCCGCGCCAGCCACCGCGAAAGGCGATGCCCGGGAGAAAGCTCACTTGCATCGTGCCGACCACCCGACCGTCGAGTTCGGCCACGATCTGCATCTGGTTCGGGTCCGTTTCGATCGCTTCGAACGCGGCGAGATAGCGCGGATCGAGCGGCAGGCTCGCATCCTCGCGGCCCCGGCTGAGATCATCGTCATCGAGCAACGCGACGATCGCGGGCAGATCGTCGGCGGTCGCCGTGCGGAAGATGACGTCGCTCATTCGGCCCGTTCGATCCGCGCGAGCACCGCGCCTTCGCTGACTTGGCCGCCGGTCTCTGCATTGAGCTCGGTAACGGTCCCGTCGAACGGCGCGATGAGGCTGTGCTCCATCTTCATCGCCTCGAGCGTGACGAGCTTCTGGCCCTTGGAAACAGCCTCGCCCGCGCTAACCTCGACGGCGATAATGCGGCCGGGCATGGGCGAGAGGATCGCGCCATCGGAGGCGGCTCCGGCCGTGGTGCCCGATGATCTGGCTTGTTGAATGAGATGCGGCCAGCCGCGATCGATAACCAGGATGTCGTCGTCGATACCGCGCAACAGGCTGTGTCCGCCTCCACCGCCTGTCGGAACGGTTCCAATCGCGGACTCCTTGAGATCGCCGTCGGCAATCAGCCACATCGTTCGGCGTGCCTCGCGATTGACACGAAAGCCGATCAACCCGTGCCAAATGTCACCGGGCTTGGAAGAAAAGTCTTCTGGGTTGAGCGCTGCGAGGCTGCCGCCAGCCTGGTGGAACAATTGTCCGGCTACAGGTTGCAGCTGCGCATCAGTCAGTCGATTGGTTTCGAGCAGCCGCTCCATATTCGCATCGATATAGCCGGTCGTCATATCGCCCGATCGGAAACCTTCTGCGTGCAGAAGCGCCGAAAGGAATCCGGCATTGTTTCGAACCGGCCAAGTCACGACGCTGTCGCAGGCTCGCGCCAGCTTGTCAGCCGCGCCGCCCCGATCAGGCGCGTGTACCACCAGCTTCGCGATCATGGGATCATAGTAAGGCGAGATCACTGCGCCCTTCTCGACGCCGCTTTCCACGCGGACCAGTTGCGACAAATGCAGATCGCTCAGGGTTCCCGTCGACGGGAGGAAGCCAGTCCTCGGATCCTCCGCGTAGAGCCGCGCCTCGATCGCCCAGCCATTGATCGCCAACTCGTCCTGCCGCTTCGGCAGTGCCTCACCCGATGCCACCCGCAACTGCCACTCGACCAGGTCCTGCCCGGTGATTTCCTCGGTCACCGGATGCTCGACCTGAAGCCGCGTATTCATCTCCATGAACCAGATGCGATCGGCGCGCAGGCCTTCGCTCGCATCGGCGATGAACTCGATCGTGCCCGCGCCGACATAGTCGACAGCCTTGGCCGCCTTTACCGCCGCCGCGCAGATCGCTTCCCGCGTCGCCTCGTCCATGCCGGGGGCGGGGGCTTCCTCGATCACCTTCTGGTGGCGGCGCTGCAGCGAGCAGTCGCGCTCGAACAGGTGGACGACATTGCCATGGGTGTCGCCGAACACCTGCACCTCGATATGGCGCGGGGAGAGGATGTATTTCTCGATCAGCACCTGGGTGTTGCCGAACGACGAGGCTGCCTCGCGCTGGCAGGAGAGCAGGGCATCGGCGAAGCCGGCCGGGTCGTCGACCCGGCGCATGCCTTTGCCGCCACCGCCGGCGACCGCCTTGATCAGCACCGGATAGCCGACCTTGGCTGCCTCCGCCGCGAGGCGCTCGGGCGACTGGTCTTCGCCGAGATAGCCCGGCGTCACCGGCACGCCGGCTGCGATCATCCGTTCCTTGGCGGCATCCTTCAGGCCCATCGCGCGGATGCTGGCGGGGTGGGGGCCGACCCAGATGATGCCGGCATCGATCACTGCCTGGGCGAAATCGGCATTCTCCGAGAGGAAGCCATAGCCGGGATGGATCGCCTCGGCCCCCGTCTGCTTCGCCGCGGCGATGATCTTCTCGCCGACCAGATAGCTCTCGCGCGCCGGGGAGGGGCCGATATGTACTGCTTCGTCGGCCTGCCGCACATGCAGCGCCTGCGCATCGGCATCCGAATAGACCGCGATCGTTCGGATGCCGAGCCTGCGCGCGGTGCGGATGATCCGGCACGCGATCTCGCCGCGATTGGCGATGAGGAGGGATGTCAGCAAGTCAGGCTCCGCATCCGGTGGTCCGCTGCGACCAGGTCACGTTGAGGATCTTCCAGGCGCCCGCCTCGCGGACCAGGTCGAAATGGTCGACCCCGCAATGATGCGCCTTGCCGTCGATCAAGAAGATATAGGGGCTCCAGACCATCGCGATATCGCCATCCACCTCGATCGCCGGATCGGTGAGGCGCTCTTCATAGCGCTCGGGGCCGGGCTTGAGGTGGGTCGCGAACTCCGCCCAGCTCAGATGGCTGACCTTGCGGCTGCCGTCGGGCCCTTCCACCGCCACCGTCGCCCCACCTTCGGGCCGGAGCTGGGCGAGCAGCATCTGCGGATCGCGCGCTGCCATCCCGGCGAACATGCGATCGATCGGCGCCATCACGGCAGCGGTATCGGCGTCGGCGAGGGGCAGGCCGGTGCCCTTCGGCATCGGCTGTATCGGGGTGACCTGGGCGAGGAGGGCGAGGATCAGGGACATTCGGGGGCTCCGGTTACAAATTCCTCCCCGGAAGGGGGAGGACGTGATGAGTCGCGCCTTGCATCACATCCGGAACACGCCGAACTGGGCGCGTTCCGGCACGGGGGCGTTCAGGGTGGCGGCGAAGGCCAGCCCCAGCACGTCGCGGGTCTGTGCGGGATCGATGATGCCGTCGTCCCACAGCCGCGCGGTCGCGTGCCAGGGGTTGCCCTCATCCTCATACTTCTGGCGGATCGGCGCCTTGAACGCCTCGGCCTGCTCCTCGGTCCAGCTTTCGGCGTCGCGGTGGACGGTTGCGAGCACCGAGGCCGCCTGTTCGCCGCCCATCACGCTGATCCGGCTGTTGGGCCAGCTGAACAGGAAGCGCGGCGAATAGGCCCGCCCGCACATGCCGTAATTGCCCGCCCCGAAGCTGCCGCCGATCAGCACCGTGATCTTGGGCACGCTGGCGGTCGCCACCGCGGTGACGAGCTTGGCGCCGTGCTTGGCGATTCCTTCCGCCTCGTAGCGGCCGCCGACCATGAAGCCCGAGATGTTCTGGAGAAACAGCAACGGGATGCGGCGCTGGCAGGCCAGCTCGATGAAGTGCGCGCCCTTCACCGCGCTCTCGCTGAACAGCACGCCGTTATTGGCCAGGATCGCGACCGGGATTCCCCAGATATGCGCGAAGCCGCACACCAGGCTCGATCCGTAGAGCGCCTTGAACTCGTGGAATTCGGATCCGTCCACCAGCCGCGCGATCACCTCGTGCACGTCATAGGGCGCACGGACGTCGGAGGGCACGATCCCGTACAGTTCCTCTGCATCGAACTTCGGCGCGCGCGGTTCCTTCAGCGCGATATCCGGCACGCGGTTCTCGGGCAGGGTCGAGACGATGTCGCGCACGATGGTCAGCGCGTGCTCGTCATTCTCGGCGACATGATCGACCACGCCGGACTTGCGGCCGTGCGTCTCCGCCCCGCCCAGTTCCTCGGCCGAGATCACTTCGCCCGTCGCGGCCTTCACCAGTGGCGGGCCGGCGAGGAAGATCGTGCCTTGGCCGCGCACGATGATCGTCTCGTCGGACATCGCCGGCACATAGGCGCCGCCGGCCGTGCAACTGCCCATCACGCAGGCGATCTGCGGGATGCCCCTGGCGGACATGGTGGCCTGGTTGAAGAAGATCCGCCCGAAATGGTCGCGGTCGGGGAACACCTCGGCCTGGTGCGGCAGGTTCGCGCCGCCCGAATCGACCAGGTAGATGCAGGGCAGGCGGTTCGCCTCGGCGATCTCCTGCGCGCGCAGGTGCTTCTTCACGGTCAGCGGATAATAGGTACCGCCCTTCACCGTCGCGTCGTTGCAGACGATCATGACCTGCCGGCCGGAGACGCGGCCGATCCCGGCGATCAGTCCGGCTCCCGGCACCTCGCCCCCGTACATGTCGCAGGCGGCGAGCTGGCCGATCTCGAGAAAGGGGGAGCCGGGATCGAGCAGCCGCTCCACCCGGTCGCGCGGCAACAGCTTCCCGCGCGACACATGGCGTTCGCGGCTCTTTTCGCCACCGCCCAGCGCCGCCTCCGCCACATCCGCGCGCAGCCGCGCCACCAGCGCCCGGTTGTGCGCTGCGTTGGCGCGAAATCCGTCGCTGTCGGGGGATAGCCTGGTGTCGAGAACAGGCGCGCTCATGCAAGAATCCTCATCCTGCCGGCCTGCCTAGACGGCGCGGGCGGGATTGGGAAGGTATCTGGCGTAACCGAATGCGCGAGTGTATCCCGCGCCTCATACACCTTGGAGAGGTTGTCTCATGAAGCGTTCCCTCATACTCGCCCTGCTGCTTGCCAGCGCCGCCTGCGCCCAATCCGCCACCAGCCAGCCGGCCGGAACCCTGTCGGGAGTCGACAAGAGCCTGATCGATGCGGCCGTGAAGCCGGGCGACGATTTCAATGCCTATGCCAGCGGCATCTGGGCGGCGAAGGCCGAGATCCCGGCCGACCGGTCGTCGATCGGTGTCGGCTATGACGTGTTCAAGGTGGCCGAGGGCCGCAACCGCGAACTGATCGAGGGCACGGCCAAAGGCAATCCCGCAGCCGGTACCGACGAACGCCGCATCGCCGACTATTATGCCGCCTATCTGGACACGGCCGGCATCGAGCGGCGTGGCATGGCACCGGTCAAGCCGCAGCTCGATCGGATCGCGGCGCTGAAGGACAAGGCGGCGCTGTCGTCGCTGCTGGGCGCCACCATGCGCGCCGATACCGATCCGCTCAATGCGAGCAATTTCCACACCGAGAATCTGTTCGGCCTGTTCGTGACGCAGGATCTCAACCGCCCCGACGTGACGATCCCGTACCTGATGCAGGGCGGCCTGGGCCTGCCGGATCGCGACTATTATGTATCGGCCAAGCCCGAAATGGCCGAGCTGCGCACCGCCTACAAAGCCTATGTTGCGAAGCTGCTCACGCTCGCCGGCATCAGCGACGCGGCGGCCCGGGCCGATCGCATCATGGCGCTCGAGATGAAGGTCGCCGCCGCGCACTACGACATCATCGCCAGCCAGGACGCGCACCGGGCGCAGAGCTGGAAGCGCGGCGATTTCGCCGGCAAGGCGCCCGGTATCGACTGGAATGCCTATTGGAGCGCGGCGGGCCTGCCGGCGCAGCAGGATTTCTCGGTCTGGCAGCCCGAGGCGATCACCCGCCTCTCCGCGCTGGTGGCGAGCGAGCCGCTTCAGTCCTGGCAGGACTGGCTGACCTTCCACCAGATCAACCAGGTCACCTCAGTCCTGCCCAGGGCGATCGATGACGCGAGCTTCGCCTTTTACGGCAGCACGCTGAACGGCACGCCGGCGCAACAGCCGCGCGACAAGCGCGCGATCGCCGCAGTCAACAATGCGCTGGGGGATGCGGTCGGCAAGATCTACGCCGCCAAATATTTCCCGGCGTCGTCCCGAACCGAAATCCAGGGCATGGTGAAGAATATCGTCGCCGCGTTCGACACGCGGCTGGCCGCGCTGCCCTGGCTTGCGCCCGCGACCAAGGAAGAGGCGCGCAAGAAGCTGAAAGTGCTGATCGTCGGCGTCGGCTATCCCGACACCTGGCGCGACTATGGCGCGCTGGAAATCAGGGCGGACGATCCCGTCGGCAATCTCGAGCGCGCGCGCCTGGCCGAATATCGCCACCAGCTCGCCAAGATCGGCAAGCCGGTCGACCGCAATGAATGGTGGATGACGCCGCAGACGGTCAACGCGGTCAACCTGCCGGTGCAGAACGCATTGAACTTCCCCGCGGCGATCCTCGAGACGCCCTATTTCGACGCGAAATTCGATGCTGCCGCCAACTACGGCGCGATCGGTGCGGTGATCGGGCACGAGATCAGCCACAGCTTCGACAATCTCGGCGCCGATTTCGATTCGAGCGGCAAGCTGCACAATTGGTGGACGCCGGGCGACCTCAAGCATTTCGAGGAAGCGGGCGCTGCGCTCGCTGCCCAATATGACGCCTATGAGGCATTCCCGGGGCTGCATCTCAACGGGCAGCAGGAACTGGGCGAGAATATCGCGGACGTCGCCGGACTCACCGCTGCCTATGAGGCCTATCGCACGTCGCTGAACGGCAAGGAAGCGCCGGTGATTGACGGCCTGACCGGCGATCAGCGCTTCTTCCTCGCCTTTGCCCAGAGCTGGCGGACCAAGATGCGCGACAAGGCACTGCGCGCGCGCATCGCGACCGACGTCCACGCGCCCGCAATGTGGCGGGTCCAGACGGTGCGCAATCTCGATGCGTGGTATTCGGCGTTCAAGGTCGAGCCCGGGCAGAAGCTGTATCTGGCGCCCGACAAGCGCGTCCACGTCTGGTGATCGACTGAAGGAAGGGCGGACCATGCTGCTGATCGGACAATATGATTCGCCCTTCGTCCGCCGCGTTGCGGTGACGCTGAAATTCTATGGCCTGGCCTATGAGCATTCACCACTCTCGACCTTCGGCGATGCCGACGAGATCGCTCGCCTCAACCCGCTCCGGCGCGTGCCGACGCTGGTGTTCGACGATGGCGTGGTGATGGTCGACAGCAGCGCGATCATCGAGGTGCTCGACGAGATGGTCGGGCCCGAAAGGGCGTTGCTCGCGCGGCGCGGCGAAGAACGTCGGGCGGTGCTGCGCTGGTGCGCGTTCGCCGCGGGCGCGGCCGAGAAGGGGGTGAGCCTGGTCTATGAAGGCGCGTTCCGCGAGGGCCTGCCGATGTGGGTCGAGCGCTGCCGCGCCCAAGTGATCGACACGCTCGACCTGCTGGAGCGCGAACGCGCCGCCGCCAAGGGGCCGTGGCTGCTCGGCGATACGATGAGCCATGCCGATGTGCTGCTCGGTACGGTGGCGCGCTTCATCGGGGAGGCGCTGGCCGGCCAGTTCCTGATGGAAGGCTGGACGGCCATTGCCGATCACGCCGCGCGCTGCGAGGCGCTTCCCGAATTCGCCGACACCTATCAGCGCTATCGACTCGCGGTGGCGACGTAGCGCGCGCTCAGGCGACGACGATATTGTCCTCGACGCTGGTGACGCCCGGCGCCGCCCAGGCGGCGCGCTCGGCGATCTCGCGTTCGCTCCACGCGCGCACCCGCCCGCCGAGCGTCACCTTGCCGCCATCCGCAAGCACCGTCACCCCGGCTGCATCGAGCACCGCCGAACGCTTGAACGCGGCCATGATCCGCTCCCGCACGTCGCTGCTCGTCGGCACTTCGCGCAGGACGATCAGATCGCTTACGCCGGTCACCCCGTGAATCTTGCCTGCGGCGCGACGGGCCGCGTCCTTCTGGTAGTGCCAGTCCACGGTGCCGGTCAGCGTGACCCACCCATGCTCCACCTTTACCGAGAGCGCGTCATCGGGGATCGACACGTCCCATTCGAACAGGTCGACGATCCGCTTCGCGATCTCGGGATCGGCCGTCTTGGGATCGGATGGGTAGCGGACCTTGAGTTCTTCGGCGAGCGCTCGCACGCCGGCCACCCGGCGGACAGCCTGCTCCGCCGCCAGTTTCTCGGCGTAGCTCCGCACATGGCCCGAAAGAGTAACGACGCCTTCGGTCACGCCGACGCCGATATCGGTTGGATGGATGCTCGGGTCCCATTCCAGTTCGGCGATCACGTCATGCTGCAACTGGCTATCGCTCTTCATCGCTGTTCTCCTGCTGGTGTTCTGGCGCTGGCGCAGCTTGGTGGGCGCCAGCCATCCCGAGGATCATGGGCAAACTGATCGTCACGGCGGTGCCGCTGCCCTTGCGGGTGCGGATCCGCATGCGGCCATGGGCATTGCGCACGAACTCGGCAACGCGGGCTAGGCCGTTGCCGCGTGCCGCGCCACGCCCGTGCAGTGCTTCGGCGAGTTCGGCTGCGGTCATGCCGTCGCCGTCGTCGGCGACCGTCAGCCAGATCCGCTTGCCGGCGGGCCGGGCGCGGACGATCACTCTATTCCAGGCTGCCAGCGCATTCCGGGCATTGGCGACCAGTTCCAGGACTGCGGCATCGAGCCCCGCGGCATCCAGCCTGGCAGGCAGCGGGATTGGGGATCGCTCGAAATGCACCGCCGCTCGTCCGGCAAGGGCATGCATCATCGGCTCGAGGCTCGCGATCCGGGCGTTGACGTCGATGCGGACGCGCGGCCGGGGCTCGGCGCTGGCGAGCAATGCAGTGGTGAGCTGGCTGCCGCGCGACGCCGCGTCTTCGATCGCTTCCAGCAACCGGGTTCGGCGAATCCCCTGCGGATCGTCCTCAAGCAGATGGCCTGCCGAGGCGACGACCCCGAACAGGTTGCGCAAATCATGCACGATCTCGCGCTCGGAGGGTGAGCCTGTCGCAATGGCCGGCATGCTGGACATGGTGCCTCCCAGTTGAATGCGGTCATTCTCCGCACGCATCAGGGTCGGGTGAATGCGTAAATACCCCTAGGAGTCAGCTTTTGGTGACGCATCCTCGTGGCGGAGCCGCTCGCGCAATTCCTCGAGCCGGCTACGATAGCCTTCGGCATCGCCATATTCGAGGAATTCGTAATAGCGCTGGTGCGGATCGGTGATCCGGAGCGCGTGCTTGATCGGACACCAATATTGCTCGGTGCGGCTTCCGATCTCGCGGGCATAGCCGAACAGGCCATTGGCATAGCCGCAATAGAGGCAGTTCAGCGCCTCGATCCAGTTGAGATAGGCGAGATGGCCGCGATCGAACGCGATGTAATCGGCGCGGCGCACCCGCGGGATGCGGTACACCGGAAAGCAGATCGCCTGATACAGGGTGATCCAGGCGTCGAGCAGGAGCAGTGGCACGATCAGCGAGTAGATCACCGGCCCCACGAGAACAGTGGGCCAGGGCGAATTGGCGAGGAAGCGCGCGGTGCCCACCCGCCATCGCTTCTGCTCTGCCGCGATGCCGTGCTCGAACTCCACGAGGCCGGCCTTGAGCTTCCAGCCAAGCGCAGCGCGGCGCTGCTCGATTTCGCGATCGAGTTCGCGCTGCAGCCGCACGATCTCGGCCGCGATCTCCTGCATCCGGACCGTCATGCTGCCTTTGCCCCCCGCGCGGGAATGAAGCGGCGGTCGGTGTTCGTCGCGCCCATGGTCTTCTCCCGCTGACTGGCCTGTCTTGGGCAATCGCGCATCGCGGACCAATTGGTAACATTACGCAAGGTCGCCCCGGTCGTGGCGAATTATGCACGGCTTCTGCGGCATATGGAGCAAGGTCACGCGATGGACATGATGCGGGCGATGCAGTGCGACGCACCCGATAAGCCTCTCCGGGCAGTGACGCGGCCGATCCCGG
>CAISGR010000320.1 GCA_903884945.1 uncultured bacterium
AGATCTGGATCCGGTTCGCGCACTCCCATACGGGCCAGCAGCAAAGGCTGCTCAACAGGCCGGACAGAAGGCAGCATCCGATCTCGTGCCAATACTCGAATTTTACGCTTGCTTCCCTGGGGGCGTCCACAGAAGGGAAAATCCCGGCCAGAAAAAAGACAACAGGGAAAATTGGGAGGAACAGGGAAAGGCGGGCGCCGCTATTCGACCGTGACCGACTTGGCGAGGTTGCGCGGCTGATCGACGTCCGTGCCCTTGGAGACGGCCACGTGATAGGCCAGCAACTGCACCGGCACCGCATAGACGAGCGGCGCGATCAGCGGATGGACCTTGGGCATCTCGATCGTCGCGATCGTGTTCTCGCCGGCCTGGGCGATGCCGTCCGCGTCCGAAATCAGCACGACCTGCGCCCCGCGCGCCTGGGCTTCCTGCATGTTGCTGACGGTCTTGTCGAACAGCGGGCCCGAGGGCGCGATCACGATCAGCGGCACCTGATCGTCGATCAGCGCGATCGGCCCGTGCTTCATCTCGCCCGACGCATAGCCCTCGGCATGGATATAGCTGATTTCCTTGAGCTTCAGCGCCCCTTCCAGCGCCATCGGATAATCCGGCCCGCGCCCGAGATAGAGCACGTCGCGCGCCGCCGCGATCTTCGGCGCCATCGCCTCGATCTCCTCGTCGTGCGCGAGCGCATGGTTCATCGCCTCCGGCACCGCGCGCAGATGGCCGACGATCTCGCGCTCCATCTCGTGATCGAGCTTGCCCTTGGCGCGGGCGAGGTTGATCGACAGCGCCGCCATCACCGCGAGCTGGCAGGTGAAGGCCTTGGTCGAGGCGACGCCGATCTCCGGCCCGGCATGAGTCGGCAGCAGCAGGTCGACCTCGCGCGCCATCGAGCTGGTCGGCACGTTGATGATCCCCGCCGTCGTCAGCCCCGCCGCCTTCATGTGGCGCAGCGCGGCGAGCGTGTCCGCCGTCTCGCCCGACTGCGAGATGACGATGCCCAGCATGTTGGGCGTCAGCACCGGGTCGCGGTAGCGGAACTCGGACGCGACATCGACTTCGACCTGGATCCGCGCGAACTGCTCGATCCAGTATTTGCCGATCATGCCGACATAGGAAGCGGTGCCGCACGCAACGATCGCCACGCGCTCGACCGATCCCAGGTCGAACTCCATGTCCGGCAGCGCGACCATTTCCTCGAGCGGGCGCAGGTACGATCGCAGCGTCTGCGCGACCACGACCGGCTGCTCGTAGATTTCCTTGAGCATGAAGTGGCGATGGTTGCCCTTGTCCATCAGCTGGCCGGAGGCGCCCGAATTGACGATCGGGCGCTGCACCGCGTTGTTCTCCCGGTCATAGACCTGGATGCCCTCGCGCTTGACGACCGCCCAGTCGCCCTCTTCGAGATAGGCGATGCGCTGCGTCAGCGGCGCCAGCGCGAGCGCGTCGGAGCCGAGATAATTCTCGCCGTCGCCATAGCCCACCGTCAGCGGCGCGCCGAGCCGGGCGCCGATCAGCAGGTCGGGGTCGGACTTGAACATCACGCCGAGCGCAAAGGCGCCGTGCAGCCGCGGCAGCACGTTCGCCACCGCTTCGCGCGGCGCAAAGCCGCGGGTCAGCTCGCGATCGATCAGATGCGCCACCACCTCGGTATCGGTCTGGCTCCTGAACTGGCGCCCCTCGGCGATCAGCTCGTCGCGCAGCGGCTTGAAATTCTCGATGATGCCGTTGTGCACCAGCACCACGTCGCCGACGATGTGCGGATGGGCATTGTCGACGGTCGGCGCGCCATGCGTCGCCCAGCGCGTGTGCGCGATGCCGCTGTCGCCCGGCAGCGGATCCTTCGCCAGCTCGGCGGCGAGGTTGACCAGCTTGCCCGGCGCACGGCGGCGGTCGAATGCGCCGTCATGCACGGTGCAGATGCCCGCCGAATCATAGCCGCGATATTCGAGCCGCTTCAGCCCGTCGAGCAGCCGATCCGCGACGGGGCCCTTGCCGAGGATTCCAACGATTCCGCACATAGTCTTCTTCTCCAGCCCCTCTCTTTTCCGGGAGGGGAGATTACTTCGCCTTGGCCGCGATCTTCTTCGCTGCCATCACCTCGCGAAAGCGCCTGGCCCGGCCCGGCCGCGCTTCCTGCCTGCCGCGTGCGATCGCAAGCGCATCGTCCTCGACATCCGCCGTGATCACCGAGCCCGCGCCGACGATCGCCCCGGCGCCGATCGTGACCGGCGCGACCAGCGCGCTGTTCGACCCGATGAAGGCGCCCGCGCCAATCACGGTCTTGTACTTGAAATAGCCGTCATAATTGCACGTGATCGTGCCCGCGCCGATATTCGCGCCGGCCCCGATCTCGGCATCGCCGAGATAGGTGAGATGGCTGGCCTTGGCCCCGGGGCCGAGCACCGCCTTCTTCATCTCGACGAAATTCCCGACCTTGGACTTCTCGCCCATCACGGCGCCCGGCCGGAGCCGCGCGAACGGCCCGACCTCGGCCTTCACGCCGATCGTGGCGCCTTCGATATGGCTGAAGCCGTGGATCACCGCGCCGTCGCCGACTGACACGCCGGGGCCGAAGAACACATTGGGCTCGATCACCACGTCGCGGCCGATCTGCGTGTCATAGGCGAACCACACCGTCTCGGGCGCGATCAGCGTCGCCCCGTCGGTCATCGCCCGGGCGCGCCGCGCCTGCTGCCAGCTCGCCTCGACCGCGGCGAGTTCCCCCCGGCTGTTGACGCCCGCAACCTCGCTCGCCTCGGTCTCGATCACGGCGGAAGACCGCCCGTCCTCGGCCGCCAGCATCACGATGTCGGGCAGGTAGAATTCGCCCGCCGCATTGTCGTTGCCGACCTGAGCGAGCAGCGTGAACAGGTCCTCGCCGCGCACGGCCATCAGGCCGGAATTGCACAGCGTCTCGGCGCGTTCCTCCGGCGAGGCGTCCTTGAACTCGACCATCTTTTCTATGCGGCCGTCCGCGTCCGCGATCACCCGGCCATAGGCGCCCGGGTCCAGCGGACGAAAGCCCAGCACTACCGTCGCCGGATCGTCCTCGCCATGGAGCCGCTCGATCATCCGCGCCATCGTCGCGGTCGAGACCAGCGGCACGTCGCCGTACAGGATCAGGATGTCGCCGGCGAAACCGCCCATCGCCTCCTCGGCCTGGTGCACCGCATGCCCGGTGCCGAGCTGCTCGCCCTGCACCACGGTCATCACGCCCAGCGGCGACACCACCGCTTCGACCTGCTCGCGGCCCGCGCCCGTCACCACGACGGTCCGCTCCGGCTTCAGCGCGGCGACACTGTCGATCAGATGCAGCAGCATCGGTCGCCCGGCGATCGGGTGGAGCACCTTGTGCAGATCTGATTTCATGCGCGTGCCCTTGCCCGCGGCAAGGATGATCGCGGCTAACGCTCGATGGGACATCTGGCCTCCAACACGATGCGGCCCTGCCACGTAAGTCTTGCCATTTCCATAGCAGGACTGGCAGGCGCTGTGATCATGACGAAGATTTCATTCGATATCGTCGGCTTCGACCTCGACGGCACCTTCCTCGATACCAGCGGGGACCTCACCGCCGCGGTGAACCACGCCCTGGCCGAAGCGGGGCGTGCGCCGCTTACGGTCGAGCAGGTCAAGCCGATGATCGGCGGCGGCGCCAAGCATATGCTCGCGCTTACCATGGAGGCGACCGGCGGCTGTACCGACGAGGAATTTCGCCGGCTCTACAAGCTGCTGCTCGGCTATTACGAGGCGAACGTCGCGGTCGAGACCCGGCCCTTTCCGGGCGCGGTGGAGGCGATCGACGCCCTGCGCGGCCAGGGCGTGAAGGTCGCGGTCGTCACCAACAAGTTCGAGAGCCTGGCCGAGAAGGCGCTGCGCGAGCTCGGCCTGCGCGACCGGTTCGCTGCGCTGATCGGCGGCGACACGATGGGCAAGGGCTTCGCCAAGCCCCACCGCGCACCGATCGACGAGATGATCCGGCGCTGCGGCGGCGGCAGTGCTGCGTTCGTCGGCGATTCGATCTACGACATCCAGGCAGCGCGGAATGCGGGCATCCCCAATGTCGCGGTGAGCTTCGGCTTCCTGATGCAGCCGGTCGCCGAGCTCGGCGCGGACGCCGTGATCGACGACTATGCCGAACTGATCCCGGCGCTGCGGAGGATCGGGGCATGATCGATCGGCGCCTGCTGTTTCGGCTCGCCTTCTGGGCCGCCTTGGCGTTCGCCGTCATCATGGCGGTCCTGCCGCAGCCACCCCACACGCCGGTCGACCAGTTCGGCGACAAGTTCGAACATATGCTCGCCTTCGGCACGCTCAGCGTGCTGGCGGTGCTGGGCTATGCGGAGACGCCGCTCTTGCGGATCGGCGAACGCCTGTCGTTCCTCGGCGCGATGATCGAGCTGGTTCAGTCGATCCCCGCCCTGCGCCGCGACTGCGACATCAGGGACTGGTTTGCCGACACGCTGATGGTCGTCCTGGTGCTGCTGGTCACGGCGCTAGCCCGCCGCTTCCGCGCGCCTGGCGCCGCGCTCAGTTCACGGTCAACGCGTCCGAATCGATAGCATCGCCGCGGCGGCAGCGCGCCGCCCCCTGCCCGGAGACGATCACCGCTGCCCTATCGGCTTGCGCCATTTCGTCCACAGATGCCGCGCGAGCATGGCCGGCGGCATGCGCAGCCAGTGCGAGCGGACATAGAAGGCGAGCCGCGTAGCCGGCCGCGTCGGCCTGCCCCACCCGTCGCGCGCGGTCAGGCGGCGCAGATAGGCATGGTCGGCCGGATTGAGTCGCGCGCCCTCGCCGTAGAGCGCCGCCGCCAGCCGCAGGGCGCGGGCGGTCTCGCGCGCCAGCCCATGATGCGCGGCGCGTTCGGTGAGGCCGGTGATATCTGCTTCAGCGACGAGGCAGTGGACATCCCAGACATTGCGCATGCCCCCGGCAAGGTCGCCATCAGCGAACAGATGCGCGGCGGCGTGAACGATCATGTCGTTGGCCGAGAGCGTCCTGAGCCCGCCCTCCACGGCGGCGCTCGCCGCCAGCAGGCCCGGCGCATCGGGCCGGATCCGGGCGGTGAGCGGCAGGATCGTGTGATGAACGTCGATCATCCGGTCCCGCTCGCGATGGATCAGCGGCGGCAGCTCGTGCATCCACTGCCGGTAATAGGCGTCGTCATAGGGATCTGGCTTCACCCATTCCCACCCGGCCTCGAGCAGCGCCGCCTCGACCGCATCCAGCGCGGCACGCGGCACCAGGATGTCGAGATCGCCGATCGAGCGCCCCTCCCCCGCTTTCAGCCCGGCCGCGACGAAGGCCGTGCCCTTGAGCAGCACGATGGGCACGCCGGTCGGCGCGAGGGCTCGCCGTGCCGCTTCCGCCTCCCACAGCGCCAGGATCCGCCCCTGCGCCGCGGAAGCGCGCGCGTCGGCAAGCAGGCGCGCCACCGTATGCGGCACCGCAAGCCCCTCGAGGCGGTGCGCCAGTGTCCCGAGCATCTGCTCGGCACGCGCCATCGCGATCAGGGCCGTCCAGCCCGCGGCGTCGAGCGCGAGGGTATCGCCGGGCGTGCGCAGCGCCCGGGCAAGCAGCCATCCGTCCTTCACAGCGCCGCCCACAACGCCTCCACCTGCGCGATCGCGCTCTCGGTGTCGGGATAGTCGATCGCCCGTGCCGGCACGGTCTTCACGAACCGGGTCAGCGCGTCGAAGCCCCGCTCGCCCAGCGTGACATAGTTGGTCGAGGCCTGGGTCAGCCGCACGAACACTTCGCTGGGAGCGACATCGCGCTCCGCCGCCGCGAAGCCAAAGCGCGGGAACAACAGCACGGCGGGCATAGCCGACGCATCCATCGCCGCGATCGCGGCGCCATTCGGCACGAGGTGCCGGATATCGCCCTTGGGCGTGCCGGCCAGCAACGGGCCGAACCGGCCGCCGGCCACCGCCCGCTCGGCGACCCCGATCGCTTCGTTCTTGAGGCTGATCAGCCGGGGAAAGGCGTGGATCAGGCCGGTCTCCGGATCGAGCAGCGCGAACTCGTCGCCCATCAGGCG
Organism: uncultured bacterium; assembly: GCA_903884945.1. GTDB lineage: Bacteria > Pseudomonadota > Alphaproteobacteria > Sphingomonadales > Sphingomonadaceae > Sphingomonas. Next base: position 6,050 of record CAISGR010000320.1, read on the forward strand.
CCAGCCGCGCGCACCGAGCAAGGCTGCCAGCGTCGACTTTCCCGCCCCCGAAATGCCGGTCATCACCAGCGCCCGCCCGTCGCGCTCCACCACCGAGGCATGGAGCAGCAGGTAGCGCCGCTGCCCGAGCGCCATCTGCAGGTTCATCCCCATCTCGGCGGCGAGCAACCCCTGTGCAAGCGGGAGCGGCGCCGCCTCGGGCAGGACGAAGTCGCCGCCGATCATCACCGCCGGGCGGAGGAAACGTCGCCACGGCCGCGCCGCAAAGAGCCGGACGGTGAAATCGGGCACGCCGTCATGCGGCTTCGGATAGTCCGCGTAGAGCGCCTCCAGCTGCGCGATCGGCGCGCGCCAGTCCGAGCCGATCCGGAACCCCACCGGCCCGATCCTGAGCGAAAAGACGTGCCTCACGCGACCGATACCAGCCCGGCAGCGACCAGTTCGTCGAGGCGGGCAGCAAGGGCGGATTCGTGGAGATCCCCCAGCTCATAATCCTGGGCGAGGCGCTCGCCCAGCGCCGCAAGGCTCATCCCCGCCTCCCCCAGCGTCGCAAGGATCTCGGGCGCCGGCGCTGTGATCAGATGGGTGATGCCCGAGCTGCGGTGATAGACGGCGATGAAACTGTCGAGATGCGCGATGCGCAGGCTCTCGGCCCGCGCCATCCGGTACAGGAGGTCCGGCAAGGCCTCAGCCGCGAGGCATCTGCAACGAGGCAAAGCAGGTGAAGCCGCTCGTTCCAGACTGCAGGCGGCGGATATAGTTGGTGTAGGCGCGGCTCTGGTCGTAGCTCGTACCGGGCAATTGCCCGCCGCCGAGCGCCGCCTTCACGTCCTGGCCCTTGAAGGCCTTGCCCGCAGGGGCAAAGGCACCCGGCGTTCCGGCCGGCACGAGCGTGCCGTCCGCAGCGATATAGCTGCCGGCCCTGCCGGGATCGGGAACCGGGATCTCGCAGGTGACGACCGACGCAGCAGTCTGGGCGAGCGCCGGGCGGATCGAAACGATCGCGGTCGCCCCCACGGCGCCGAGCATCAGCGCGCGGCGTCGAGTCGCGCCTTCCGGCGGCATGATGTCCTGGCTGTCGTCGCTCATCTCATGACCTCTACCCGCCCAGCCCTTTCACATTCGCAAATGACTGGCAAGCAAGGCTGGCCGGGTTAACGACGAATGGCTACAGGCGGCGCCATGTTCCAGGGGTTCGGTCATCGTACGCTAGCCGCCATCGCCGTCGCCGCGCTTGCGTCGATTGCAGTGTCGCTGATCGCGTGGGACGTTCCGGCCGCGCTCGTCACGCTGGTCGGCGGGATCGCCGCCGCGCTGCTCGCAGCCGGGGCCGGAGACGAGCGGGCTGACACCACCGGCGCGGTCGCGGAGATCGGCCCGGCCCGCGCACCCGACATCGCCGAGGTGATCGAAGCGATCGTCGAGCCGGTGATGATCGTCGCGGAGGGACGCGTCACGCACGCCAACGGCGCGGCGCGCGCCCTGCTCGGTGGCCACATCGTCGGCGAGGACGTGCGGCTCGCGATCAGGCATCCGGCAGCGGCGGAGCGGCTCGCTGGCCCGGTCGACGGGCTGCCGCAAGGGCCGATCGACCTGGTCGGTCTCGGCACGCTCGACCAGCGCTGGGAAATGCACGTCGGCCGTGCAGCCGGCGGCCAGCGAATCGTCCAGCTGATCGACCAGACCGGCAATTATGCCGCCGAACGGATGCGGGTCGATTTCGTCGCTAACGCCAGCCACGAACTGCGCACGCCGCTCGCGTCGATCCTCGGCTATATCGAGACGCTCGACGACGACAATGCCGGTGCCGACAAGGCAGTGCGCAAGCGCTTCCTCAAGATCATGTTCGACGAATCGCGGCGCATGCAACGTCTCGTCGAGGACCTGATCTCGCTCAGCCGAATCGAGGCGGAAAAATATCGGCTCCCCGACAGCGCAGTCGATCTCGGCGCGCTGATCGGCGAGGTCCGCGCCGAATTGCTCGATTCGAAGGGCAGCGAGATCGTCGCCGATATCGCAGCAGAAGTTCCCCCGGTCGCCGGCGACCGGGCGCAGCTGAGCCAGATGCTCCACAACCTGATCGGCAACGCGATCAAATATGGCCGGCCCGGCGCCCCCGTCACCGTCCGCCTGTGGCGCGACCAGACCGGAATGGTACGGATCAGCGTGACCGACGAGGGCGACGGCATCGCGCCGGAGCATATTCCGCGCCTGACCGAGCGTTTCTACCGCGTCGATGCGGGACGCAGTCGGGCGGCCGGCGGGACGGGCCTCGGCCTCGCGATCGTCAAGCATATCGTCGAGCGCCATCGCGGTCGCCTCGATATCGCCAGTACGGTGGGCAAGGGCACGACCGTAACGGTGTTGCTGCCCGCGCACGGAAGCACTGTCATCAAACGGTAACGTAACTGTCACACAGGCGCGTTGGTCGCGCTGCTAGCGCGATTGAGGAACAGCCTCCCGTTCCCAGAGGACATCGCCCCCCGTGCCACGGATCATTGCCCTTCTTGCCGTCTCCGCGCTCGCGCTGACGGCATGCGAAGACCAGGCCAGCGGCGGGGGCGGCTCGCGCGACCAGATCAAGGCGGTCGGGTCTTCGACCGTCTATCCCTTCACCACGCTGGTGGCGGAGCAGTTCCTGAACAACAACCCCGGCGCAAAGACACCGGTGATCGAATCGACCGGCACCGGCGCGGGCATGAAGCTGTTCTGCGCCGGCATCGGTGCCGCGCACCCCGATATCGAGGATGCCTCGCGCCGGATGAAGCCATCCGAATATGCCACCTGCCGCAAGAACGGCGCGGGCGAGATTCTGGAGATCCAGGTCGGCATGGACGGTATCGCCTTCGCCGAGGCGAAGAATGGCGCGAAGCTGCAGCTCACCCCGCTCGACCTGTTCAAGGCGATGGCCGCGAGCCCGATGGGCGTGAAGAATGCCGCGAGAACCTGGCGCGATGTGAACCCGGCCCTGCCGGCCACGCCGATTCAAATCTACGGGCCACCCGCTACCAGCGGAACACGCGACGCGCTGACCGAACTGATCCTCAACAAGGGCTGCGAACAGGCGATGCCCGAAATGAAACCGCTGAAGGACAAGAACAAGGACGGATACGACAGGATCTGCAGCCGCATCCGCGAGGACGGCGCCTATATCGATGCCGGCGAGAACGACAACCTGATCGTCCAGAAGTTGCAGTCCAACCCGAGCGCGATCGGCATCTTCGGCTATTCCTATCTCGAGGAAAACCGCGATGAGGTGAACGGCGTCCCGCTGAACGGTGTCGAGCCGACCTATGAGACGATCGCGCAGGATCGCTATCCCGGATCGCGCCCGCTGTTCCTCTATGTGAAGAAGGCGCATCTCGATGCGGTTCCCGGGCTGCGCGCGTTCCTCGCGCAATATGCGAAGCTGTGGGATCCCAGCGGGCCGCTGGTGAAGCGCGGACTGATCGCCTCCCCTCCCGAGGTGCGCGCCAAGGCCGCCACGATCATCCGGCACGAGACGCCGCTCGACCCAAGCCAGATGCATTGATCGGCGCCCGATGACCGCACTAGCCCTTCTATTCCTGATTGCCGGACTCGGCCTGATCAGCTGGTTGACCACGCGCGTCCGCGCGGTTGGCTTCCGCCGTGCAAACAATGCCCGGTTCAGCTCGCTCCCGTCGCACCACGCTACCTATGTCGCGCTCTGGACGGTATTGCCCGCGGCGCTGTTCATCGCGATCTGGACGTCGACCTCGCCAGCGCTCGTCACCGACGCGGTCCTGCGCGCACCGGCCGCCGCCCAGCTTCCCGCCGATCGGTTCGAGCGGGCATCGATCCTCTCCGAGGCGCGCAATCTCGCCGCGGGGCGCAGCTTCGGCGCCTTCCATCCACTCTCCCGGACTCTGGCACCGGCCTATGCCGCCGCGCAAAAGCGCTATGACTGGATCGGCAGCGTTGCCGCGCTGCTGCTCGCCTTTGCCACCGGCGCTTTGGCGTTCATGCGCGTTCGCCCTGCATTCCGCGCACGGACCCAGGTCGAGCGCGTGGTGATGGCGTTGTTGCTGTCTGCATCGCTGATCGCGATCCTGACCACGCTCGGTATCGTCGCCTCGCTGCTGTTCGAATCCGCGCGCTTCTTCAGCATGGTGCCGATCGGCGATTTCCTGTTCGGCACCCACTGGAGCCCGCAGGTGATCTCGGCCAGTGATCCGGGTGCCTCGCTCGGCGCGGTGCCGCTGTTCTGGGGGACCTTCTTCATCGGCGCCGTCATCGCGATGATCGTGGCCATCCCGTTCGGCCTGATGAGCGCCATCTATCTCACCCAATATGCCGCGCCGCGCGTGCGGGCGTGGATGAAGCCGATCCTGGAGATGCTCGCGGGCGTTCCCACGGTGGTCTATGGCTATTTTGCCGCATTGACCGTCGCTCCCGCCGTGCGTGACCTTGCGGTGTGGTTCGGGATCAGTTGGGCTTCGTCGGAGAGTGCGCTCGCGGCCGGGCTGGTGATGGGCGTCATGATCATCCCGTTCGTTTCCTCGATGGCCGATGATTCGATCGCCGCTGTCCCCGCTTCGATGCGCGACGGGAGCCTGGCGATGGGCGCCACGCCGTCCGAAACGATCCGTCGCGTGCTGTTGCCCGCCGCCCTGCCGGGCGTGGTCGGGGGCGTTCTTCTCGCGGTCAGCCGCGCGATTGGCGAGACGATGATCGTCGTGATGGCCGCCTCCGGCGTCGCGACCCTCACGCTCAATCCTTTCGCCAGCGCGACCACGGTAACCAAGCAGATCGTCGACCTGCTCACCGGCGAGGCCGAATTCGACAGCCCCAAGACGCTCGCCGCCTTCGCGCTGGGCCTCACCCTGTTCGTCGTCACGCTGCTGCTCAACGTCATCGCCCTCACCGTGGTGAAGCGCTATCGGGAGGCGTATGAATGAATAAGGTGCAGATCCACCGCATACCGACCGACTGGCGCGGCGCGGCGATGCAGCGCCGCATTCGGGGCCGCTATGCTGCGGAACGCCGTTTCCGGCTGCTGGGGCTGGCTGCGGTGGTATTGTCAGCCGGCTTTCTCGTCTTCCTGCTCTCCACGATGCTGGCGAACGGCCTTGGCGGGTTCACCCGTACCGAAATCCGGTTGCCCGTCGACTTTCCCAGGGCCGGGCTTACGCTCGATCCCGCAAGGCTCGCCGGGCCCGGTGCCGATCTTGCGCTGGCCGGTGCCGGCATCGAAGGGGCGACCGACGGTGCCGCGACCGCTGCCTTCGGCAAGGACGGGGACAAGCTGATTTCGGACGGCGCATGGCTCGCTGTCCGCGCGGCGGTGAAGGCGGACCCGGCACTACTGCGCGGGCGCGCGACGATCGCCGTTCCCGCGGCGGACGCGATCGACATCGCCGCCAAGGGCCATGGCTCGCCGGCCGCGGAGGCAACGGTCGCCCGGCTGAAGGCCGCCGGCGTGCTGACCACGGGCTTCAACCTGTCGTTCCTGAGCGAGGCCGATTCGACCGATCCGACGATGGTGGGTATCTGGGGCGCGCTGAAGGGATCGATCTTTACGATGATCGTCACGCTGCTGCTCGCCTTCCCGATCGGCGTACTCTCGGCGCTCTACCTCGAGGAATATGCCCCCAGGAACCGCTGGACCGACCTGATCGAGGTCTCGATCAACAATCTGGCGGCTGTACCCTCGATCATCTTCGGGCTGCTCGGCCTTGCGGTGTTTCTCAACACCTTCCACCTGCCGCGCTCCGCCTCGATCGTCGGCGGGCTCACGCTGGCCTTGATGACGATGCCAGTGATCGTGATCGCCGGGCGCAACGCAATCAAGGCGGTGCCGCCATCGATCCGCGACGCCGCGCTCGCGGTCGGCGCTTCGCCCGTGCAGGTGGTGTTCCACCATGTGCTCCCCCTCGCCCTCCCGGGGATCCTCACCGGCACGATCATCGGCATGGCCCGCGCACTGGGCGAGACGGCCCCGCTCCTGATGATCGGGATGCGCGCGTTCATCGCGTCGCCCCCGGAACGGCTGACCGACCCGGCGACGGTGCTGCCGGTGCAGATTTTCCTGTGGTCCGACCAGGTGAATCGCGGCTTCGTTGAGAAGACCAGCACGGCGATCATCGTGCTGCTCGTGTTCCTGCTCGCGATGAACGGCGTCGCGATCTACCTCCGCAACCGATTCGAGACCCGCTGGTAATGACCCAACATCTCAAGATGACGGCCCACAACGTAAACGTCTTCTACGGCAAGAAGCAGGCGATCAGCGACGTGTCGATCGACATCGACCAGGATCTGGTCACTGCCTTTATCGGTCCGTCGGGCTGCGGCAAGTCGACCTTCCTGCGCACGCTCAACCGTATGAACGACACCGTCGCGAGCGCGACGGTGACGGGGGACATCCGGCTGGACGGCGAGGATATCTACGCGCCCGAGATGGACGTGGTGCAGCTCCGCGCCCGTGTCGGCATGGTATTCCAGAAGCCCAATCCCTTCCCCAAATCGATCTTCGAGAACGTCGCCTATGGGCCGCGCATCCACGGCCTTGCATCGAGCAAGAGCCATCTCGCCGGGATCGTCGAGCAGTCGCTGAAGCGCGCCGGGCTGTGGGAGGAAGTGAAGGATCGCCTGCAGGACAGCGGCACCGCACTGTCCGGCGGCCAGCAGCAACGGCTGTGTATCGCCCGCGCGATCGCCGTCGATCCCGAGGTAATCCTGATGGACGAGCCCTGTTCAGCACTCGATCCGATCGCGACCGCAAAAATCGAGGAGCTGATTCACGAGCTCAAGGGACGCTACGCGATCGTGATCGTCACCCACAACATGCAGCAGGCGGCGCGCGTCTCGCAGCGAACCGCGTTTTTCCATCTCGGCACGCTGATCGAATATGGCGCAACCTCGGACATCTTCACCAATCCGCGCGAGGAGCGCACGCGCGACTATATCACCGGCCGGTACGGCTGAGCGACGGGACAGATGCAGTGAGCGAACATACGGTAAAGGCCTTTGACGAGGATATCGGCGAACTGCGCGGCCTCATCGCGCAGATGGGCGGGCTCGCCGAGCAGGCGATCGGTGCCGCGATCGAGGCATTGCAGCGGCATGATCTGGAGGCGGCTGCGCGGATCGTCGCCGAGGACAAGAAGATCGACGCGCTGGAAATGCAGGTCGAGCAGCTTGCCGTCCGCATCATCGCGCTGCGTGCGCCGATGGCGGTGGATCTGCGCGAAGTCGTCGCGGCGCTGAAGATCGCCGGCGTGGTCGAGCGGATTGGCGATTATGCCAAGAACATCGCGAAACGCGTCCCCCTGATCGACAGCCATGGCGAGATCGAGCCGTTGTCGGTGCTCCCCGCAATGGCCGCGCTTGCAGCCGAGCTGGTCCATGATGTGCTCGACGCCTTCGCCGCGCGCGATGCCGAGGCTGCCCTGCTGGTGTGCGAGCGCGACAAGGCGGTAGACGATTTCTACAACAGCCTCTTCCGGGTTCTCGTCACGCATATGATGGAGAATCCGAAGACGATCGGCCAGGTCGCGCATCTCCTGTTCATCGCCAAGAACCTCGAACGGGTTGGCGATCACGCGACCAATGTCGCCGAAATGGTTTACTACGCCGCCACCGGCACGCACATGACCGAGCGTGACCGCGGCGCCCTTGCGACGAGCTGAAGGAGCATATGATGGCCCGGGCGAAAATGCTGCTTGTTGAGGATGATGCGGCGCTTGCCGAACTCCTGATCTATCATTTCAAGCGCGAGGATTTCGAGGTCAAGCAGACCCCTGACGGCGAAGAGGCGCTGCTTCTCGCCAAGGAGCAGACCCCCGACATCGTCCTGCTCGACTGGATGGTCGAGGGGCTGTCCGGGATCGAGGTGTGCCGGCGACTGCGGCGCATGCCCGAGACGGCTAACGTACCGATCATCATGCTCACCGCGCGCGGCGAGGAAGAGGATCGGGTGCGCGGGCTTGAGACGGGCGCCGACGACTATGTCACCAAGCCCTTCTCCCCGCGCGAGCTCGTCGCCCGGGTCGGCGCCGTGCTGCGCCGCGTTCGCCCGGCGCTGGCGGGCGAACAGCTGACCTATGGCGATCTCGAGATGGACACGGTCGGCCACAAGGTCCGTCGCGGCGGCGAGGTCGTTCCGCTCGGCCCGACCGAATTCCGGCTGCTCAAGCATTTCCTCGAGCATCCGGGCTGGGTCTTCTCGCGCGAGCGGCTGCTCGACGCGGTATGGGGGCATGATTCCGACATCGAATCGCGCACCGTCGACGTCCATATCCGGCGGCTGCGCAAGGCGATCAACGGCGCCGACCGCCCCGACATCATCCGCACCGTCCGGTCGGCCGGCTATGCGCTCGACTCGGGTGCGTAAAGAGAATCGATTCGGCTGCAAAACGAGGGAGCCTTGTGCCCCTCCGCGCGTTTGGGCGGGGCGCGGCGAGAGCCTGCGCACAAATGCAGGAGACACCAATGAAGTTGATCCTCTTGGCCGCCCTCGCGGTCACCACACCCGTGATGGCGCAGGATATGTCCACGCAAGCGACCCAGCCGGCCGCCACCGCGGCCCCGGACCCCGCCGGCGGCTATCAGCCCGCCCAGCCTGCACTTTCCGGCCCCCTCACGCCCGGCGTGAAGCCGGTCTTTGTCCAGGCCCCGCCGCCGGATCAGGCTTTCCCCCCGCCGCCCCCGCTGGCGCACTATCCGATCTGCAAGCGCGGTCAGTTCGACAAGTGCGTGCAGCGCGGCGGACGCTGAACAAGGGGCGGGCGCTTCCGAGCGCCCGCCCTTGCCCCGCCCTTGCCTTGCCGGCACGATAGAATAGGAAGCGCTCGAGCACAGTGCAGGAGCGCCTGAAATGACCATCAGTTTCAAAGACCGCGTCGCAATCGTGACTGGCGCCGGCGGCGGGTTGGGCCGGGCCTATGCCTTGGAGCTCGCCAGGCGCGGCGCGAAAGTCGTGGTGAATGATCTCGGCGGGGCGCGTGACGGCACCGGCCATTCGGACGCGGCGCTCCAGGTGGTCGAGGAGATCAAGGCAGCGGGCGGCGAGGCGATGTCGGATGGCGGCAGCGTCACCGAATATGATCACATGGTCGAGCTCGTCGCCAAGGCGAAGGAGAAGTGGGGCGGAGTCCACGTCCTGATCAACAATGCCGGCGTGCTGCGCGACAAGAGCTTCGCCAAGATGGAGCCGGCCGATTTCCGTTTCGTCGTCGACGTCCATCTGATCGGTTCCGCCAACGTCAGCAAGGCCGTCTGGGAGACGATGCGCGCGCAGAATTACGGCCGCATCCTGATGACCGCATCCTCGACCGGCCTCTACGGCAATTTCGGCCAAGCCAATTACGGCGCAGCCAAGCTCGGCCTCGCCGGCCTGACCAAGACGCTCTATCTTGAGGGCGCCAAGAACAACATCAAGGTCAACACCCTCGCCCCGACCGCCGGCACGCGCATGACCGAGGACCTGTTCCCGGCCGAAGCCTTCAAGGCATTCGCGCCCGAGAAGGTCGTGCCAGCGGCTCTCTACCTCGTTTCCGAGGAGGCGCCGACCAACATGATCGTCGGCGCCGGTGCCGGCGTGTTCCAGGCCGCCTATATCACCCTGACCCAGGGCAAGCTCCTGACCGGTGACGAACTGAGCCCGGAAGGCATCGCCGCGCACTGGAGCGAGATCATCGACCGGACCGACGAATTGACCCCCGAATCCGGTTCGGAACAGACCATGTCGATCCTGAAGAAGCTACAGGGCGGCTAAGCTGTAGCAGTGTATTGCAATAGCAATACACAAGTGGTATTCCTCCCGTAACGAACAGGAGGAATGCCATGTACAGCGAAAGCGATCTTGAGGACGCCGTGGCGGCGGGAGCCATCTCCCGTGACGCCGCGGCGGCCCTGCGCAACCATGTGGCGGCGAGCCATGCGGCCCCGGCGGTCGACGAGGAGCATTTCCGGCTCCTGAGCGGATTCAACGACATCTTCGTCTCGATCGCCGTGGGGCTGGTGCTCGTCGCCGTCGCCTGGATCGGCAAGTCGGTGACGACACCGCTCGCCGGGGGGCTGGTCGCGGTGATCTCGTGGGCGCTCGCGGAATATTTCACCAAGCGCAGGCGCATGGCATTGCCGAGCATTCTGCTGCTGGTCGGCTTCGTGGGCGGCGTGGCCGCGACGCTCATCGGCGTGCTCGTCGAGCTCGATCCCGACTTCTCGGAACGCACCAATGCGCTGATCGGCGCCGGCATCGGCCTGGTTGCCGCCGGCGCTGCCTGGCTGCACTGGAAGCGCTTCATGGTGCCGATCACCGTTGCCGCCGGTGCCGCCGCGCTGGTCGGCGTGGCCGTCGCCGTCACGCTCGCGGCGATTCCGGCAGCGAAGGATGCCATCTACCCGATCCTGTTCGTCAGCGGTCTCGCCGTGTTCGCGCTCGCCATGTGGTGGGACATGTCCGACCGCGAGCGCCGCACGCGCCGGGCCGATGTCGCCTTCTGGCTGCACCTCGCCGCCGCCCCGCTGATCGCGCACCCGGTGTTCCAGATGCTGGGCGTGTTCAACGAGAACATCACGCTCGATACCGCGGCGATCGTGCTCGCCCTCTATCTCGTCTTCGCCTTCGTGGCCCTGGCGGTCGACCGGCGCGCACTACTCGTCTCGAGCCTCGCCTATGTTCTCTTCGCCATGTACTCGCTGTTCCACACCGCAGGCGCGGTCGAACTCGCCTGGGCGTTCACGGCGCTCGTGATCGGCTCCGCGCTGCTCACGCTCTCGGCCTTCTGGCACCCCATGCGAGAGATGGTGGTCGGAATGCTCGGCAGCGTCGGGCAGCGCCTGCCCCCGGTCGGCTCCATGGTTCCAGCCTGACAAACGATCCGCGCAAGCGGTCCCCT
>CAISGR010000321.1 GCA_903884945.1 uncultured bacterium
AGATCTGGATCCGGTTCGCGCACTCCCATACGGGCCAGCAGCAAAGGCTGCTCAACAGGCCGGACAGAAGGCAGCATCCGATCTCGTGCCAATACTCGAATTTTACGCTTGCTTCCCTGGGGGCGTCCACAGAAGGGAAAAAGCGCGGCGGAACAGGGAAAATCGCCGACTTCTGCACAGGAGAAAGAGCCGATTCGCGCGGCGGGGGGGCAGCTCGAAGCGTTCACCGTCCTAGCGGCATCACGCCGGGTTTGAATCGACGCCCGGGCGGCAGCCGGTCAGAACAGGCGGCCGCCATTGGGCACCGCGACACCCGGCGCGACGAGCACCACCTTGCCCTGCTCGTCCGGGAAGCCGAGGGTCAGCACTTCGGACATCATCGGCCCGATCTGGCGCGGCGGAAAATTGACCACTGCCGCGACCTGCCGCCCGGGCAGATCCTCCAGCGCATAATGTTCAGTGATCTGGGCGGAGGAGCGCCTGATCCCGATCACCGGGCCGAAATCGATCGACAGCCGGTAGGCGGGTTTCCGCGCTTCCGGGAAGGGCAGTGCCTCGACGATCGTGCCGACGCGGATATCCACCGCGAGGAAATCGTCGAAGCCGATCATGGCGGCCGCCGGGGCCTGCGGGTCAGGCGTCTTGTGCATCAGAAATCGAAATCCACATCGTCATATTCCTTGGGGGGCGTGATCCCCTCCATCCGCTCGGACAGCAGCGGCCGGAAGCTCGGGCGGCTCTTGAGCCCGCGATACCAGCGCGCAGTCTGCTCATGGCCCTTCCAGTCGATCCCGCCGAGATAGTCGGCGACCGAAATCTGCGCCGCGGCGGCGAGATCGGCGAGGCTCATCGTCGCGCCCGCCATCCAGTTGTGATGATCGAGCAGGTAATCGGTATAGTCGAGATGACGCTCTGCCGCCTTCATCGCCTCGCGCAGCAGCTTCGCCTCGGGCGCTGCCTTGGTCACGATCCGCTTGAGCATGCGCTCGCCGAGCAGCGGCGCGGTGACGTCCTGGAAGAATTGCGTATCGAACCAGGCGACGAGCCGGCGAATCTCGGCGCGATTGACCGCAGTGCCGTTGATCATCGCCGCCTTGTCGACCGTCTCCTCGAGATATTCGCAGATCGCCATCGAATCCATCAGCAGGATGTTCCGGGCGGTATTGGCCATCACCGGCACCTGGCCGGCCGGGTTCATGTCGAGGAATTCGTCCCGCCGGTCCCAGGGCGATTCGCGCACCAGTTCATAACCGACGCCCTTCTCGCCGAGGAGAAGACGGACTTTGCGCGAGAAGGGGCACAGGGGAAATTGATATAGCTGCCACATGCGGCCGTGTTAGGGTCCGCATGTGGCAGCCGCAATGGTCGTCATCGCGGCGATGGCGCGGCCGATCGAATGCGACTGCGCAAGCCTTTGCCGGCCGTGGCTATTCCGCCGCGACCATCTCCACCCGGTCGTCGAGCGGATGCGCCAGCCGCGTCAGCATCTCCTTCGGCACGACCTGCCAGAAATGCTCGATCGCGCGGCCCCAGTCGTCGAGCAGCGCCCCCGACCATTTACTGTCGGTCGCCGCGTGGTGCGCCCGGACCAGGTTGAGCAGCACGGCCTCCCAGTGCATCGAGGACAGGCGCTGCCACACGATGCTCTCCGGATTGGCGCGGCGCTCGAAGCTGCCATCGGCATCGTAGACGAACGCCATGCCGCCGGTCATGCCCGCGCCGAAATTGGCGCCGACCGGGCCGAGCACCACGGCGGTGCCGTTGGTCATATACTCGCAGCCATTCGCACCACAGCCTTCGACCACCACGGTCGCGCCCGAGTTGCGCACGGCGAAGCGCTCGCCGGCCTGGCCGGCCGCGAACAGGCTGCCCGCGGTCGCGCCATAGAGCACGGTGTTGCCGATGATCGTGTTGTTCTGGCTGGCGAGCGGCGAGCTGACCACCGGGCGGACCGCGATGATGCCGCCGGACAGGCCCTTGCCGACATAGTCGTTGGCGTCGCCGAAGACTTCGAGCGTGATGCCCTTGCACAGGAAGGCGCCAAGCGACTGGCCGGCCGAGCCGCGCAGGCGGACATGGACATGGCCGTCGGCGAGCTTCGACATGCCGAACTTGCGCGTGATCTCGCTCGAGAGGCGCGTGCCGACCGCACGGTGCGTGTTGCGCACCGAATAGGTCAGCTGCATCTTCTCGCCGCGCGAGAAGACCGCCGCCGCATCCTTGATCATCTGCGCATCGAGGCTGTCCGGCACTTCGTTGCGCCAGGCCGTCAGGCTGAAGCGCCGCTGGGTATCGTCGGCATCGACCTTGGCGAGGATCGGGTTGAGATCGAGATCGTCGAGATGCTCGGCGCCGCGGCTGACCTGGCGGAGCAGCTCGGTGCGGCCGATCACCTCGTCCAGGCTGCGGAAGCCGAGCCGGGCAAGGATGTCGCGGACCTCCTCGGCGATGAAGGTCATCAGGTTGATAACCTTTTCCGGCGTGCCGGTGAACTTGGCCCGCAGGCGCTCGTCCTGCACGCACACCCCGACCGGGCAGGTGTTGGAGTGACACTGCCGGACCATGATGCAGCCCATCGCCACGAGGCTCAGCGTGCCGATGCCGAATTCCTCGGCGCCGAGGATCGCGGCGATGACGATGTCGCGCCCCGTCTTGAGTCCGCCATCGGTGCGCAGCTTGATACGCCCGCGCAGGCCGTTGAGCGTCAGCGTCTGGTTGACCTCGGACAGGCCCATTTCCCACGGCGTGCCGGCATATTTGATGCTGGTCTGGGGCGAGGCCCCGGTGCCGCCGACATGGCCCGACACCAGGATCACATCGGCATGCGCCTTGGCCACGCCGGCCGCGACGGTGCCGATGCCGGCCGAGCTGACCAGCTTCACGCAGACGCGTGCGACCGGATTGATCTGCTTCAGATCATAGATGAGCTGCGCCAGATCCTCGATCGAATAGATATCGTGGTGCGGCGGCGGCGAGATCAGCGTGACACCGGGCGTGGCGTGGCGCAGCTTCGCGATGAACTCGGTCACCTTGAAGCCGGGCAGCTGCCCGCCCTCGCCGGGCTTGGCACCCTGGGCGACCTTGATCTCGATCTCGTCACAGGCGTTGAGATATTCAGCGGTCACGCCGAAGCGGCCCGAGGCGATCTGCTTGACGCCAGAATTGGCGTTGTCGCCGTTCGGATAGGGTTCGTAGCGCGCCCTGTCCTCGCCGCCCTCGCCCGACACGGCCTTGGCGCCGATCCGGTTCATCGCGATCGCCAGCGTCTCGTGCGCCTCCGGGCTGAGGGCGCCGAGCGACATGCCCGGCGTCACGAAGCGCTTGCGGATCTCGGTGATCGCCTCGACCTGGTCGACCGGGACCCCCTCGTTCGGGAAGTTGAACTGGAACAGGTCGCGCAGATAGATCGGGGGCAGCGCCTCCACCCCGCGCGAGAATTGCAGATAGGTCGAATAGCTGTCGGTCGCGACGGCGGTCTGCAGGAGGTGCATCAGCTGCGCCGAATAGGCGTGCACCTCGCCGGTATGCCGCTGGCGGTAGAAGCCGCCGATCGGCAGGTTCACCACGACCTCGTCATAAGCATAATCATGCCGCAGCGAGGCGTTGAGGTGGAGCGAGGCATAGCCCTCGCCCGAGATCTTCGCCGGCATGCCGGGGAAGAGATCGTTGACCAGGCT
>CAISGR010000322.1 GCA_903884945.1 uncultured bacterium
ACGCGCAGCGCGTCGAAGAAGACGATGGCATAGGTCGGCTCCAGCGGCCGGGACTGCCAAGCCGTCACCTCGTCGATCACCGAATCGGTGACCGCCGAGACCAGGTCCGGCGACACCTCGATGCCGTACAGCTCGCGCACATGGCTCTGGATATCGCGCGTGCTCATGCCGCGAGCGTAGAGCGCAATGATCTTGTCGTCGAAGCCGGGAAAGCGGCGCCGGTACTTGGCGATCAGCGCCGGATCGAAGCGACCGTGGCGGTCTCGCGGGATCGACAACCCCATAGGACCTTCCGGCGTCAGCACCGTCTTTGAGCTGCTGCCGTTGCGGTGATTGGACAACCCCGCTTCGGCCTCGCCCTCCAGGTGAACGTCCATCTCGGCATTGAGCATGCGCTCGGCCAATGCCTTCTTCAGGTCACCGATCAGGCCGCCTGATTCGAGAATGCCCTTCGGATCTCGCCCCGCCAGCAGCGAATCCAGCAACTCGGCCGTGAACGGCCCCGTATCTTTCTTTGCCATACGTCCTTCCTTGCCCAGCGGGCAGTGTATGGCTCAGCACACAAAAATCCTGACAGGCTCCCACACCGATCAACATGGCGTTCCAACCCATTGTCGATGTCATTGAAAGGACAACCTTTGCGCACGAGGCGCTCGTTCGGGGACAAAATGGCGCGTCAGCAAAAGAAATTTTGGCAACGGTTAACACCACCGTCAACGAGCGTTTCGCAGGCCTCGATGGGCCTCGTTGGCTAGTGGCGGCAGGCAAGCGCGAAGCAGGCAACACACGTGAATAAAACAATCGCCGCTACCGCAGCCCCAATGATTAAAAAACGATGGTGCATTGGATCAAGTTTGTAGGACGGGGGACCGTCACTCTCGACGGGAAGTGATCTGGCTATAGACGGCAGCGCGGTGTCGCGGTTGATATTCGGCGCGGCCGCCGGAGGGCCTGTGTGCACCTCGGTATCGGCCATCCAACGGTATCCCACACGAAGAATTGTCCGGATGGTCTGCTGTTCTTTACCGTTTTCGCCCAAGACGCGCCGCAAGCGAACGATCGTTTGAGCCAACAGACTGTCACTCACATCAGCTCGGGCCCATACCGCGGAGATAAGTTCGTCGCGCCAAACGGGGCGATCCCGGTGTTCCACCAGATAGACGAGACAGTCGAACGTGCTAGAGGAGAGTGGAATCGCTTCGCCCTCGCGCCAGAGTTCTCTGGAAAGTGGGTCAAGAAGATACCCTTTGAACGAGTAGCGTTGATGATTCATCAGCTTTGCTCTGCGATGCTTTAGGGCTCTATCGGCAGGTAGGCCAAAAAAATGAATGTCGCGGCATCAAGGACTAACGCCGCCGAACGCGATCCGCGGCGCGAAGATTGGCAATCCGCACGCCCAGCCGGCGGGGCTTCAGTATTTCGTAATTCTCTTTTACTCGTTTAAGCCCCTGATCTATCTGCTGTCATAAAAATACGATGCCGTTCGCATGGTTTCCGAATGCCTCTTCTTAAAGCTGGGCGTATAC
>CAISGR010000323.1 GCA_903884945.1 uncultured bacterium
CCCGCCGGCCCGCGCGCGCCGCGCCAGCATCGCCCCGCGCCCTGGCGGATGTGGCCCGGCGCCGGCGCGCTCGGATCAGTGATCTGGGGCATGGTGTTCGTGGCCTGGTGGGTGGGTGCGCTGCACCTGCCGGGGCTGGTGACGCTGGGGGTGCACCGCGAGCCGCTGACGATCGCGCCGACCGCGATCTGGGCGACGCTGTTCACGCCGATCCTCTGCTATGCCCTGGCGCAGATCGCAGTCGACGCCGTCGGCGTGGTGCGGCCGGCAGCGGTGCGGCTGCGCGCGATCCTGCAGATCCCGGTCGCGCTGGCCGGCGCCGGGCTCGCCTGGACGGCGTTCCAGGCAGGCGAATGGATCACGCTCAGCCGGCCGGGCGAAAGCGCGACGATCCGTGGCGGCACCGCAGTGCTGAACCCCAATATCTTCGACACGCTCAGCCGCGACACCCGGACGCTGACCGGGCTGGCGGACAGCCTCGGCGTGATCTTCACCTGGGTCCTCGTCGGCATCACGGTCGCGCTGATCTTCAAGGCGCTGGGCAGCGCTTGGCACGCCCTGACGGGGCATTGAGCGCGGCTTCGTAGTGAAGCGCAACCGGGCGGTCCGCGCGGCGGGCGCTACGCAGGTTTCTCGACTTCGCTCGAAACGAACGGTGATGAGGAGCCGGTTCACCGTGGGCGGCAGCGATTCCAGGAGGCAGACCACCGCGACAACCCGTCACCCGGCGATCAGCCGCGCCACCTCGCGCGCGATCTGCTCGCCCTCGCGCGATTCCAGCACGCGCACGGCGACGCGGTCCGGCACGCCGGCCCAGGCCAGGTCAGCGCAGATCGCAGCGCGCGCCGCGGCGTCATGCTCGCCGATGCCGCCGGTGAAGACGATCATGTCCGCCCCGCCCAGCGCCACCATCATCGCCGCGACATGGCGCGCGACCGAGCGGCAGAAGAGCCGGATCGCGAGATCGGCGTCCGGATCGGTCGCCGCCGCCGCGCGCAGGCGGCGCAGGTCAGGCGAGAGGCCGGAAATGCCGAGCAGGCCGGACTGGCGATCGACCAGCTGCTCGAGCGTATCCGCATCGAGGCCATGCTCGCGCAGCAGGAACAGCATCAGGCCGGGATCGAGATCGCCCGCACGCGTCGCCATCACCAGCCCGCCCGACGGGGTGAGCCCCATGCTGGTATCGACCGACCGGCCCGCGCGCACCGCCGTAACGCTCGCCCCGCTGCCGAGATGGGCGATGATCAGCCGCTCGGGCAGCGCCGCGCCGAGCTGGTGCAGGATCGACTGGCACGACAGGCCGTGAAAGCCGAACCGGCGGATGCCCTCCGCCCGGAGCGCCCGAGGCACCGGCAGCACCGCCGCCAGATCGGGCAGGCCGGCATGGAAGCCGGTATCGAAGCAGGCGACCTGCGGCACGCCCGGGAAGCGCAGCCCCGCCGCGCGGATCAGCGCCAGCGCGGCCGGGCCGTGCAACGGGGCGAAGGCAGTCGCCGCCTCCAGTTTCGCGATCACCCCGGCATCGATCCGGACCGCCTCGAACAGGCCGGGGCCGCCATGGACGATGCGGTGGCCGATCGCGTCGGGCCGCACGCCGCCCAGCGCCGCCGCGATCCCGTCGAAGCTCGCCGCATGCC
Source organism: uncultured bacterium (assembly GCA_903884945.1). Taxonomy (GTDB): domain Bacteria; phylum Pseudomonadota; class Alphaproteobacteria; order Sphingomonadales; family Sphingomonadaceae; genus Sphingomonas. The sequence continues at coordinate 1,638 of CAISGR010000323.1, forward strand.
CGCCGGCCTGATCGACCTCGCCCGCGGCCAGCGCCGCGATCCCGTCCGGCCCCGCGGCGTAGAGCCCGAACTTGAACGAGGACGAGCCCTCGTTGAGCGTCAGGATGTGCCGCGCCGCAGCGCTCACCGCTGCCATTGCCAGTCGCGGATCTCGGGCAGATCGTCGCCATGTTCGGCGATGTAGAGCTTGTGGCGCTCCATCATCGTCCAGTAGCGATCGGCCTCGGCCGGCACGCGATCGCGCAGCCGCGGGATCCGTTCGATCGCGTCGAGCGCGAGGCGGTAGCGATCGAGATCGTTGAGCACGACCATGTCGAACGGCGTGGTGGTCGTCCCTTCCTCCTTGTAGCCGCGCACATGGATATTGGCGTGGTTGGTCCGCCGATAGGTCAGCTTGTGGACCAGCGACGGATAGCCGTGGAAGGCGAAGATCACCGGCTTGTCGGTGGTGAACAGCGCATCGAAGGCGCGCTCGTCGAGCCCGTGCGGATGCTCGCTCTGCGGCTGGAGCACCATCAGGTCGACGACATTGATCACCCGGATGCGGATGTCGGGCACGAACTCCCGCAGCAGCATCACCGCCGCCATCGTCTCGAGCGTCGGCACGTCGCCGGCACAGGCCATCACCACATCGGGCTCGCCTTCGTCGCTCGCCCATTCCCAGATGCCCGCGCCCGCGGTGCAGTGGCGCACCGCCTCGTCGATCCCGAGCCATTGCCATTCGGGGTTCTTGCCGGCGACGATCACGTTCACATAATGCCGGCTGCGCAGGCAGTGGCTGGCCACCGACAACAAGGTGTTGGCGTCGGGCGGCAGGTAGATCCGCACCACATCGGCCTTTTTGTTGGCGACATGGTCGATGAAGCCCGGATCCTGGTGCGACAGGCCATTATGGTCCTGCCGCCAGACATGCGAGGTCAGCAGATAGTTGAGCGAGGCGATCGGTTTTCGCCACGGGATGGTCCGCGTCACCTTGAGCCATTTGGCATGCTGGTTGAGCATCGAATCGACGATGTGGACGAAGGCCTCGTAGCAGGAGAACAGCCCATGCCGGCCGGTCAGCAGATAGCCCTCGAGCCAGCCCTGGCAGAGATGCTCGCTCAGCACTTCCATTACCCGGCCGTCATGGCTCAGATTCTCGTCGACGGGCTCGGTTTCCGCCATCCACGCCTTGCCGGTGACGTCATAGACCGCCTGCAGCCGGTTCGACGCGGTCTCGTCCGGCCCGAACAGGCGGAAGTTCGCCGCGTTCATATTGTAGGCCATCACGTCGCGCAGCCAGCCGCCGAGCACCGCGGTCGCCGCTGCCTTGACCTGGCCGGGACCAGGCAGCGCGACGGCATGGTCCCGGAAATCGGGGAGCGAGAGCGGCACCAGCAGTTCGCCGCCATTGGCATGCGGGTTCGATCCCATCCGGCGATGCCCGGTCGGCGCGAGGGAGGCATAGTCGTCGACGAACTTGCCGCGTTCGTCGAACAGCTCGGCCGGGCGGTAGCTCAGCATCCAATCCTCGAGCTGGCGCAGATGCTCCGGATCCTCGAAATCGGCGATCGGCACCTGGTGCGCACGCCACGTCCCCTCGACCGGCTTGCCGTCGACGACTTTCGGCCCGGTCCAGCCCTTGGGGGTCCGGAGCACGATCATCGGCCAGCGCGGGCGCTCGGTGGCGCCGCCCGATCGCGCCGCCGCCTGAATCTCGCGGATCCGGGCCAGCACGGTGTCGAGCGTCGCGGCGAGCAGCTGGTGGACGATCTCGGGATCGTCACCTTCGACGAAATGCGGCTCATACCCATAGCCGCGCATCAGCTCGGCCAGTTCGTCGCCGCCGATCCGCGCGAGGATCGTCGGGTTGGCGATCTTGAAACCGTTGAGATGGAGGATCGGCAGCACCGCGCCGTCGCGCGCGGGATTGAGGAACTTGTTGCTGTGCCAGCTCGTCGCGAGCGCCCCCGTCTCGGCCTCGCCGTCGCCGACCACGCAGGCGACGATCAGATCCGGATTGTCGAACACGGCGCCATAGGCATGGGCGAGCGAATAGCCCAGTTCGCCGCCTTCATGGATCGATCCCGGCGTCTCGGGCGCGACATGGCTGGGGATGCCGCCCGGCCAGGAGAATTGCCGGAACAGCCGCTCCATCCCGCCCCGGCTGCGCTCGATCGCCGGATAGCGCTCGGTATAGCTGCCCTCGAGCCAGGTGTTGGCGACGAGACCGGGGCCGCCATGGCCGGGGCCGATCACCGCGATCATGTTCAGTTCGTGCTCGACGATCAGCCGGTTGAGATGGACATAGAGCAGGTTCAGCCCGGGCGTGGTTCCCCAATGGCCGAGCAGGCGCGGTTTAACGTCGGCGATCGTCAGCGGCCGCTCGAGCAGCGGGTTGGCGCGCAGATAGATCTGGCCGACCGACAGGTAATTGGCCGCGCGCCAATAGCCGTGCATCCGGCGCAGCAGTTCGGGCGAGAGCGGGCCGGCGGGATGCGCGGCGGCGGATATCGTCCCGGCCATCTCAGCCACCCCGTCTGGTCAGGGAAAGTGCCGGCGCGCGGCGTAGCGTGTGGAAAGCAGGCATGATGCGTCCTTGATCAAGCGGGAGCGCGATCGGCCTTTCGGCCGTCGCGGTACCATGGGCGGAAGCGACGTGCCGTCCTGTACCACGGCGAGGGCGCGATGCCCTAGCGCGGACGGACGCGGCGACCGGCCTGCGCCCGGCCGATCCGCGCCGCATGACGCTCAATCCGCCACAATCTTCGCTAGTTTCCGATCCATATTATCAAGTGCTGTCGCCTGAACATAAGTATTAATACCAAAACAAGACTCGGTTTGTTTCCCGTATATTCATCTCATCGACTCGCTGGATTCGGACCATACGACCATAACGGCCGTAAAATGTACGGTAGAAGATCTATTTAATCGTAGAATTTGAATCATTTCGGTTGTTATTTTGAAATTGGTAACCATCTTCTAAAGGACGCCTTAGCCCGACGCTGAATGGTGCGGGAAATGATCTGGTGTCGATCCACCGCGATGCCCGTTGCGGGCCGCGGCGCCATGGGCTGCCTGCATTGCCGGGGCGTCCCTGGTACGGCTTTCATGAACGTACACACTCCGAGAGCACGGCGGATGGCGCATCCGCACAGGCGCGGCCGTTCGCGGTTTCGCCGGGAAATCCTCCCATCTGCGTTCGCGTATCCAAGGACATCGGACATGGCCCGTTTCATCTATATCGTCGACAGCCACGATGCCGCGCGCGGCTCGGTGCATGCCCTGCTTTCAGCCGAGCCGGGGAAGGTCATCCGCGACTTCCGTCGGGGCGACGACTTCCTCAAGGTTGCGGCAACGCTCGATCCCGGCCTGTTGCTGCTCGATCTCCACGCCCCGGATTTCGCCGACATGGATGTGCTGGCCGTGATCAAGGCGCGCTTTCCCGGCAAGTTCACCGTGGTGATCCTGACCACCGGCGGCAGCGCCGCCCTGGCGGTCGAGGCGATGCGGGCCGGGGCGGTCGACCTGCTGGAAAAACCGTATGAATCGGAAACGCTGCTCGCTGCGGTCGAGGCGGGCTTCGCCCTGCTCGCCGCGGACGGCGGGGCGGCAGCGCGGATCGGGCTGGCCCGGGCACGGATCGGCCGCCTGTCGTCGCGCGAGCGCGCCGTGCTGGCCGGCCTGATCGACGGGCATGCCAACAAGGGGATCGCCGACCTGCTGCAGATCAGTGCGCGCACCGTGGAGATCTACCGCGCGAACATGATGACCAAGCTCAACGTCCGCAACCTGGCACAGGTGATGGGTGTCGCGTTCTTCGCGGGGCTGGTCCCGCTGCGCTGAGGGCGCCGGCCTGTCGGGGCGTCGGGCAGAAAAGCCAATAATGACTTTGGCGCGGGCCGCGAACGCGGCTAGGCCCGGCATCGTACAGAAGGAAGAGGCCCCCGCATGACGATCGCCCGCGCCCTCACTGCCCTCGCCATGACCGCCGCCGCGATGCCGGCCGGCGCGGCCGATTATGTCGTGATCCGCAAGGAGATCCTGGTCGAGCGGCCGGCCGATGCCGTGTGGCAGCGCGTCGGCGATTATTGCGCGATCGGCGAGTGGCTGAAGCTGAAATGCGAGCTCGTCTCGGGTACCGGCGATGTCGGCAGCGTGCGACGGCTCAATGACACCACGCTCGAGCCGATGATCGCGCGGACCGGGCATAGCTACAGCTATGGCCAGACGGCGGGCGGCATGGCCGGCTTCGCCTATAACGGCACGCTGGCGGTCGAGCCGGTCGACGCCGCACGCTCGAAGATCGTCTATACGCTGATCTACGACGCCGCGCTGATGCCGTCCGATGCAGTGCGCAAGGCGCAGTTCGAGCGGATCGGCCCGCGCTTCCAGGGCGCGATCGAGACCATGAAGGCGCTGGCGGAAGCCGGCAAGTAACGAGGGCCGGGATGCGGCTGCTCCCCTTCGCCGCCTGGGCCGCCATCGCCATCGCGGCGGTGGTGCTCGTGGCGGTCGCGGTGGGCGGCGCCCTGCTGTTCGAGGACTGGACGATGCGCGGCGGCGAAGGCTCCGGGCTCGCGCTCGCCGCGACCTTCCTCGTGCCGGCGCTGCTCCTCCTGGCCGCGACGATCGCGGCGGCGATGAGGCGCCCCGTCGCCGCCATCGCGGTGGCGCTGGCGAGTGGCGGCTTCAGCGCGATCCTGTGGCTGGGGATGCCGGGCTGAGGCCGCGCGGCGCATTGCCGCTTTGCGATGTTCCCGTTTTGATCTAATCTGCACCCATGAGCCGATTCGCCCCAGACATCGCCCCCGCCGACATCGTCCCCGTGATCCTCGGCGCCCCCGCCTGGGCGCGGCTTGGCATCGCCGTGCGCGATCCGCGGCTGCGCGCGCGGGCAGCCGAGACGCTCGCGCGCTCGATCCTGGACGGGCTGGACGGCGATGTGCCGGCCGATGACGCGAACCAGCTCTCGCTCGGGCTGTAGCCGGGCCGGACGAACGGTTGCCGCTCAGTCAGCGAGCAGCCCATATCCCGCATAGGCGAACAGCAGCGCCGAGAAGGCGGCCGACGAGCCAAGGCAGACATAGCCGAGATGCTGGAGCAGCGGCGGATTCGGCCGCTGCATCCTGCGGTTATGCGCTGCGCCCGACAGCACGAAACTGGTCACCATCCCATAGGCAAAGGCGATTGCACCAACCATGACGCTTCCCGCTTACTCCAATCTTGCCGCGGGCCCCCGCCCCGGTCCCTGATCTCCATCATAGCGCGGTTTCGGTATCAAGGGGCGGAACCGACCGGTTCGATGAAGCGCGTCGGCCACGCGACGGATGCCGCGCCGCAGCATAATTGCGGGCCCGCCCGCGGGAATCGGGCATAGCCGCCGGCCCGTTGCGGTCAGGCAGTCGGCACCGTGCCGCCATCGATGACATATTCAGTGCCGGTGATCGCGCTTGCCCGGGGCGAGACGAGGAAGGCAATGAGATCGGCCACCTCCTGCGGACGGGCGGGGCGGCCGAGCGGGATGCCGCCGAGCGAGTCCATGACGATCTTCTTGCCGCCGTCATAGTCGGTCCCCGCCTGCGCCGCGAGGCGATGGGCCAGGGCCGCCGCAGCCTCGGTTTCGACCCAGCCGGGCGAGACCCGGACGACCCGCACGCCCTTCGGTGTCACTTCCTTCGACAGGCTCTTGCTGTAGGTGCCGAGCGCCGCCTTTGCGGCGGCATAGGCAGTGGTCGATTCGGGGAGCGGCAGCTCGTGCTGGATCGAGGTTACGTGAACGACGACACCGGCGCCCTGCGCGAGCATGGAGGGCAGCAGGGCGCGGTCCAGCCGCACGGCGGGCATCAGGTTGAGCGCGAGTTCGCGCTGCCAGTGCTCGTCGGTAAGGGCGGCATGGCCGCCACCGGGCGAAGACGATCCGCCGAGGACGTTGACGAGGATATCGATCCCGCCGAACCGGGCCAGCATGGCCGCGCTGGCGCTCGCGCACCCTTCGGCCGTCGCGAGGTCGGCCGGGACGAAGGCGACACCGCCGGGCACCTCGCCCGGCGCACCACGCCCGGCGACCATGACCCGTGCGCCGGCGTCAGCAAGCGCCTGCGCCACCGCAGCGCCGATCCCCCTGGTGCCGCCACTCACAAAGGCG